>JAEUQX010000008.1 GCA_016788625.1 Anaerolineae bacterium
TATGTCGGCACTGGCATCCGGTGATCTTTCCAACAACTGGATCAAAGTATCGCGGCGCTGGACCTTAGTGGCCTGGCTGTTCCTGACGCTGGGTCTGGTGCTTGGCGGGCGCTGGGCTTATGACGTGTTAGGGTGGGGCGGTTATTGGGGCTGGGATCCGGTTGAGAATGCGGCTTTCCTGCCCTGGTTGATCGGTACAGCGTTTTTGCACAGTGTGATGATCCAGGAAAAACGCGGCATGTTGAAGCTGTGGAATATGTTCCTGGTCATCGGTACCTTCAGCGCCGTTATTTTTGGGACGTTCGCGACACGCAGCGGGTTGGTCGAAAGCGTTCACAGCTTTGCTCGCAGCGGCATCGGTTTTCCGATGTTCCTGTTCTGGTTTGCGGTGACGTTTGTGTCCGTCTCACTGTTGTTGTGGCGGCACCGCCAGGGCAAGCTGGCTGATGAGCATCGTTTCACCAACATCCTCGGTCGCGAGACGCTGTTTGTCGTGAATAACATCGTCTTTCTGGCGCTGTTCATCGCGATCTTCTGGGGCAGCTTTGGCGCGCCAATCATCTCTGAACTGGTGATGAACACCAACATCACGCTTGGCATTGATTACTTCATGAGCGTGACGCCGCCGCTGTTCGCCATCATGTACATCCTGATGGGTGTTGCGCCGGTCTCTGCCTGGGGCGTAACGTCGTTGATGCGTATGGGGCGGGCGATGCTGATCCCGGTTGTTTTCACACTACTTTCACTGGTTGTGATCATGCTGACGGGTATGACCGAAGCCGGGGCACTTCTGGCCTATGGCATCGTCTTGCTGGCGGGTTGGGTCGCTATCTTCGAGACCTATCGCGGCATGATGGCGCGCCAGAAAACGCAGCAGGAAAGCCTGTTCCGCTCGTTCTTGATGCTGCTGCAGCGCAACCCGCGCCGTTACGGCGGCTACATGATCCATCTGGGTATCACCGTTATCGGCCTGGGTGTCATCGGCAGCACGCTGTTCCAGATGGAAACGCAGCAGACGCTGGGAGTGGGCGAGTCGCTGGAAATTGGCGGCTATACGATGCGTTATGACCAACTGCTGGGGAACCAGATTGCCGACGATGGCCGCGTGATGGACATTGCCGAGGTGACGGTGCTGCGCGGTGGTAACGAGATTGCCACGCTGCGCCCACGCCGCGATTTCTTCCCGCAGAACGATGGAATGCAGTCGATGACGATTGCCGGGGCGCACAGCACGTTGGAGAACGACTTCTATGTCCTGCTCGTGAACTGGGAACCGATCAACCAGAACGAAGCAACTTTTAAAGTCTACATCAACCCGCTCATCAATCTGATCTGGTGGGGCAGCTTTGTGCTGATCCTCGGTACAGTGCTGGCTACCTGGCCGCGTGAGGTGCTTCCGGCGCGTGTGCGCAGCCCGGAAGCGGCGATGGTGGGCACACCGGCCCGCAAGGGAGGCCGCGCATGAAAGCGATGTTTTGGCTGCTTCTGGTGGCGCTGCTCTTAGTGGCAGCACCGGTTCTGGCGCAGGAAGATGTCGTGACGGACGATGAAGTGAATGCCATCGCCCAGAAGTTGTACTGCCCCGTTTGCGAGAACATCCCATTGGATGCGTGCGGCACGGCAGCTTGCGATGACTGGCGCAACGAGATTCGCTTGCAGTTGGAATCGGGCATGACTGAGGAACAGATTATCAACGATTTCGTGACGCGCTTCGGAGACCGTGTTGTGGGTACTCCTCAGGATCCCGCGTTACGGGCGCTTTCGCTCGTTACACCCTATCTGTTCATTGTCGCAGGTGCGATTGTGGGCCTGACCTTTGTGCTGCGCCGCCGTTCACGTTCCTCAACTCCTGCTGCGCCTGCTGTCGGCACGAATTCCCCATACTATGACCAGTTACAGAAAGACCTGGAAGGTTAGCGATGGAACAGTCAGTACATCTCCCGGAAGCGAACGCAGAACCGGAAAGCCCACGGGGACGCTTTGGCCTTGGTTCCATCGTCCTGCTGGTTAGTATTGTCGTTGCTGCGGTCATTTTTGGCCTGGCACTCTCGCGACAAAACCAGACACAGCCCACCAACGGCGCCGCTCCGGATTTCAGCTTCACTACTTTCGAGGGTGAAAGTTTCAAACTCTCGGATTTCAAGGACAAGGTAGTGGTTATCAACTTCTGGGCCAGTTGGTGTGGTCCGTGTCGCGATGAAGCAGGGGAACTGCAATCGGCCTGGGAATACTATCAGCCGCGTGGTGATGTAGTGTTCCTTGGTATCGCCTATGCCGATAATGGGCCGCGTTCGCTCGAGTTTATCGAGGAGTTCGGCATCACGTATCTCAACGCCCCTGACATCGGTACCCGAATCTCCGAAGACTACAATATCCTCGGCGTGCCGGAGACGTTCATCATTGATCAGCGCGGTCAGGTCGCGAAGTTTATCTACGCGGGAGTGACACAGGAGTCACTTCAGGCAGTCATTGATCCACTGCTGGTGAAGGGATAAAGCGCATGAGTTCAGCAGGTCTTGTCTTATCACTGGTAGTTGTCGTGTTGACGGTAGCTTTTCTGGCGCTGCCGCTGATCCGTGCACGTCGCGCCGCCGCGTCGCCGTCTGAGCTTCTGCACCAGCAGCAGCGGGCACAGTTGTTGAATGCATATGAGCGTGTGCTGCTCACCATCCGTGAGCTGGATGAAGACTTCCACACAGGTAAGCTGTCTGAGGAAGTCTATACCAGCGAGCGCGCCGTTTGGTCTGAACAGGGTGTAACGTTGCTGCAATCGCTGGAGCGGCTGAACGGCCAACCGTCGACACGTTCCGCTGAGGTTCCGCGCACAACAGAGCAGGGAACACAGATCGACAAAGAACTGGATGATGCGGTTGAACAGGTTATTGCTAACTACGTCAAATCACGGCGTGGCAGCGGCGCGGGAAGGTGAGATGTGAAGCGGTCAGGTTTGCTCAAGCTGTTTTTGCCACTGCTGGTTGTATTGGTGGCGGCCTGTGAAGGGCTGGCTGGTGAACCAGCAGTGGTGGGGACTTTGCCAGTGTCTCGACCGTTGGTTGATGAGTCGATTGTGACGACTCCTGAAGTAGTTGCCCCGCCCGAAGGTGAGGCTGATGTGGCGCTGGGCGCGCAGATATATGCCGCGAACTGCACCCGCTGCCATGGTCTGACGGGGCAGGGGGATGGTGAACTCGTGCAGCTCGGCCAGGTCGTGATGCCGATTGACTTTACCGACCCGGCCACCTCGGCAGGTGCGACGCCAGAGGAATGGTTCAGCATCATCACCAATGGCAGGCTCGATAAGCTTATGCCGCCGTGGGCGGATAAGCTCAGCGCGGATGAGCGTTGGGCTGTTACGATGTACCTCTTTACGCTGTCGCAAAATCCGCCGCAGGTTCAACCCCAGGTGGCGGGACTGATCACCGGGAATCTGGTAAGCGGTACGGCTGGGGCGGCGCTGCCAGTTGTGACAAATCTGCGCCTGCACGTTCTCAATCAGGAATTCGCGCTGGAACAGACTTTGGATGGTCAGGTTGCCGATGATGGCAGCTTCCAGTTCTCGGATATTGCCGTACAGTCTGGCAACCACTATGTCGTCAGTGTTGAATCCAGCGGCGTGACGTTCGCCAGCGATATTCAATCGTTCTCCGACGGTGAGGCGGCTCTCAACATACCGGTCCCGGTGTATGAGTTCACGACTGATTCAAGCGTGCTGCAAATCGACCGCCTGCTTTCACAGGTGGAGGTGGTCGAGGGCGATCTTCAGGTCGTTCAGCTACTTTCGATTGTCAACACTTCCGATCGTGCCTTCTACGATACAGAAACTTCTGCTTCGATCAGAATTGCTCTGCCGGAAGGCGCACAACCGCTCCAGTTTGGTGATGAGAGCCGTCGATTTTCCTACTCTGCGGATGGGCGCGAGATCATTGATACCGCGCCTGTCATGCCAGGTGATGTGCATACAGTGCATCTCAGTTATGCCGTGCCCTATACCGGCAGCGCTGAGATTCAACAGGTGTTGGATTTCCCGCTGAACAATGGCTTTGAAGTGTTGGTTGCCCAGCCGGGTATCAGCGTCAGCGGAGCGAATGTTGCAGCGCTGGGTGCTGGTTTCGGCGGGATGATGTCGTTCGGTAATGCCGAGGCGCAGGTTGCTGGTACACCGATTACGTTTACTGTCAGTGGCGAAGTCGCCGTGACGACAACGACAACAACGACGACAGCAGGGGGTGGCTCGTCCCAGCCTTCTCCAGTAGCCGTCATCCTGATCGCCTTGGGCGTTCTGGCGCTGGTAGCCGCGCTTGTGCTTTACCTGCGCGAACGTGGCCAGAACCGCACGTCCCCGCAGTCTGCTGCTCCAGGACAGGAGCGCATCAACGAGTTGGTCAAACAGATCGCTGATCTGGATATGGAACATCAAACAGGCAAGATCGCGAAGAAAATCTACGAGAAGCGGCGTATCGCTTTGAAGGCTGAACTGATGCGACTTGTCAAGCAATCCGAGCAGAATGCGACGTAACAGCAGATGAGAGGGTTGCGAGGTGCTGTGATGCTGTTGGTGACGAGGTTGTTCAGTGGGTTGCGAACCCGTTTGGTGGTCGCGTTTGTAGTTGTCATGCTTATTCCCGTGCTGGGGATCGGCGTCTATGGCTACTCATTCACGCATCAGATGCTTTCAGAGAAGACGCTGGAAACCTCGCTCAATCAGGTTCAGTTGCAGGCACAGCATATCGTCCGCTCGCTGGCGCAGGCTCAGGGAGATGCACTGCATCTCTCTGAGTTGCCCAGCTTGACGGCTTTCCGACGAGGCCAGGGTGGATTGGCGGCGGTTGAGCAGGATTTCTTGGTGCTGCTCTCGGTTCGTCCGGTCTATCAGAATCTGCGATATATCGATGAGACAGGGCGCGAGCTTGTGCGCGTAGATTCGGACGGTGAACGCGCGTTCGTGGTGGCCGCGGAGCAGCTGGCTGACCGCAGCCAAGCCTCGTATTTTCAGAACATCATTCCTCTGCGAACAGCTTCCAGCTATGTATCCCCGTTTGCCTATGAGGGACTGGTAGATGGCGGTCCGGCTGTTGTGCATTTTGCGCTGCGGCTGCCGCCTGGTGATGGTTTGGTTCTTGTGGATATGTATGCCAGCGCCGTTCTCCAGAATCTTCCTGCCGACAGCGCTACCGAAGCCTGGGGTATGGTTGATCAGGACGGTAAGTTCATGATGTTCCCGCAGAATTTCGAACAGGTCTCTGTAGAAAGGGACGACGGGACGCGCCAGATCGTACCAGAGTTGGACGCTATGCTTTCGGGGCGCGCGGGTACATTTGAGACGGGCGTTAGTGTGTACGCTTACCATACCATCTTTCCGTCATCCATGATGCCCAATCAGTTCTGGGTGCTGTATCGGGACATGCCGAGTTCGGTGTTGTATGCCGAAATTGACCAGTTCTATGGTCGATCTGTCATATTTGTCGGGCTGGCATTGGTCACTGCAATCATGCTGGCACTGCTCATTGCGCGCAACATTGCGGCTCCAGTGCTGGATTTGCAGCGCAAACTTGCAGAGTTTGGTCATTCTGGAACGGCTCCTCAGGCGCCAACGGTGCTGCCATCTGGCGAGATCGGCGCGCTGACCCATACATTCTATGACATGGCACAGGAACTGGAGCGCAAACGTCGCGACGCGCGGTTGTTGATTGAACGCTTGATTACGGCCCAGGAAGAAGAACGCAAACTCGTTGCTTACGACTTGCATGATGGCTTAATCCAGCAGATGGTTGGTGCTCGGCTGTATCTGACCCACTGTCGGCAGCATTGTCCGACGCCTGATGTAAATGGCTTTAAACGCGGTTGCGACGCGCTGAGTGAGGCAATTGTGGAAGGGCGGCGCATTATTGAAGGGCTGCGTCCTGCTACCCTCGATGACCTTGGGCTGAGCGCGGCGCTGGCTGAACTGGCGCAGTCAACAGCGGCAGCGGCAGGGTGGACACTTGATCTTGATCTGCGTCCACTGTCACAGGAACCGGACAAGGTTGTCAGCGTTACGGTCTACCGTATCGCCCAGGAAGCACTGAACAATGCTCGTAAGCACGCGCAGGCAAAGCATGTGTGTTTCCGGCTTAGCAACGGTGAAGGTATTTCGCTGCGCGTGCAGGATGATGGTGTAGGTTTTGACACAGAACGAGTCATCCGCGAGGAACGAGGGTTTGGTATTACGACGATGCGCGAGCGCGCGGAACTGCTCAATGGATTCTGTGTATTGGACAGCAGACCCCAACAGGGAACAACGGTATCGGTATGGATCCCTTGGCAGTTGTCCGTCGCAGCGGTAGATGGAGCCAAGGCTCATGGATGAACATTATTCTCAACTGGTGCGCGTCGCCCTGGTCGATGATCATGGCATCGTGCGGCAAGGTTTGCGGGCGCTATTTATGCAGTCCGGTTTCGATGTCGTTGCCGAAGGGGAGAATGGGTCACAGGCGCTGATCATCGCGCGGGAGTATCAGCCGGATGTGATGCTGCTGGACATTCGTATGAAGGACGGCGATGGGTTGCAGAGTCTGCCTGCCATTAAGGCTGCCGCGCCTCGCATGAGCGTCATTATGCTCACAACATATGCCAATCCGGGCTATCTGGCGCGTGCCATTAGTGGCGGCGCGGCAGGCTACCTCTCGAAAGAGACCGATCCTGACCAGATTGTGCGGGCAGTGCGCGCGGCGGCGGCCGGTGATCAGCTGATTGATCGAAGTCTGTTGGAGGCAGCATTGGCACAGGCTGTCGATTTTTCGCCTCCGACCCCTGAACCGAACGATATGCCCGTGGAAGCGCTGTCGGAACGCGAACGGGATGTTCTGCGCCTGATGGTCAGCGGCATGAACAACGCTGTGATTGCCGAAACCCTGAATATCAGCCTGCCAACTGTGAAGACCCATGTACAGCATATCTTTCAGAAACTGCATGTTTCAGATCGAACCCAGGCGGCACTGCTTGCTGTTCGCCTTGGTCTGGCGGTGTGATCCGAGAATCATTCCAGAGGATGAAACGGAATCATCATGAGGACGGATTGCGTGCAGTATTGTGAGCGGGACAATTATGAGCGGGCGTTATGTAACGTCCGTTCCGACGGTCATTGCATTAGCCTGGGATGGCGTGAGTCCCCTGTCATCCTTGTGGGAGGCCATACAGACCTCCCACAATATCTATTGCGGCTTTCTGTAAAGGTTGCCTCACGATGCGAAGCATGAAAATAGGACTGCTGCTCTTTGTCGGATCAATCTTGATTGCTGCTGGTGTATTCATCTTGTCTGATACGCCAACGCTGGCGCAGGATGGCGACGACCGCGACTATATTGGTGCGGGCGAATGTGAATCGTGCCATCGTGATCTGTCGCGTAATCATGAAGACAGCGTTCACGCGCTGGCTTTGCAGCGCACTGACCGGGATAAGGATGCTATTCTGGGTGATTTTGCTCAGGGTAACGCCGAGCGTACCGTGCAACTTCCGGGCGAAGATGCTGCTCGCCCATTTACAGCGGATGACATCGCTTACGCAATCGGCTCAGGCCGTTACACACAGGCCTATGTAGTTGAGGTCGAGAATAACGTCTATCAGGTGCTACCTGCGCGCTGGAATACGGTCACTCAATCTTGGGAAGCCTATTCGCTGGCCGCAAGCTGGCCCGACCCCGCCTATGACTTTGTTCAGAACTGCGCGGGCTGTCATGCAGTCGGCGTAAATGTTGAACGTGGTCGCTGGGAGGACGCCGGGGTTCTTTGCGAGGCTTGTCACGGCCCTGGTAGTGAACACGCCGATGTAGCGAGCGACGCCGGGCGAAGACCGGACGATGAGGAATTGGTCGAAATACGTGCAGCCATTGACCCCGGCACGGATCCGCAGGTGTGCGGACAGTGCCACAGTCGCGGCACTACGCCGGAAGGGTCACCCGCATATCCGGTAAATTATCGACCGGGCGGCGATTTGTTCGTTGACGGTGGATACACGCTTTACCTGCCAGATGATGGTGTCCATGGATACCCGTCTGGACATGCCAGCCAGCCCAACATGCAGTTCAATGAATGGTATGTGACGGGGCACGCTGCCGCGCTAACCAGCCTGCTTGACTCTGGTGATGCTGCGGACGAATGCTTGAACTGCCACAGCGGCGATTACCGTTATGTGCAGCAGCTCATCGCTGTGGCTGCAGCGGGTGAACGCGCAGGGACACCCCCGGATGCGCTGACGCCTGAAACCGCGCGGTTTGGCATAACCTGTATCACTTGTCACGACCCTCACAGTGAGGAAGGACGCCCCTCCAATCTCGTCGAGGAAAGCTATACCTTGTGCGTAAGCTGCCACAGCAACGCCGGTTTTGTAGGAGGCATTCATCATCCCGTTCAGGAGATGTTCGAAGGCCTGCGTGTGGTTGATGAGGTTATATCACGTCCCAGTGACCACTTTACTGCCGAAGACGGCCCCGACTGCCAGACGTGTCATTTCCCACAAGTGCCAGTTGGGTCGTCAACTCGTGCCAGTCACGCATTGCTGCCAGTAATGCCCGGCGCTGCCATCAATCTGGAAGGGGTCATCGATAGCTGCACTGCCTGCCACGAAGGCCAGGTCGATGCTGCCTCGATGCAGCGGCTCATTGATGATATTCAGGCGTCCATGCGCTCACGCATCGAAGCGGCGCGCGCGCGCATTACCACGGCCACGCCGCCCTGGGTGATTACTGCGCTCGATTTTGTCGAGGGTGACGGCAGTTTTGGTGTTCACAACTATGCCTATGCGGACGACTTGCTCGATGCCGTTGATGCCGCACTAGGGTTGTTCCCGTCTGAGGAGAACTAATCATGACCTTCACGCGTCGTCGTCTCATCATCTTTTGTGCTGGTTTGGGTGTTACACTGCTGATGGCCGGGCTGCTGCCATTCATTGCCCTGGCCCAAGAGGCGACGCCCGAAGCCACCCCGCTACCACCAGGTTTCTACGACATAGAATCGATCTCGGCTATTGAGCCGACGGGGAACAACAGCTATTGCGCTGTCTGTCATAGCCAACCGCTGCAAGTCGTGACTCTGACTGACGGTTACATCCTCAATTTGTACGTCAGCCCGGAGATCATCGCTAATTCGGTGCATGGCAGCAGCAGCGAGCAAGGCGCGCTGGGCTGTGTGGATTGCCACGGACAGGACTCATTCCCGCACAGCGGACCGACGCCCGAAGATCAGCGCCTGTTTTCACTCTCCGGCATCACCATGTGTATCGGTTGTCATGTTGAACAGGCAGACGAATTGCAGCATGGTCTTCATGAGCAGGCGATTGCGCGCGGCAACACATCAGCCGCAGTCTGCACGGATTGTCACGGCGCACATGATATTCGCGCTGTCGCCAGCTTCCCGGAACTCGTCGCGGGTGTTTGTGGCGACTGCCACGAGACTTCGCTCGCCGAGTGGCGCGCCAGCCCACATGTTGACATTGGGCCGCTGGATTGCGCGACCTGCCACTCGCCGCATACGCAGGCGATACGCGGCGGCGTGTCTACCACCGAGCTGTGCATCAATTGTCATAAAGAGATGCCCGAAGTGTGGGTGCATGTGCAGCATACTGAAGTTGACCCCGCCGTCGAATGTGCTGATTGCCACATGTACCAGGGAACCGAGCACGAGCTTGCAACGGTTGCTTCGCTGCCGTCTACAGAGTCGACTGGGCACACAATGAACGTCGAGACAGTGCCGTGTACAACTTGTCATACGGAATTAGCACAAACCGTCGCTCTGGAAGCAACACCGCAGCCAGTGGTGGAGGAACCTCCGGTTGAAACTGTCGAGCAGGTTTCCGAGGGTGGAACAGGCGACTTCATCCAGCTACTCCAAGGTCTAATTCTGGGTCTTGGTTTTGGCGCAACGCTGGCGGCTGTTTTTGTCTCGCGTGGTAACCGCCGCTGATTAGCAGAGAAGGGGCTTAGAGACCGTTATGAGCGAGAATCCACAGGAACAACAACCCACGACACTCCCTCCACAGCCGAGTAGCGGGATTATCTCACGGCGGGAATTCGTGGCACTGCTCGTCGGTACCGGGGCGACATTGGTCATGGCTGCAACGCTATCGGAACCGCTCGATTACTTTGCCCGCGATATTCTGACGCAGCGCGGGTCTGAAGAGGGGCATTCCAGGCATCGCTGGGGCATGGTGATCGACCTGCGCACTTGTATTGGCTGCGACTATTGTGTCTATGCCTGTCAGGCTACCAACGACACTGCCGACGATATGCGCTGGAACATTCGCATCACGGACGAAACGCCCAGGGGCGATACGTTCTATGTAACACGTCCCTGTCTGCATTGTCACCATGCGCCGTGTGTGCACGTGTGTCCGGTTGCCGCCACATATGCGCGCTCGGACGGTCTGGTGGTGATGGATTATGACAAGTGCATCGGTTGCCGCTACTGCCAGACGGCCTGCCCGTATGGGGCGCGCTCGTTCAACTGGCGTGAACGCAGCGATGTGAATACACATACACCAGAGTGGGGGGCACCCGAAGTCCCGCGTCGTCCAAAGGGTGTGGTCGAGAAGTGTACTTTCTGCATTCATCGAATCGATGCGGGTCTCGCCAATGGTCTGATGCCCGGCGTAGATGTGGATGCGACGCCCGCCTGCATCAATATCTGCCCGGTTCATGCGCGGCACTTTGGTGATCTGAACGATCCCAACAGTTCGGTGTCCCGCATCATTGCTTCGCAGCCTACGATACGACTGCGCGAAGATCTAGGTACTGACCCAAGTGTTTACTATATTCCGCCGGAGGGACTGGTCTGATGGCTGCTGAAATGCATCTCGAAGAGCGTCCTTTTCGCCGCCTGGGGCTGCGGAAGGCGTCATTGCCTGTCAAACTATGGATTGTGCTGCTGGGGCTGTGTCTGATCATTGGCGTGGTGAGCGGCGTCTACGTGCTGGTGAACGGCCTGGGGGTAACGAACCTCAGCAATGCACTGCCCTGGGGATTGTGGATTACCCTCGACCTCTCGTCAATCGGGCTTGGCGCAGGCGCGTTCACGCTCTCGGCTGCCGTTTACCTGCTCGGGCTGAAGCGGTTTGAAGCCATTGCTCGCGCTGCTGTCATGGTGGGACTGTTAGGGTACACCTCCGCGATGGCTGCTCTGTTCATCGATATTGGCCGCCCTGACCGCTTCTATCACCCGCTGATCTACTGGAACGTGCATTCGGTCCTGTGGGAAATCACGATGTGCGTCGTGCTGTATTCGACAGTCCTCGTGACAGAGCTGTTTCCAGTGGTGGTTGAAAGCAGCGCGCGATTGCGTCAGATCAAGTTCCTGCGGAGTCTGGCGCACAGACTGCACAGTTTCATGCCCGTTGTCGCGTTGCTCGGTGTTGGTCTTTCGATGCTGCACCAGTCGTCGCTAGGTGCGACTTATGGCATTCTCACTGCGCGCCCAATCTGGTACTCGCCCAGCGCACCTGTGCTGTTTATTCTTTCTGCCGTGACGGCAGGCGTATCGCTGACGTTGCTGGTGACACTGCTATCGGGAAAGCTGCTGGCGAAGGAAATGATCCCGCCCGATATTGTCAGCGGCGTTGCGCGCTTGATCGGCTTCGCCTGCATCGCTTACCTCTACCTGAAGATGTGGAGCTGGGCGGCGACCAATTACTACAGCTATGTGCCCGAACAGCAGCTTGGCGCGGAAGTTCTGAAGCGCTATACGCCGTATGATTTCACCTTCTGGTTTGGTGAGGTTGTGTTTGGGGCACTGATCCCGGCGGTGATTTTTCTGTGGCGGCGCACCCGTCAGAATCATAATGTTTTGATGCTGGCGGCCATCATGGTCATTGCTGGCCTTGTGATCAACCGCTGGAATATGACGCTTTCCGGGTTTGTCATCCCACTGGATTGGTCACCGGGTGTTCGCGACGTTTTCCCGATCAACTCATATGAACCTGCGCTGGTGGAGTGGGGGGTAGCCATTGGAATCGTCGCATACTCGTGGCTGGCGTACACATTGGCTGTTCGTTTTCTCAACATCTACCCTGATGCGCGCGATCTGCCGAAATAAGCGGCCGCAGTGCGCTGAAACCTGAATCAAAGAGGATTGCTCGCAACTTGCCAGCAATCCTCTCTTTTTACTATTCTGTCGACTGGTGAGGCTATCCGACAGGCGGACGCAGTCGGTACATACCGAAGATATTTGTGATATAAATGAAACCATCTGGCCCCTGTGCGAGTTCGATCTGGCAGTGTTGTCCGTATGGAGCGCTGACCAGTTTTGGCTCACCATCAAAGGCTGTGTGATCTTCATTCAGACGGGCGCGGCGCAGTTCATTTTCTTTCCAGGTGCAATAGAACAACTGACCCTGCCAACCCGGAAATGCTTCACCCGTGTAGAACATGATTCCCGTCGGTGCTACCGTGGGTGTCCACGAAATCAGCGGCGGAAGACCTCCTGCCTGCCGGATACCGATCGGGTCATCGCACTTCACATCCTGCGTCCAGCCATAATTGCCACCCATCACGATGCGGTTGATCTCATCGTCGCAGTCCGGCCCATTCTCTGTACCATAGAGGACGCTGGAATTCTCCGGGTCAAAGACGAATGAAAAGGTGTTGCGGACACCATAGGCAAATACGCTGTTCCCGATGAAGGGATTACCTGGAGCTGGCAGGAGCTGATTGTTGGCGATGATGAAGCGGTGGATCTTACCGCCGATGTTGTTGATATCCTGGCTTACGTGGGCTGCACCGAGATCGCCAACGGCTACGTACAGGAATTTGTCGTCTGGCCCGAAGCGCAGGCGTCCGCCATTATGCATTGCCAGGTCATTATCGGGCAGGTCAATCTGCAATAGTGTCAGCGGATTGATGCCAACTCCATCCTGAAGGGTGTAGCGTACAACCAGATTGCTGGCTAACGGGTTGGCGACCGAGGCGGGTGCAGTGTAGAACACGTAGAAGAACCCGTTTTCGTCAAATGCAGGGTCCAGCGCCATGCTGAGCAGACCTTGTTCGTTATCGGTCAGTACCTCAACCTGGATCACTGGCTCTTCCTGAATTGTTCCATCCGTGTTCATCATTCGAACACGACCATCGTCCTTTTCCGTCCAGAACATACGCCCATCGGAGGCCCACACAATCGAGGTGATCATGGGCTGCTCGATTACTTCTTCGATGATGTAGGCTGGGTTGTCGTCTGCTGGTTGTGCCAGCAGTGCCGCACCCGGCACGCATATCAGGAGGATGCTCACAACTGCAAATAGCAACTTGTTCATGGGTTTCAACCTATCTGCGACTTACAAGCCTGTCAATTATGGCGAAGTAGTTCGCCTTTTCTTTATCCCAATGATATTGTTCGAACACCCGCTTGGCATTGGCGGCCAGGGTCTTGAGTTTCTGGGGCGACTGCGCCAGCTCAGCGATAGTGTTCGCCAGTCCTTCGATGTCTCCTGGCTCGAAATAGGCCAGGTCTTCATCGCGGAAGTAATTCTCGATAGTCGGTCTGCGCGAGACGAGGCAGGGGACACCTGCTGCTACACATTCGAGCAGCTTGAGGGGAAGGACATAGTCTGTATAGGGGTCATGCCGCGAAGATTCGACGCCAAGGTGTGCGCTGCGGTACAGCGTTGGCATCTCGCTCAAAGGCACAGGGGGGTGGAATTCGACCACACCTTCCAGCTTCAGTTCCTTGACGAGATTCTGTAGCTGGTCGGGATAGTCCCCCTCTTTATCCAGCTTGCCTACAATGCGAAAGTAGATGTTTGGTGCTTTTTCTCGTGCCAGCTTTACAGCCTTGATCACATCATGCAGTTGATAACGTTCGGCAACCGTACCCGCGAAGATGAGCGTGAAGTGTTCCATTGAAGGTAGTTCCCGCTCTTCCAGATAGAAACGTTTATCCGGCATGTTGCGGACGATGCCGATCTTCTCCGCGCGCATTCCTCGGCGCACAAAGATGTCCTTGAAGGATTGATCGACGGTGATCACCTGGTCGGCGTACCAGCACGAAATACGTTCCTGGATTTCCAGAATGCGAATGATCGTGCCGCGTTCCAGATCATACTTCGACATGAAGAGTTCTGGCATAGGGTCGTGCAGATCTAGGATCAGTTTGGAACCACGCATCCGCGCGATTACGCCCGTGAAGATGAGGAAATCGGGCATGTTGTGCGCGTGCACGATGTCGTAATGCTGCTTGAATTCGAGTTGGGTGAGCCGGATAGCGAACAGCACGAATGCCCAGATGTATTCCCAGATGTACCACAACTTGCCGCCTCGCCGTCTTTCAAAGCTGACGCGTTCAATATCAACATTGTTGACTCGCTCACGGACAGGTTCATCCGGGGCTTTCAGGCAGATGACCGTGACTTCGTGACCTTCTTGTGCTAAGGCCTCTGCGTAGCGAATGATGCGCGCGTCCCGCAAATAATAGGCGTGCACGACCATTGCGACTCGTCGTTTTATTGTGCTCATGCTGGTTTTTTGTGTTTCGCTAGGACTCGTCGATAGACTTCGATGGTGCGTTCGGCACAAGCTTCCAGGCTGAAGGGTAAAGCTTTCTCGCGCCCTCGCGTCAGCCTCTTGTTATCCGCGAATGCCAGTCGCAGCTTGGCCGCCATGTCGTTCGGCTCGCGCTCGCACATGTAGCAGCCTTCCACATCGCCGATATGCATCTTCACATCGGCTACATCGACTGAGACAATCGGCACATTACATGCAAGGGCTTCGCGGATGGTGCCGGGCGAGCCTTCGTACTCCGAAGCCATTGCCAGAACATCAGATGCATTCATGTATTCGGCGACCTGCTCAGAGGTCTTGCCGTAAATCACCAGCATTTCCGCGCCTTCGATCTGCTCCACCGCTGCCTTGATCACATCAGGGCGTTTGTGAAACACTCGCGTCGGGTTATAGGGGAATAGCACCAGCTTCTTGTCTTTGGGCAGTCCCAGTTTTTCCCTCATGCTCATCATGTCCATCGGCTTGAAGATGCCAACGTCGGTTCCGTAGGGAATCACATCCACCGGGTAATCATCGATCAGCGCCGCCATCTGCCCGCCCGGAACGATTACGGCGGAGACGAAGTGAACGAGCACCCGCGCGATCAGCCGTTCCCACTTGCGGTAGGCATCGGAACCCATCAGAGTCAGTACCAGTGGGCGGCGGAACTGGCAGCGCGCCACCACGCCGTGAAAGCCGTAATGCGCGTGGATGATGTCATATTTATCCAATTCACCGCGCAGCGACATCATAAAGAATTTTGCAGCAGCCTTGACGTAATTCCAGCGCGAAAACGTCCCGCCTATAGGGAAATAGTCGGCTTCATATCCGAGGCGTTCGACGCCTTGTTTGAGCTGGCGTGGGCAGACGTGTGCTACATCGTCGGCGTTCTGGATCGTCAGGGGAACATCTTTGTTCCCAATGACAACGTATAGGATGCGAAGTTTTTGTTCGGTCACGTTCTGGCCTTTTCCGCGAGTCTTGATTCGATTAAATTTGAAATGGTTTCCAATCGGTTTTCCCACGTGTGCTGCTGGGCATAGGCGGAGCGCTGCCGCTGCTTTTCGGGCGTATCTTCCGCGATGGCTTGCTCCATTTTGGCGATGAATCCCTCGGTGTCCCCGGCGCGATGCACATATTCCCCGTAAATATCCAGGGCGGGCAGGGGGGTGGCGATAACCGGTTTGCCAGCAGCCAGGTATTCCAGAGTTTTCAGTGGGTGCATATAGAGCGTGTGTTCATCTACGATGTAAGGGATGAGGCACAGGGACATTGATTTGAGATAGCGCGGCAGGTCTTCTGCAGGTTTGCGCCCCAGGAAACGCACATTCGGTAGCTTTTCCAACGGTTCGATGTTTACCCGTTCGCGCACGACCGGGCCAATAAATACCATTGTCCATTCGGGGTGACGTTCAGCGGCAGTCGCCAGTGTCGTCACATCAATGCGCTGGTTAATCTGTCCCACTATGCCGATGACGGGTGGCTTTAGATCTGCCAGTTCCGGCATGGGCTGGCAGTTGGGATTGAGTGCTTCGGCAAAATGCGCCGCGTCAATTCCATGAGGGACATAATGGGTGTTTGGGTTGTAGGGGAGTTTGGTTTCGCGAAGATTGTCGGTGGTTGTCAGCACCAGATCGACGGCGGAGAGTAGTTCATGTTCGCGCGCACGCATTGCCTGAATGCGATTAGAGCGCTGTGCCATGCTGGGATGGTCATCGGTGATGGCATAGAGCGCCATTTTTTCGCCTGCGTGTCCAACCATTTGACCCGCGTCGGGGTCATAAATCCACAGGATCGGGTCGCGAAAATTGAGCTTCCGCATGGCTTGGTGCAGCCACTGTCCGCGCACGTATTGATTCAGCATGTTGACCGGTTTTTCGAAGCGCATCGGCAGCACTGGAGGGGGTGAGCCGATGAACAGGTTGTCGTCAATGCGACGAATGCTGTCCGACCACCAGCGCTTGATCTGCTTGCTCACGAACTCTCGTTGATTTGGGCTGAAATAGGACAGGAAAGTGACAGGTCTTTCCACATAGAGAACCCGATTGTCACGGGAAAGCCGCTTCATGTATTGCATATTGCTCAACCACACGGCTTCCCAGAATGTCATCGATATACAGACGATGTCTTGATTCTTAAGCAAAGTACGTTCCTTAAATGCCTAGCCAGCAGTTTGCCGCGATGCTCGGCGAAATATCTTCTTTATCAGCGTTTCCTGCAAGTTGAGCATTTGGATGATGATCAGGCCTGCCATCATACAGAAGGCGGCGCCAGTTACAATGATAATGACTGTAATTGGTGCTTGCAAGGCTTTCAGAACGAGGAACAGGAGCACCATGCCCGCGCCTACCAGCAGAGGTTTGCGCAGGATGTTCTGTATCCGAAGTGAGAACAAGCGGTTTCTAACGACGTAATAAAACTGTGCAGCCCCGCTCATCTCAACGATGAGAGCGGAAACCGCCGCGCCGATAGCCTGCAACGGGGGGATCAGTGCGATGCTGATCAACGCGCCGATCACTGTGTTGGAGACGACTGTTCGTAGATTGATGCGTTCATAGCCCTTTGCCATCATCACATAGCTTAGTGCGCGCGTGATAGAGAGGGGTATCATCATCATTCCCGCGATGATCAGCGCGTTGCCAGCTTCGTAGAACTGGCGGTCGCGGTAGATGAACACCAGGAAGTCGCCGCCGATAAAGATGAAGCCGATCAGCAGTGGCACTGCGACAACGAGCAGTACTGAAATAATCGTCTCCACCAACCTTTGCAGACGGTCGGTATCTTCCGAATTGACGCGGGCAAACGACGGCAGAGCAGCGACCACCAGACTCTGCGAGATGAGTTGGAACGGTTGCAGCAATTGTACAGTCGCGCCGTACAGACCGACGACAGTCTCGCCAGCCAAAAGCGACAGGAAAAACACCTGCATTCGCAGCTTAAATACCGAAACCCCTTCAATCGCGAGGAAGGTACGCACCTTTAGCAGGATTTCGCGGATGAACTGCCAATCGATTGTCCACCGCAAGGGTGAGTTGATGCGAAGGATGAATGCCCATTCGATCAGCAAGATGATCCCCTCGGAAACGACCAGGATCAAGCCGACGACATTGATGCTGTAGTTGAGCTTCAGGACAACAAACATTACGATCAGGCGCAGGATGTAAATCGGAACCGTGCTGATCGTGATGAGATGCATCCGTTCCTGCGCCTGGAAGATGGCTTCGGTGACGTTGGAAATGCCATAGGGAATGAGCGCGGCGCCAACAATCCAGCACAGAGTCTGGGTAGCTGGGCGGTAGGGTAGTAGATATACCAGCAGGAACAGCGCGGTGTATGCTGTCAGGCTCAGGGCGATTTGTACCACTGTTCCGCTGACCAGATATGTTTGCAGCTTGTCCGGGGTCTTGGCGATTTCACGGGTCAGCAGGGTTTTGAGTCCCTGCGACGAGAGGGTCATGAAGATGAAATAAAACGTGAAGGCTAACGTATACTGACCTAGCTCATATGGCCCTAGAATACGCGCTATGGATACCGAGAGGATGAACGATGTTGCGTTTTGAGTGACCTGGTTCGCTAACAGTGCCAGAGAGTTTCCTACCAGTTTGCCACGTGCGCTGCTCACACTCGAATGCCTTTGTTTGCTTTGGTTACGAGAGTACGATTGGGTGTGGCCTGAGTCATTTCGAGTTTCTGGATGCCCATCATCGCGGAAACTAGCGCTGCATCAATCCAGATGATCTGGATCAGGTTACGTGAGGAATAGATCTCGACTGTCATATGGATGCCGCCGCCGATCATGCTGGCAAACAATCCCAACGCGACTATGCCGATGGTCCTGTCGCCTTTGCGAATAAGCCAGAACGCCTGCCATAACAGTGCAATCCGGAAGGCTGCGTATATCACAAACCCAATCGTGCCTGTCTCTGACCAGATTAACAACCAACCATTGTGAACCAAGTGCAACCATGCACCAAGCTGTTCGGCTTCAATATAGTCATGGAGGACAATGCCAAAATTGTTGATGCCGACGCCTGTGACGGGATTGCGCCAAATCATGTTGCTGGCTATCTCGGCTAACGGCCCGCGCGCTTCTGCTGCGCCTCGATCATCTTCAGTCAATCGAGTGATGATCTGACCTGAAACGAGCGCTCCCACGGCCGAGAGTATCAGTAGGGCAAGGATGAGCGCGCGAAGGCCAATCCAGCGTTTCCACACGCCGAGGACACCAATTATCACCAGACCAATGAGGGCTGCTGACCACGCGCCGCGCGATTCTGTAGCGACCAATGCGTGCGCAGTTATGATGGTCATGATGCCAATGCCAATGCGATACATTCGCGGGATCTTGAGGAGCAATGCCGCGAGCATGATCATAAGCATCTGCGCCAGAAATCCCCCTGCTCGATTTGGCGTAATCAGCGTTCCGGTAATGCGACCGATCCACATCGGGCTTTCACTCGCTGGTTCGATCACGCCGAATAGCTGGAGTTCCATGATCAGGAGTTGTAGCCCAATGGTGAACGTCAGCGAATACACTACAAAAAGAAGTGCTTCGCGATCTCTGATGTAATTCGAGAGGTAGAAAAACGTCAGGAACATGCCTGCGTAGATCCAGAACTGGAACACCGCTAAGTCAGGGCGTTTGGCGACACCAATTGATATGAGGACGGCAGCCAGGAAGATCAGCGCCAGCGCGCCGATAATGTCGAACCGCGTTTTTGGCGAAGTTGGACGATCTTTGCCTCGACGAATGTCGATGATCCACATCACATAGAGTGGAATGAGCGCCAGCAACGCAACCGAAATGTTGAAACCGCAGCTCGACAAGAAGTAATCGTCGTTGCAGGTTACGTGAAAATCAAGCGAAGTCGTGACGTCCGAGCAGATGACCAGTACGAGCAGACGTTTCAGATCGCGCGTGAGGAACATCACAATCACGCCTGCGAGGCCACCTACCAGCACGACGAACAGCCGCGTGGTGATGCCCAAGCCGGATATGGCGACGATGATGCTGCCCAACAGCAGACCTACTGCGGAGGCCAACAGAAGCTGGGAAATCTGTGATTGCCGGCTCACCCACTGCATAGAAGTGCTTTCATCATATGCTATCAGGTGGCGGTTGCTGTTGTGTAGTGATTCGCGCTGCCAGCACGCTCAGGGATGGCATTCAGAACGACGCCGATGGTACGTCCCTGGACTTCCTCGATTTGGCCGACGGTTGAGGTGAGATTGTCGCTGTTGGATTGCCCACTGCGGATGACATGAAGCACGCCATCAGCAATTGGTGCCAGCACGACAGGGTCAATCACTGGCAGCAAAGCAGGCGTATCCAGTAACACAATATCGAACTTAGCAGCGAGTTCCTTCATCACATCTGCGGTGTACCCGGAAGACAGCAGGGCGGTGGGGTCTTCCGGCAGCGGGCCGCTGGAGAGGAGCTTCAGATTGGCGACCTTCGTCGATTGAATGGCTTCTGATAGGCTGACTTTCTTTTCCAGTACAGTACTTAGCCCGACGCTATTGGAAGTCTCGAAGATGCGGTGCTGTGCTGGGCGGCGAAGATCACAATCCACGACCAGCACGCGGAAGCCTAACTGTGAGACTGACAGTGCCAGATTTGAGACAATCGTTGACTTGCCTTCGTCTGGTTCGGCGCTGGTCACCAACACGGTTTTCAGCGGCATGTCTTTTTGCAGCGAGAAGATATTCACGCGCAATCGCCGGTAAGCCTCGCGCTGCAGGGGGGGCATACCTGTAAGTGTAACTTGACCCTTTCGCGCCTTATAGATCTCCGAAAGTACGGGAAGATCAACCAGGTGCTGCACCTGGGCTGCCGTATAAATGCGTTTATCCAAGTTGCTCAGCAATAGGACGAGACCGACTCCGCCCAATATGCCGACAAGCGCCCCCAGTGCGATGTTCAGGGTGCGGCGTGGGCTTGATGGAAGTGTTGGGGCTTCGGCGGGTTCGATCAGACTGATCGAGTTAACGCGCAGGCTTTCCAGCAACCGCGTCTGGTCATATTGTGCCAGGAGTGTCTCGAACGTTTGCTGCTTGATGACTGATTCGCGGTTGATCTCCGCGATGCGCGTCGTATTGCCGGGGTTGTTCGTCAATATCTCATTGTACTCAGTCTGCAGGTCGGCAATTTCCTGCTGTACCTGATCCATTTGTGCCTGAATGGCTGCGGATGCGCTGCTGCCACCCGCGATGCTGGCGTCAGTCTGTGCGATCAGCGTATTGGCGACGGTATTGGCAATCTGTGCCGCAGTCTCGGCATTCGAGTTATTGACCGTAATTCGAATGAGTTCGGTCTCTTCTAGAACGCGTACATCAATCAGGTCACCCAGTTGTGATGGACGCAGCGACAGTTGCAGTTGATCGTTTACCGATTGCAGGAGCGGTTGACTGCGCGCAATAATGGCATAGGTGTTCATCACACGTATCGCATATTGTACGTCTGCACGTTCCGTCAGCGGATTGGGCGCAGATGCAACGCGAACCAGCGCGGATGCCGTGTATGTTGGCGTTATCACATAGCTACCGACTGCCGCAACTGCGACCGTCAGGATGAAGGTGAACACAATAACCCACTTACGCCGCCAGAGCGTATCCAGGAATTCCCGTATTTCCACACTCTACTCCCGTGATGTTGATCTAGCTTACCGGGCAGTCTTGGATGCAGTACCGATAGACTGTTACGCCAGTAAAGCTTTTCTCGTCAAGCAACCGATAATTCGTTTCAAAGTCTTGCAGCACGACACCGCGTGGATCCGTCTGCCAGGGTCGGGATTCAACAACCCAAACAATACTTGAATCCTGTGTAGCCTCATCAATCAACATGTCAAGGGGCTGGCTGGATAGCGTCGAGACCTGGCGATTGCTGCCATCGAAGTACCAATCAAATACTTGGCCGACTGTTATTATCAGCAAGGTATCTTCCGGTTTGGCCGCCGTCTCGATGTAATCTGCTGCAGCCCGCACATCTTCCTTCGCGTACCGTTGATCGAAGTAGTGATTATACAATGATAGACCGCTGTAGAAAACCAGCACCACAAGGGCGGCGAGTCGCGGCAAACGGGGCAGGGCGCTGACGCCGATCGCGATGATGAAAATCAGTGCTGGTAACGCCGCAATCACGTAGCGTGCGTTAAAAGTCATTGATGGACGAAGCAGCGGAATGACCGCCGCTATGATGACAGGCGCGAACGCCCAGAGTATCAGCAGCACAGCCAGATTGCGATCTTTACGCCACTGTTTGACCATCCCCAGCACGGTGAGGAGGCCAACAACGATCCCAATTGGTGCGATCAGGAGGAGATAAGGTCGGATGACTGCCAGATCCAGCCCCCGCAATTCATTGACGCTGGGGCCGAGTGAGTAACCAGTCGTAAAGGCGTAGTAGGTATAAAAAATATTGAAGACACTGAAGGGACGCCCTGTACCAATCTGCTTCGGCGGATAGTTGATCAGCACGATCACCCAGGGCAGGTAGCCTAACGCGATAATGACATGTGCGATTATCCAGCCGCGCAGCAGGCTGCGATGGAAGAGCAACATGTGGAGGGTCAGGATGAATGGGATGAACGCGCTGTAAAGATGGGTATAGATTGCCAGCAGCGCACAAACAATATAGCCAATCCAATTTCCCGTTTGACCCTGCCGCCGTATGCGCAGGTAGAAAAATACGGTCAGCAGCGAAAACGCCAGCGCCTGACTATACATGCGCGCTTCCTGGGCGTGCCAGACCAGCATCGGCGAGAGGGCGACGAGCAGCGCCGCGATGAGTTGTGTTGTTCCTGGGAACAAGTCCTTGCCGATGAAATAGACTGCCGCAACGGCAACCAGACCTGCAAGCGTCGAAGACAGGCGCAGGACAAATTCCGATGTGGAAAAGGGCAGTAGTGCGGTCAGCGTGACGTAATACGTTGGCGGGTGTACATCAAAGCGGCTCAGGTCGCGTGCATAGGACAGCGACGCGGCCTCATCATACCAGAAATTAGGTGTACCGAGCTGGAATAGACGCACGCCAATCGCAACCACGGCGATTGCGACGACGACTGCGAGCAGCGCGCGCTGGTTGCTGGAGGTGGAGTTTGTTGTCATCCGTGCTTCCTTACTTCGCGCCCCGGCCAATGACCACCGCAGGAACGGTAAGGAAGATGATCTTGAGATCTGACCAGATCGAGCGCTTCTTTAGATACTCCAGATCAAGTTCTACCATCTGGTCAAGCGTACCGCGCCCGCGCAGCTTGATCTGCCAGTAACCAGTCATACCAGGGGTCGCATCCAGTCGTGCATAGTGCCATTCTTCATAGGATTCAACCTCGTAGACGGGTACAGGGCGAGGCCCCACCAAGCTCATATCGCCTTTGACGACGTTAATCAACTGTGGCAGTTCATCCAGGCTGGTCGCGCGTAGAATGCGCCCAATACGGGTCACACGCGGGTCACGTTTCGGTTTCACGACTTCATTCGCAGACTTGCCTGCATTCAGCTTGCCATCTACCCAGTTCTGCACCCACTCTTTGTGGAGTGCATCATTGCGTTTCTGATCATTATGCATCGTGCGGAACTTGTAGATCTTGAAGTTTGTCGTCAGCAGCATAGGGCCTTTTTGAGAAGCCAGGAGCACCCGCTTGCCTGCGCGAACCTGTGTGAACATCGCCGGCCCTGGCGAGTCCAGCTTGATAAGGATAGCTATGAGCAGCAAAAGAGGAGAGAGGACAACCAGCCCAATGCTTGCCAGCACCAGATCCATGACGCGCTTGATCAGATTGTAGATCAGGTTCTCGCGCACTTTGATGCTCGATTGATCAATCCAGTGCTGAATGCTGCTGCGCCAAAGAATAGCACGCGGCGACACAATCAGAATTTTAAGGTCTAACCAGAGAGAACGGTTCTGAACATAGAGGATGTCGGTTTCCGCCATCTCTTCGATGGTGCCAATGTGACGGCGAGTAACCTGCCAGAGACCCGTAACGCCGGGTTTGGTGTCAAAGCGGCGTTCGTATTCCGGCGCAATGTTGCGTTCCAGTACATACGTAGGGATCGGACGCGGTCCGACGAGCGACATGTCTCCCCTAACAACATTGATGAGCTCGGGGATCTCATCCAGGCTGATTTTCTGAAGCCAGCGCCCGACGCGGGTGAGACGTTTATCTGCCAGCCGGACAATTTCCGAGTCGTCTGTTTCATAGGTTGTGCGAAGACGGTACATCGTGAACGTCTCAACGCGCTCGATTAGCGGGCTGGCCCCTCGTGCGAGTCGTCTCCTAACGCGCTGTTCACCTACGAGTACAGGGCCTTTGGACGTGAGCCGGATGGCTAAAGCAGCGAGGAGTAACAATGGACTGAGTATGCCAAGAACTACAGAGGCTAAGGTGACATCAATCAAGCGCTTGAGCCGCTCAGATATCGCCGGTCTTTCCAGAACTTCAGCCTGTCGTATTTCGTGATCGGAATAGTCCAACTGTGTCTGCATTTGCCACCTATCTTTCATATATTGTGGCTGGGTCGCGATGTAATGAGGTTGAGTCTGTATGTTCCAAGTGATATGACTTGTAACAAACGTAAGTACGCGACCTTGCGAGTGACTAAAGACTAGTTTTCTGCGATGATGGCCTCGTGCGGTAAGTGTTGTAAGAGGTCGTTATAATCTAACTCCGAGTTAGATTATGGTGTAGTCACGGTAATAAATCTACCTTCATTGTTACCACACTCCATTGGACAGGACTGATGTACTGTGATTGCGTAACAGGGCGCAGACGCACGTCCACGCCCTGTCGTTCTGCTATTGCGGAGCGGTGTCCTGGCAGGCCGCAGGTGGTAGCCCTGCCAGGAATGGAGTCAGTGTTTCGTCTGCGATGGGCGATGCTTCTGTCAGCTTGTCGCATGTTAGGCGCAGTAGATCGGCATCGGTCAGGGGCGGCTGCGCGTTGTTCAAATCGAGTATTACCTGGAAGTCCATGCTGAATACCCGATTGCTACCATCTACGAAATTCAGGCGCCGGCTGTCGGTATTGTAATTGTAGGCAAGCACATCCTCGGTCAGCGAGGCATACAACCGGCTAGGTGTCGTCTGCCAGATTTGCGCTGGACCGTTCAGAAAATCGAACAGCAGATAGTCGCCGTCGGCAAAGGCAAATGCGCGCGTTGCTACGTCGGGTAGCGTCACCAGCAACTCTACTTTGTCAACATCAACCTGCCAGATCTCTGCTTGCTCGGTCTCGTACATCACCACCAAAAACGTGCCACCCTTCAATGGAATGACATTGGTTACGCGGCTTTCCTTGGCTCCCAGCGTGCTGATGATGGTTGAATCAATGGCTGACCACACTTCCGCAGGTTGATTGCCCTCGTAACGCACCACGAAGTACACATCTCCCAGGATCGACAGACTGGCTTCCATGTTGCCGTTCAACTGCGCGGTACGGCGTCCCTCTGGCAGTGACCAAACCTCTGAAACGGTATTGTCGGTATAGTCTACGACCAGCACCTGCTGATCCGCAGCGAGTTCGTCCAGGTCAATGTTTGCCAGGTTGCCGTTCAGCGTGGCAACAGGCCCTAACGGATCGGTTTTCCAGAGTTCGCTCGCCGACCCATCTGCATAGCGCACGAAGAAGTATTGGCGATCCAGCACCGTATGACTGACATCAATATCGCCCCGGAAGGTGTATACGACTTCGATAGGCGGTTCCAGATTCCAGATTTGCGCGGGCTGTCCGCCTGCATACTGGGTGATGAAATACGGGTTTTCTTGAATAGTTGTTACCGTTGTGATGCGCCCGACTACCTGGGTCAACCGCTCAAACGGTTCTGTCCGCCATACTTCATCGAGTTCGCCATTCATGCGAAGGGCGAAAATGTCGTTGTCATAGAATACGGCGATGACATCATCAGCGCGCTGTTCAAGCTGCCCGGTTAGGGTGTTCCAGATGCCACCTTGCAGCGTGTTGTCGCTGTATGAGACGAAGAAGTAGCCGTTTGCCAGCGGGGTGGTCTGGTCAACATCACCCGTGAGTTCTGCGACCAGTTTGAGGGTGGCTGTTTCCCATACATCGCTGGGTGCTTCGTCTTCATAGCGCAGGATGAAGTAATTGCCGTCTTCGAGCGGGATGAAATTCGGGATTTCGATCTCTTCGGCTGCATTTGCAGGCGGCGCGACCTCTTTGGTCAACTGCGCACCAGCAGTGAGTGAGTCAGTACTCCAGATTTCATCAGGTGTGTCGTCGGCATAGTCCACTACAAAAGCGCGCCCACCCGCGATTCCAATGACCTGCTCAACAGGCCCGTTGAGCTGCGTAACCAATGTAGGCGGTGAGAGCTGCCAGAATTCATCGGGCGCTTCGGCGTAATCCAATACGACGAAGTTCGCGCCCAGGAACCAGCTCTGCACGATACCCAGACTAAAGCTATAGGTTGCGTTGGCCTGGAGCGCAGCACGCATGGCTTCTCCCGCGCGCCCGTTGGTGCTGTCGGTCTCCTCAGAGAGCGCAATCGTGGCGGCCTCCGCGGCCAGGCGCAGCGCCAATTCGGAGTCGCTCCCCAGCAGTGCGTTGACATCGCGAAGCAGGGTGCTTGCCAGATAACGTCGAAGCTGTTGCTCAGCTTGAACAGCCGTCGACTGCGCCAGTACCTGGGCAGTGGCGGCCTGATTCAACGCAGCCTGCGCCGTGTTTTGCAACACGCTGGCCGCAGCAATGGCGGTAGCATTAGCGTCCTGCGAGTCTTGCAGTGCCTGGGCGGTGGCAGCGGCGTTGGCGGCGGCTGTCTCAGCGGCGGCCTGTGCGCTGGCAGCGGCCTCGGCTTGTGCCTGCGCGGTAGCGGCATCATCGCGCGCCTGTGCCTGACCCGTGGCGATGGCATCGCGTTCTTGAGCCAACTGGTCATTAATGGCAACAGCAGTGGCATATTCGCTTGTCGTATCGGCTTGCAGCGTCGAGAACGAGTCGCGTTCCTGTATTGTCCGCAGGCTGAACATGGCACCGAGCGCGATAATGATGCCGAACAGCGCCAGAAGTGCCGCGAGCAGCGCCAGTGTGCGTCTGCGGACGCTGCTTTGTCTGACCTGCTTAACTTCAATCGATTCACGCAGCTGGTTGCTCAACTCTACATAATCGAGCAGTAGAGGTGAGGGAAGATGATCCGGATCACGTACCCAGGAGCGTGCTTCATCAAGCTGTGTGCCACGGAGCAGCGCTTCGTCCGTATATCCGCGTGCTATCCAGTCCTCTGCCTTGCGTTCCAGTGCATTTGCATAACGCAGGTTGGCAGCGTCATCTTCCAGCCAGGCCGCCAGACGTTTCCATTCCAGAGGCAGCGTTTCGTGTGAGGGGGCGATGGACAAATCGCCACTTTCGGGATCTAGGCGCTCGAACACAATCTGCGCGTCAATCAGTCGATTGATGACCTCGGCCACTTCGTCCGGCTGTGCCCACGTGAACACAAAGCGGCTGCGCGGCAGGGCGCGGGCGATCGGATTGCCATCGTCAACGACTTCGACAAGCCAGGTCAGAATGCGCCGTGCGATGAGCTGCTGAATGGCGGTCAGGCTGGAATAGACATTCTCAAGGTGTCTCTCTAATCCTTCTCGTACGCCGCCGAGCGAATCATACTGTGCCAGGTCAAGTGGTTGGTTATCGTACAGCTTGCGTAAGGTGAACGACAGGCGTGGCATGACGCCGACTTCGCTGCCTTGTGCCACATCCTGCGTGACGCGTTCGATTAAGCTGCGCTCGAAATGGGCACCGACAGCAAAAGCCGGGCGCGCGATGGCTTCAGCCAGGTCGCGGTCGTGCAGCGGCTGTACCGCGAAGAGATTCTTTTGCAGGAGTGAAGCCCATTTGGGGTACTCCTGCAAGCGGCGCTCGAAATCGGCCCGCAGCGCTACCACAACGACGCTGCCGTTTTCGTTGCTGGTGATGGCGATGTTTAACGCTTCAAGGAAATAAATCCGGTCAGCAAGTGAGAAGCGTGTGAAGACATTCTCGAAGGTATCCAGGATGAGCATGACACGCCGCTGCATCGTGCCAATTTCGCGCAGCACCTCGTCCAGCCCGCCCGCGCTTGTTGCCAGGCGGCGCGAAACCGAGTCGCTCGGGTCGAAGAAAGGTTGCAGATGCGCGGCCAATTCTTGAATAGGATTGTTTTCGAGCTTGATGTAGATAGGTAGCCACTGCTGATCCCTGTTCTGCAAGCTGGGAATCAGTCCGGCTTGAATGAGCGAGGTCTTGCCACTGCCGCCGGGGCCAACCAGGGCGATGACTTGGCCGCCATCAGCAATGTGTTGGTGCAAGCGTTCGACAAAGCCCTGACGACCGAAGAAATATGGCGCGTCAGCGGGCGAATAGGGGGCTAAACCCTTATACGGATTCATCTGCCGCTCGCGCGCCAGCGTCTGCAATCGTTCGAGCAGTGCGGCATAACCCTGATCATAATTGGTTGCCAGGTCAATGGTCTCGTTTGTCAAGGGGTCAGGAATGGGACAGGGCTGCAAAATGACGGGCACATTGATGATTTCGGGTTGCAGTAAGTGTTCCCAAAATGATGAGGCGGCCGTCTGTGGCTCTAGCAGGATCAGATTCAAATCACGAGCTGCGTCCGCCCGTTGAGTAATTGCAATGCCAGATTGTTGCAGATCGCGCACCAGGCGGCGTGCTTGATCACTGACCAAGTGATTAATGTAGAGCAGCATTCACTTCATTCCTCAAGATAAGCCCAGAGCATGACCAAGGTTTCCAGTGCGAATTACAAATCTAAAGGATAGTTCATTCGCCAGTTCGACGCAAACGTAGTGATGTGAACTCGCTTTTGCCTAAAAGTGCGCCTACGCTATCGATAGAATCTGGTTTGTTATTCGAGTCGCACGCCATCTACACCCGTCGCGAGATCGACCACTGTTCCGCCCACCGCGTTGATTGCCTTCCGCACCGCAACCTGCTGATCGGTCGCTGCAATGGCGAACATGCAGTCGCCGCCGCCTGCCCCGGAGAGCTTCGCGCCATATGCGCCTGCTTCGCGCGCTGCGTAGATAGGCAAGAAAAGTTGGGGAGTTGTAACTCCCAGGGCATCCAGCAGTCCCTGATGGATATTTGCCAGTTCACCCAGCGTTTGCCAATCACCCATGAGTAATGCTGTGTGAGCATTGTTGACCAGTTTGCCCATGAAATCGAACAGCTCCTCAATGTGAGCTGTGTGCCGCCCCCGCAGCCCTGCCACCTGACTGAGGTAATTCGTGGTGCTGACCTTCTCGCCGCTGTAACCGATCACCAACGGGAGTGCGGGTGTTTCCAACGGCTCGATCTGGCGAGGTTGCCGTTGATAGAGGAGTGTTCCGCCATACACAGCCGCAGCAACATCAATCCCTGAACCGGTTCGCTGCACATCCAGGACGGCGGCGTAGGCTATCTCGAATACAGTACGCAGCTCCAGGGAGATGTCGAACAGTGCTGCCAGAGCGTGTACGGTCGCAGCGGAAACAGCCGACGAACTTCCCAGGCCATAGGTGATCTGTGGCCCATCTGTTGTGACGCGCAAGCCTTGTGGCCGGGCATGTCGCGAAAAGAACTGCCTTATAGCCGCTTCGACAAATGCGGTCGCCGGTTCACTTCCGTCCAGCTTGTCGGATGTTGTGCGCCGCAAATGCCCTGCTGCGCGTAAGGTTGGCGTGCTGATTTCAATATCATTTCCCGCGCTTGTTTCAATGGCGACCTGGAAGCGAATATCGACCGCTGTCACAATGCAGGGGCGGTCATAGACAGCGGCGTGATCGCCAAAGAGAACCAGCTTGCCCGGTGCGGACGCTGTGACTTTCATGCAGTTGCCCTCTCAGCAACAGCGTGCTTGCTTACGAATGGTTGTGGTATTCTACAAGCTGCATTTGAACTCCGGTAGATCATAAGCGTTGAGTGTCAACTCAGGAACAGTATCATGTCAAAAGCCACCGCTATCGCGCATCCTAACCTCGCTTTCCTCAAGTACTGGGGCAAACGCGATTCAACGCTGAATATTCCCATTAACAACTCGATTTCGATGAATCTGGACGCTGTACAAACGGTGACGACCGTCGAGTTTAATGCAGCGTTCGCCAATGATGAGGTGGTTGTCCTGGAGCAGGGAGGGGGAGGCAGAGCGCGTTTCGATCAGCGGGTCTCGAAGCACCTCGACCGTTTGCGTTCACGCGCAGGTAGTTCCCTGCGCGCCAGGGTGATCACGCGCAACTCGTTCCCGGCTGGAACCGGGTTCGCGTCTTCAGCGTCCGGGTTTGCCGCGCTGACGATGGCTGGCTCGGCTGCGCTTGGCCTAGATCTTTCTGAACGCGAATTGTCTATTCTATCACGTATGGGTTCAGGGTCGGCCAGTCGCTCAATCCCCGATGGCATCGTCGAATGGCTGGCGGGTGACAGCAGCGACACATCGTATGCACGGCAGCTTGTTCCGCCAGACTACTGGCAGTTGATTGATGTGGCGGTTCTTGTCTCGGCTGAGGAAAAGAAAGTCTCGTCCAGTGAGGGACACGAACTGGCGATGAATAGTCCATTCTGGCCTGTGCGCCTGGAAGCGCTGCCGGGCAAGTATGTGCGTATGTCTCAGGCCATCCACGACCGTGACTTCATCACTTTTGGCCGTGAACTAGAGTCCGAGGCCATGATGATGCACACCATCATGATGACCTCTGCTCACATGGACGGGGATGCCTGGCGATCTGGAATTTACTACTGGACAGGAGACACGTTGGCGCTTGTTCAGGCTGTGCAGGAGTGGCGCGCGGCAGGTTTACAGGTGTATTTCACCCTCGATGCCGGGCCGACTGTCCACTTGATCTGCCTGGAGACTGATCGCGAGGCAGTGGTCAGCGCTGTCAACATGCTGGCTGAACAATCAGGCCGCGCGCATTGGTCACTCACAGTCAATCGCCCTGGTCTGGGGGCACGTCTGACCGATGCTCATCTTGAAGCTCGGTGAGTGATTACAGCCTGTCATACCATCCGCGCGAAGACCGACTTGAGCGAAGGATACAGTTCGCGGAATAGGCCGTACTGTCGATCATAGTGCTCGCGCGTTGATGGGTTTGGCGTGAGAACTTGGTCAGGGGCTGTGATGTTCACAGGCTGATAATCCGGCAGCCATCCCGCGCTCACCTGGGCTGCCTGTACCGCGCCGCGCACGCCGACAAAGGCGGCGTCCTGGGCGATGGTGACGGGGATATTCAGGACGTCGGCGAATAGTTGACACCATGCGGTTGAGCGACTGCCGCCTCCAGTCAGGGTGATGCGGTCTATGCGCTTACTTGCCAGCGCTGCCAAAGCGTGTCGATAGGCATAGACGACTCCCTCCAACACAGCGCGATACAGGTCAGCCATGCTGGTTTGTTGGCTGAGTCCGATGAATGCTCCGCGCGCGAGTGGGTCGCGTATGGGCGAGCGTTCGCCGTTCAGGTAGGGCAGGTAGATGAGCGCTGTGGCTGGCTGCTGTAACGCCGTGTTTATTGCGTCTGCATAGTCGCTGCTGCCCATCAGGGACTGCATCCAATCGAGGTTGCCGCCTGCGGTGAGGAGCGGGGCAACCTGTATGAAATAGTCCTGGCGCGGATGTGCCAGTGTGAAGACGCCCTGCTGTGGATTTCCTGGCCGTGTGTCCGAGAAGGCAACCCAGCCGCTGCTGCCGATGTAGCCATATGCGTGACCCGGCTCGCCGCTTCCTGCCCCAATAGTCGTCGCTCCTGCATCACCTGGGCCAAGATGGACGGGGGTATCTTCAGGAAGATCAAGCGCATCTGCCGCTTGTTTGTGGAGGCCACCAATCTTCGCGCCGCCATTACGAACATCAGGGAACAAGTGGCGCATCTCGGCGAGATTCAGTGTTTTTAAAGTGCTATCGTCAAGAAGCTGGCGCGTGTGAAGGTTGAGCAGTCCGGTTGTAGCTGCGGTGGTCGTGTCCGCTGCGGCACGGCCTGTTAACTTGAAGGCCAGGAAGTCTGCCGCGCCGAAAAGCAGATGCTGACTGCTCTTGAATACTTGAGACTCGTGCCTCGCGAGCCAGAGCAGCTTAGCCGGGAAAGTGCTGGCATCCTGTTCGTTGCCTGTAAGCTGTTGTAAATACTCAGCACCAGCGGCCTTGATGATGTCCTGCGCCTCGTCCTGTGCGCGCGTGTCACTGTAGAGCAGCACCATCCGTGTCGGGTTGCCATGTGCGTCGATCAGGATGACATCCTGCATCTGACCGGTCAACGCGATGGCTGCAATGTCGCGATACGCGGGGTGCTGCCGGAGTTCACGTGTTGCATCTGCTGTGGCGCGCCACCAATCAGCGGCATCCTGTTCGACCATGCCCTTACCGGGGGTGTGGGTGGGGTATTCGCGGTAGGCGCTCGCCAGGACTGCGGTTTGCCCATCAATGATTGCTGCTTTGACGCCCGATGTGCCGACATCGAAGGCCAACCATAATGCTGGTTTCATGATCGTTCTAGTCTTTCTGGATTGCGATTCTAAGTACGTTTGGACAGGCTGCTCAGCGCGACGGCCAGCAGAATGATTACGCCGGTGAGTATCTGTTGAATGTAGGCATCAATGCCAATTTGGGTCAGACCATTAACCATCACGCCCAGGAATAACACCCCAAGGAAGGTTCCGAGTACATGCGGCTCGCCTTCCTCGCTGGTCGTCATGCCCAGGAACACTGCCGCAATGGCGGTGAGCATCAGGCCATCACCTTGCTTGGGATTGGCTGATGCCAGACGGCTGGTCAACATGATGCCGCCGATAGCCGCGCCCAGCCCACTGACGACGAAGGCCATCATCCGCAGGAAGCGGACGCGCAGCCCACTGAAGCGCGCGGCTTCCATGTTGCCGCCCAGCATGTACAACCGCCGCCCGAATACGGTTTGTTCCATGACGACCCAAATCACCGCTAGAACGCCGAGTGTTACCAGCGTCAGGAAGGGGAGGTCGATGATGACTTCGCCTACCAGACCGAGCGGGATGCCATCATTGCCGAAGGACACAAATGCTTCTGGAATAATGCGTCCGAAAATCGTATTCCCGTCGCTGATCACCAACGCCAGGCCACCAAAAACAGTCATCGTGCTGAGCGTTGCCACGAATGGGGAGATTCCAATATAGGAGACCAGGAAGCCGTTGAGCAGTCCGCCGATAAGCCCCGTGAACAATCCTAGCAGGACGGCCTGTTCGATGGGGCGTTCTGCCTGAAAAGTCGTTGCGACGACGATGCCAACAAGGCTTGCCATCGTTCCGACGCTCAGGTCAAAGTCGCCGACAGCCATGACGACCGTCATCGTGAAGGCGATCACACCGAGGATGCTGACCTGTTGGGTGATGTTCAACAGGTTACGCGGCGTCAGAAAGGTGTTGGGTAATTGAGTCCAAAAGATTGCAACCATCACCAGGAAGCCGATGAGTGTGCCGAAGGTCCGCAGCCAGCGCGGGAGAGCTAAGCCCTTGGATTTACGCTTGCGCTTGCTGCATATCATCGCTGCTTTCTCCATAGCAATAGGCCAGTAACTGACCTTCGGTGAGGTTGGCGGTGTTCACGATGCGACTTAGGTGCCCGGCGTGCATGACCACGATGCGGTCTGCCATGCCGATCAGCTCCGGCAAGTCGGTTGAGGCGATCATGACACTCGTTCCCTGTGTGCTGATGTCTCGGATGAGTGCATAGATGTCGCTTTTCGCACCAATGTCGACGCCGCGTGTAGGTTCGTCTAACAGCAGGATGCGCGGCGCACGAACCAGGGTTCGGCCAAAGACGACTTTTTGCTGGTTCCCGCCGCTCAGATTTCGCACGATCTGGCGCGGGCTTCTGGCGCGCAGGCGC
>JAEUQX010000070.1 GCA_016788625.1 Anaerolineae bacterium
CCCCCAGGGAACGTTGATCGCGCCAGGGATATGACCCGCGCGCACCGACAGTTCCTGTACCCCTTCCGGCGCGAAAATCTCGCCGCTGTATTCCGCCGCGCCGCGAATATCAACCAGGGTACCGCTGACCTCGCCCTCGACGATGCTCAGCACCTCGGCCTTGAGCGCGCGCAGGTCATCGTTGGCCGCGCTGATCGTCGCTGTGCCCGCCTCAAAACTGGCGACATCCGTCGAGAGCGGACGGCCATCGGCCTCCCACTTCACGCGCCCGCCATCCAGCAAACGCACATCCCCGAAACCGTACAGGTTGAAAATCCACGCGCCCCAGGCGGCGAACCAGTTGTTGCTGTCGCCGTACAGCACGACGGTGGTGTCATCGTTGATCCCCGCCGCGCGGATCAGTTCCTGGAAGCGCTCGACAGAGACGACGTCACGCTGCTCGGTATCGACAAAATCGGTGTGCCAGACGAAGTTCACCGCGCCGGGAATGTGCCCGCGCTCAAACAGGCCAGGGTTGACGCTCACTTCGATCACGCGCACCTGCGGGTTCTCCAGGTTCTGTTCCAGCCAATCCGCCGTAACCAGAACTTCGGGCGCAGCCTCCTGAGCAGAGACGCCCACAAGGGCGAATAGGCTGATGGCGAGCACCAGCAGCAGCGTAAGCAGACGGTGTTTCATAATCGTTGTCATCCTTATCTCACAGTGAATGCAATACTGAATGTGTCCGAAAACCGATGCTGAGCCTCAAGAGCGCTTACAACCACAACAACACGAATCCACGTAATGCCTCCTTAACCATCCCGTATAATCTGTAGTTATAACGACAACGCCCCGGCTGATGGTGCCGAGGCGTTGGTACTGGTTCTGCGAATGGCAGAATAAAAACGCCCCGGCACAGGCCAGGGCGTGTTGTTAGCGGCGAGAAGGTGTCGTTCTAGCGATGCAAACCCTGGCTGTCATGAATATTCATACAGCACATACAACAGGGTTGGGCAGAAACAAACGACATCACAAACATCCTGTAAATTCAGAACGATGTGCTAAAGATAACGAGGTTTTGGGGCGTTGTCAAGAGGTTGGCCGAAAACTAATCTTTGCTGCTGTAGCTGATGAAGATGTGCGTCATAATGTCCACAGTTTGCAATCAGGTCACATGGGATATTATCGCGCACGTTCAAACCCGGCGCAAACATCATGGGCGTATTTCGCCCTGGGACAGCGGGAGGATATACGCGCAGCAGAACCTCACCCCCTAATCCCCTCTCCCATCGCGACGCTGAGCAGCGTGTCGGTAGATATGAGTCAACGTGTTCGCGTCGCTGGAGAGGGGCAATGCGGCTCTTCAGGGGTAAGTTTTTGCAGGTTGCGGCGCACATTCGGCATTCGCGGCGGCGGACACGGCAGTGTGACCGAAGGAAATCCTTTAGGGCCGCGTCCCTGCAAAGACGGTGAATTGGCAGGCGGCGCGAAAAAACTACCCTCTCCAGGGGATGCGACCACCAGCGGCGTTTCAAACTCATGTGTGGTCAGCATCCCCGATGGGAGAGGGGTTGGGGGTGAGGTTCTTGAAATGCTGCCCCAACCAGATCGCCCGAAAAGGAGTTCATGCTGTGTATTCCCAAGGAAGGACAGCCGCGCCAGCGCGTATATCCTCCCTCGACTGGATTTCGTTTAATGCCCGAATACATCCAGACACAATTCTTTCGTCTTAATTCCACCCCCGCCCTGTGATACAATGCACGTTTGCCTGTCGCACGGCAGGCGCGAAGAGAAAGGCATCCCCCTATATGGCGCAAAAGCCATTAATCGCCCTCGTGGGCCGCCCCAACGTGGGCAAAAGCACATTATTCAACCGTCTCGTCGGCGAGCGCATGGCCGTCACCGACCCGATCCCCGGCACGACGCGCGACCGCCTGCAAGCCGAGGCTGAGTGGACGGGCGTGGTCTTCAACGTCGTCGATACGGGCGGCATCGAGGTCTATCAACCGAAAGGCACGCGCGACACCGCGCCGCTGGCCGAGGGCAGCATCGAGTTCGTGCCGCAGATCAAGGCGCAGGCGCTGCTGGCCGTGCAGGACGCCGATGTCGTGGTCATGCTGGTCGATGCCACGCACGGCATCACCGCCGCCGACGAAGAAATCGCGCAAATCCTGCGGCGTAACGAGGGCAAACCGATCCTGGTCGCCGCCAATAAGGTCGATAACCTGGAGAAAGCCGATAACGCGGTCGAGTTCTACGGCCTCGGCCTGGGCACAGTCTACCCGATCAGCGCCTATCACGGCCTGGGCGTCGGTGATCTGCTTGACGGCATTGTCGATGCGCTGGCCCAACGCCCCCAGGAAGACGAGAACGACGACGAGGATTTGCTGCGTATCGCCATCATCGGACGCCCTAACGTCGGCAAGAGCAGCCTGACCAACCTGCTGATCGGCGAGGAGCGCGTGATCGTCAGCCCAGTGGCGGGCACCACGCGCGACGCTATTGACACCGAGATCACCTGGCACGGCCAGCGCATCATCCTGATCGACACGGCGGGCATCCGACGGCGCGGCAAGATCGAACCGGGCGTGGAGAAATACAGCGTGCTGCGAGCGATGCGCGCCCTGGAACGCGCCGAGGTCGCGCTGCTGCTGATCGACGCTACCGATGGTGTCACCGAGCAGGATCAGCACATCGCGGGCTACATCATGGATGCTTACCGCAGCGTGGTCGTCGTGGTCAACAAGTGGGACGCGGTGGAAAAAGACGACCACACCATGAACGCTTTCATCGATCAGGTGCGGACGAAACTGGACTTCCTGCCGGAGCCGCCCGTGATCTTCATCAGCGCGCTCACCGGGCAGCGCGTGCATCAGGTTCTGGAGACGGCCAACCGCGTGTGGGAAGCGCGTTTCCAGCGCATCCCGACGGGCGAACTCAACCGGCTGCTGCGCGCGGCGGTGCAAAAACATCCCGCCCCGGCCAAAGGCACAAAGCGGCTCAAGCTGTTGTATCTCACGCAGGTCGCGGTCAACCCGCCCGTCTTCCTGTTCCATGTCAACGACACGCGGCTGGTGCACTTCACCTATAAGCGTTACCTGGAGAATCAGATTCGCGCGGAATATCCGTTTGAGGGCACACCCATCCGCCTCAGCTTCCGCCCACGCGATGGGATGCTGGACGAGAAATAGGACGCTGTACCCCTCCCTGGCCCTCCCCACTTCGCCTCGTTTGTGGAGAGGGGAGGAAACCGGGTATCACAGCGAATGATGATTAAGCTTCATTCTAAAATGACGAGGTTTATCCCACCCCAACTCACACCCGGCTAATTCGCGGGCGGCGTGACGGGCAGCACCAACGTGAACACGCTGCCCTGCCCCACTTCACTGCGCACACTCAGATAGCCGCCATGCGACTCTGCCACCGTGCGGGCGACAAACAGTCCCTGCCCCAAGCCACGCGGATCGAGCAGCTTGCCGGACTGCGTGCGCGGTTCGCCACGATAGAAACGGTCGAAAATGTGCGGCAGGTCTTTCTTGGAGATGCCCACGCCTGTATCGACAACTTGAATGGTCACGCGGTCTTCACCCGTCAGACTGGCGGTGATGATGATGTGGCCGCCGCGTTCGGTATAGCGGATGCTGTTCTGCAGCAGGTGGCCGAGCGCCCAGCGCAGCCGCTCGTGATCGCCCACCAGTTGCAGGCGGTCGGTGTCGCGCGCCATAACAGCCACATCAAGCTGCCCGCGCCGCACCTCCGGGGCCATGCCGTTGACCACGTTCCACAGCAGTTCTTCCAGGTCAACCGGATCACGCCGAATGGCGAAGGCTGCCGCGCTCATCTCCGCGATGTCCAGCAGTTCGACGATCATGCGGTCGAGGATGTCTACGTTGCGGCTGAGCGTCTCCAGGAACTTGCGGTTAGGCGGCGCACCAGCGGGCTGCCCCAGGATGATGTCGCTCATGCCCTTGATCACGGCCATCGGCGTGCGCAGTTCGTGCGAAATCGCCGTGACAAACTGATCTTTCAGACGGTCGGCCAGCGCGTCACGGGTAACATCACGCAGCACGATCAGCGTGCCCTGGCGATTGCCGTGACTATCCGCGACGGCTGCCACCTGCGCCCCGACGATGCGATTGTTGACCTGGATGCGCGTCGGCTCGCCCAGCGGCGCGAGTTCGGACTCGACCGTCGTCACATCGCGGTAGGCGTTGAACAGGCTGCCCAATTCGCTCGTCCAGATGTCGCGGCGGCTGCCGATCAGCGCGCGCGCGGCGGCGTTGACCAGCACGATGCGCCCTTCCAGATCCTGCATGATGATCCCCTCATCAATTGTTGAGAGGATGCCGTTTAGCCGTTCGATTTCAACATCGCGCCGTTTGATCGCGCTCTGCAACTGGTTGATGCGCTGCGAGTCGGAAAGATCATCCGAGTCGCTGGATTCGGGCAGCCCGGATTGACGGCGCAGCCCTCCATACAGGCGGTTGAACAGCGCCGCAGTGGCGACACCGAGCTGATTGATTCGGGTCAGCGCGCCGCTGACTTCCTGGGCATTGCTGCTCATGATGGCTTGCTCGCTATCTTCTTGCGGATAATCTCATCAATGGTCTGCCGCAGTTCGTCAAAACCGGGCAGCGGTTTAGCGATGATGTAGTCCACCCCGTCACGTTCCATCAACGCGCTCTGCTCCGACGGGCTAAGCGAATTGGCGGTCATCAAAGCAATCGGGAGGTGCTGAAAAGCGCTGATCTGGCGCATCCGGTTGGCAACATCATTGCCCTTCTTGCCCGGCATTCGGATGTCCATCAGGACGAAATCCGGCATCTGTAGCTGCGCCTGTCCCGCTTCGATCTTATCCAGCCAATCCCAGACTTTCTGCCCGGTTTCAAAGGTCAACGGCGTGTGCCCCCAGACCATGCACATCGTTGACATCAGGTTCAGGATGTCGGCTTCATCTTCTGCAATCAGCCAGATCAACATTGCCCTCCGAAAAACCTGCTGATTTCACACAGCGTTATTCATTATATAGTTAAACTGTACCATGCGCCTGGTTAACCTTTGAAGATTGCAGGATTCGCGTATGAAAACTATAGTTATAATGATGGAGCACGGTTAGAGCAGGCATCATTCAAGGAGTTCACTTTGTCTACATGGATGGTGGTCGAGGACGAGCCAGATATTTACGAAGTCCTGCTGGCAATGTTCGAGATGTGGGGTATAGAAGGTGTTGCCTTTGTCGATGGGGAAGAGGCAGCCGCCTGGATTGATGATGTGAACAGCGGGCGCTTCCAGGGGGAACTACCGGAACTGGCGCTGCTAGACATTCGTCTGCCGGGACAGATCAGTGGTGCGGATGTGGGCGAACTGCTGCGCAAGAGCGAAAAGCTCGGCCAGGTTGCCATCGTCTTTGCGACGGCCTATCGGCTTGGACCAGAAGAAGAACGCAAGGTCATTGCGCAGGCCGACGCCGACAAGTTGATGTATAAGCCTCTGCCCAAGTTCACCGAATTGCAGCGCATCCTGGAAGATGTGATCGCGCAGCGCCGAGTGAAGATCGCCGGGCAGCGTACACAAAGTTAGTCCCAAAATGGAAAATGTCGCACCTGTGCGCGCGCTGAACCGCCGGGCAACCCAACTGGCGCAGTTGGGATTCGTCGGACTGGCCGTTGGCGCGTTCCTTGTGATCATCGGGCTAGTGATCGTCACCATTCCACTGCTCCCGCCGCAGCATGAGTTGTTCGCACTCTACACGCTGATCGGGCGAGCGCTGACCATCATCGGCGGTATCATCCTGCTGGGCGGCATTGTGCTGATCGCACGCGCCTTCACCCGCAAGCGCGAAAACGATCTGGCGATGCAGACGGCCGACATGCTGCTGCAAGACCCTATCTTCAACGAGCGCTACACGTTCATCCGCAGCCTCAACCCGCCCGGCGTCGTCTATATTGATGCGGTACTGGTCGGACCGCCTGGTGTGCTGGTCTTCCGGCTTCTCGATCATGCGGGCAAGTTCGCCACCAAACGCGGCGATTGGCTGAAAGAGAAGAGCAGCGGTGAGTGGGTGCCATTCGAGATCAACCCCACCAAACAGACCATTGATGATGTCACGCACGTTCGCAAATTCCTGGCAAAGCGCAAACTGGACGATGTACCGGTCTTTGGCCTCATCGTCTTCGTGTCGCCGGATGCGGTGCTGGATGTACGTGAACCCGTTGTACCCGTCTGTTACCTGGGCGATCTCTCGCGAGCGCTGACCCAGGAGTACTTGAGCAAGACCGACCGTATTTCCGACCAGACCGCCAAAACGGTGCGGCTACTCTTGTTGAACGAATGAGTACACTTTCCACCGAGCTGCTGCTGGCGCCCGTCGGTGCAGGCAAGACGGCCTATGCGCTGGAACGACTGGTCGAAGCAGTCGAGCAGCAGCCGTTCGCGCCGGTCTGGGTGCTGCTGCCCGGCACGCGCCAGGAAGACGCTCTGCGCCAGCGCATGGTCGAGCGGCCTGACAGCCGTCGCGTGCATTTCAATGTCAGCTTTTTTAGTTTTTACACGCTGTATTTTCACCTGCTTGACCTCGCCAAAAATCCGCAGCGCGAACTGGACGACACTGCTCGCATTCGCCTGCTGCGCGTCATCCTCAAAGACCTGAAGCGCAGCCATCAGCTTGAGGTCTATGGCAGCATCGCGGAGACGCTCGGTTTCGCGCAGATCGTCTCCGACCTGATCTACGAACTGAAACAGAACATCGTCAACCCGGACGACTTCCTCAAAGTCGCGCGGAACGGCAGCGCCAAAGATCGCGATCTGGCGCGCATTTACAACGCCTACCAGGACAGCCTGCGCCAACACGACCTGGTTGACCGCGAAGGCGAAGGCTGGCTGGCGCTCCAGGAAGTTACCGACGACCCCAGCATCGGCACGCACGTCGCGCTGCTGGTGGCCGATGGCTTCGACCACTTCAATCCACTGCAAGCGCGGCTGCTCGGCCTGCTGGCGATGCGGGCACGCCAAACGGTGATCACGCTGCCGACCATCCCCGGACGCGAGAGCACGGTAGGCCGCCGCTTTGTTGAGGCGGTCAATCAGATGCGCGGCGTTCTGGATGATCTGCGTCAGCCCTACAGCATCAAACACATTGAGGCCAGCCCGAACCAGGAACGCAGCGCCGGACTGCGCTACCTCGCGCAGCACAGCTTCGGCGCGGGGGCGGCACCACAACCATCCGAGGGCTGCCTGACGCTGCTGGAAGCACCAGACCCGACACAGGAAGCGGGCGCGCTGCTGCGGCGCGTCAAACGGCTGCTGCTGACGGGCGCTGCCCCAGACGACATCGTGATCGCTGTACGTGACTGGGAACGCTACGGCGCGGCGCTGGCGACGGCAGCGCGGCAGTACCGTCTGCCCATCGCGCTGCACTATGGCGAAAAGCTGGCGAACAACCCGGCGATCATCGCCCTGCTCAACCTGCTGGAACTCTCGAGCAAAGACTTCCGCCGCCGCGATGTGCTGGATGCGCTGCGGTCGCCTTACTTCGTGATCGATGGGCTGACAGGTGAATGGGTCAGCAAGCTGGAACACGTCAGCCAGAGTCAGTTGGTGATCAGTGGGCGCGCGAGTTGGCTGGAAGCCGTTGAGGTTGCGGCGCA
>JAEUQX010000086.1 GCA_016788625.1 Anaerolineae bacterium
CGCGATGATATAATCGGAGTTCGTCCGGGGCTGTGCAGAACAACAGGTTGAGCATGTCCGAACAATCCTTCGTCCATCTTCATGTGCATACCGAATATTCGCTGCTCGACGGCCTGAGCCGCATCGAAAAACTGGTTGACCGCGCCAAAGAACTGAACATGCCCGCCGTCGCTATCACCGATCACGGCACGATGTTCGGCGTCATTGATTTCTTCCGTACCTGTAAAGCGGCTGGCGTAAAACCGATCATCGGCATTGAAGCGTATCTGGCGCGGCGCTCGATGCACGACCGTGACCCCAAGCTGGATAAACGCCCCTATCACCTGTTGCTGCTGGCGCAGGACATGACCGGCTACCGCAACCTGCTCAAGATCGCCAGCACGGCGCAGCTCGAGGGCTACTACTATCGCCCGCGCATCGACCGCGAATTCCTGGCAGCGCACGCACAGGGGCTGATCGCCACGAGTGGCTGCCTGGCGGCGGAAATACCGACGATGATCAGCGATGGGCGCGATGACGAAGCCAGAGAACTGATCGGCTGGTATCAGGATGTCTTCGGCAAAGAGAACTTCTATCTGGAACTTCAGCAGCATGACATCCCCGAACTGGCGACGCTGAATAAGTGGCTGGTCGAATATGCCGCCACCAAACACACGAACGTCCCGCTGCTGGCGACGAACGACGTACACTACGTACTGGCCTCGGACTACGACCCGCACGACACGCTGCTGTGCATCCAGACAGGCGCGCTGAAGACCGAAACCGACCGCCTGCAAATGTCCGACCCCAGCTACCACCTGACCACACAGCAGGAGATGTGGAACTTCTTCGGCAGCGTCGCGCCGGAAGCGCTGAGCAATACGCTGAAGGTAGCCGAGATGTGCAATGTGGACCTGGACACGAAGGGCTATCACCTGCCCGTGTTCCCGGTGCCGGATGGTCACGATTCGACCACGTATCTGCGCTATCTGTGTGAGAAAGGGCTGCGCTGGCGTTACGGCGATCGCGCCAGCAGTGACCGCGTGCTGATCGACCGCCTCGACCGCGAGTTGGGCATTGTGGATTCGATGGGCTTCAACACCTACTTCCTGATCGTGTGGGATTTGTGCCAGTTCGCGCGGCAGGCCGACATCTGGTGGAACGTGCGCGGTTCCGGCGCGGGCAGCCTGGCAGCCTACTGCCTGGGCATTACCAACATCGACCCGATTGAAAACAATCTGCTGTTCGAGCGCTTCCTCAATCCAGGGCGCGTCAGTATGCCCGACATTGACATGGACTTCCCGGATGACCGCCGCGAGGAGATGATCTACTACTGCGCGCGTAAGTATGGCGAAGACAAAGTTGCCTCGATCATCACCTTCGGAACGTTGGGCGCAAAGGCGGCGGTGCGCGATGTCGGACGTGCGCTCGGTGTGCCGCTCGAAATGGTCAACAACGCCGCGCGCTTGATTCCGACCGAGCCGAAGCCCAAGCCTGTCATGCAGTATGTGGAGGAAAACCCGGAGCTGAAGGCGCTCTACGACAGCAGCGACGACCTCAAGCGCGTCATCGACACGGCAGTGCATTTGCAGGGCGTCAACCGTCACGCCTCCACGCACGCGGCGGGCATCATCGTGGCGGATAGGCCGCTGGTCGAGTATCTACCGCTGCACCGACCCACGAAGGTTGAGAAAGAAGAAGGTCAGGAGGGCGAACGGGAAAACCCGCTCAAAGCCGTGACGCAGTTCCCGATGGAAACCTGCGAGTCCATCGGCCTGCTCAAGATCGACTTCCTGGGGCTTTCGACTCTGACGATCATGCGCCGGGCGTGCGAGCTGATCGAGCGCTATCACGGCGTGCGCTACACCATGCAGAATATCCCGTATCGGCCAACGGGCGACGCCAAACTGGATGCGATGCTGGCGGATACCTGGAAGCTGTTCGCGCGTGGGGACACCATCGGCGTGTTCCAGTTTGAAAGTACGGGGATGCAGCAGATGCTGCGTGATATGCGCCCGACGCGCTACGAACACATTGTCGCGGCGGTCTCGCTCTACCGCCCCGGCCCAATGGACTTTATTCCGCAGTACAACCGGCGGCTGCGCGACGAAGAACCAACTGAGTTTCGCCACCAACTGCTGGAATCCATCCTGGCAGAAACTTACGGAATTATTATTTATCAAGAACAAATAATGCAGATCGCGGATAAACTTTTCGGCTACGAACTGGGCGAAGCCGACCTGATGCGCCGCGCAGTCTCCAAGAAGAAGGAGAAAGACCTCAAGAAGCACCGTGACATCTTTCTGGAGCGCGGACCGGAGCACGGCGTTGACACAGAGACGGCCAACAAGATATTCGATGATATTGAATTTTTTGCTAATTATGGATTTAATAAAAGTCATGCCGCAGACTACGCGATGGTCGCGGTGCAGACGGCCTTCCTGAAGTACCACTATCCCGCCGAGTACATGACGGCGCTGCTCTCTGTCCATAAGGACGATGGCACCAAAATCACCACGTTCCTGGGTGAGTGCCGCCGCATGGGCATCCCTGTGCTGCCTCCCGATGTGAATTTCAGCGAACTCGATTTCGACATTCAGGTGCAGCCGAATGGCAAACGCGGCATCCGCTTCGGCCTGGTCGCCATCAAGAACGCGGGCGAATCGGCGCTGATGCCCATCATCCACGAACGCCAGAAAAACGGGCCATTCAAGAGCCTGGAAGATTTCTGCCGCCGGGTTGACCTGCGTCTGGTGCAAAAGCGCACCCTGGAAAGCGTGATCAAAGTAGGTGCACTGGACGGCTTCAAACTGCCGCGCTACCAGATGGCCGACCCCGCCTCGCTGGATCGTATGGTCAACTTCAGTGCGGATGACCACAAAGCCAAAGAAGTGGGGCAGATGAGCATGTTCGGCGGCGCGATGGGCATGACTGACCATCTTGTGCTGCCAAATGTGAAGGAAGTCAGCGATCGTGAGATGCTCAACTGGGAGAAGGAACTGCTCGGCCTATACCTGAGCGGACGCCCGGCGGACAAAATCCGCGATCTGCTGCAGCAGGCCAACAACACCAGCGACATTGCCGAGATCAAGGCGGCAGGCGGCGCGATGCAGGGCAAGGGCGTGACGCTGGCAGGCGAGGTCGTCACTCTGCGCAAGGTCGTCACCAAGAACGGGCAGATGATGGGCATTGCCCACATCGAAGACTGGCACGACAGCGCCGGGGCAATTGATGTCGTCATGTTCCCGCGCACCTGGGAAAAAGTGCAGGAGATCGTTGATCAGGGCAAGGTGCTGATCTTCCAGGGCAAGATAGATGCCTCGCGCGGCGATATGCAGATCGTGGCAGAAGCCGCGCATCAGAACGTCAATGTCGTCGTCCCTGATGAACCGACCTTCATGCCCAGCAGCAGCGAGCCGCCACCCTGGGCCTATGATGACCCCTACGACGAAGAAACGGGTGAGGTACTTCCTCCACCCGCGTTGAATGAACCCGAAATGGCCTATGCTGTTGCCCCGGCCACGCAGGGTGCCGCCGCATTCCGCACACCGACGGTCGAGCCACAGCTTGCCCCTGCCAGCCGCATCGCAACACCGCCAGTGCTGAACTGGCAGGATGGGCCGGAGGTTGATCTGGATGACCTGCCGCCGCTGGAAGAACGGGCGCTGCCGCCTCGCTGGTTGGTGGTTTACTTGCAGCGCTCCGATGATGCCGACAAAGACCGCCGGCGCTTGCGCCGCCTGCACGGTATCCTGCGCGGCTATCCCGGCAACGACCGCTTCAGCATCGTGATCGAAGATCACAAGCAGTCCTTCAAGATGGAATTTCCGAACGATACCACGTCGTACTGTGAGGATTTAGTGAAGGAT
>JAEUQX010000095.1 GCA_016788625.1 Anaerolineae bacterium
CTTTCATTTGAGAGACTCCTCGATGATCCCGGTAGCCTGCGCGATGGCGATCAGGCGCGGATCATCGGTATAGAGTGACTGGCCGAGATACTGCCCTTCCAACGCCAGCGGCGCGTTCGGCAGCAGGATGTTGGCGCGGGCGCGACCAAGGACATTCAACACGAACCACAGGTCGAGCGCGCGCAGGATGACGGGCGGCGTGCGCTTATCGTCATCATAGGTTTCAGGTTGAGCGTCTTCGTCGTCACTGTCGGTCACGATCTGCCCCAGGAACGTGAAACGCAGTTCAGGATTCCAGCGATAGAGCGCCACCGCGCCGCGCAGCTTGTACTCGTTCCAATGTGCATCCAACGTCGCGGCAATCTCTTCGATCTCTGCCCCACCTGCCTCGAAGCGTTTGATGGCATTCTTGATATCGCCCATCTCCAGGTTGAGCGTCTTGCCCGTCAGGCGATAGAACGGGTCGCCCAGGCCGACCAGATCGAAACGAATCAGGCGCGGCTGCGTCGGCATCAGCCGCCAGTTTACTTTTGTCGGGCCGAAGCGCGAGGCCAGGCCTGTCGGTTTCGGCGGGGCTGGCGGCGCAGCAGGTGGTGCAGGCGGCTGCTGGCCGGGCGGCGCAGCAGGCGGCGGTTGAGGTTGTGGCAGACCGCCAAAACGCGATGGCGGCGCGGGCTGTGGAGCCGGAGCACTGCCGGGCAGGCGTGAAGGCGCTGCCGCGAAGGGATTACCTGGGCGTGCAGGCGGCGTATTATTCTGCTCGGTCATGATTCACCTGTTCCCTCCTCGAAGGCGGCCAGATCGGCACGGAGGCGGTCGAGCGCTTCTTTCCAGCTCTCGCGCCGCCACCAGTCGGGATAGCCGCACAGGACAAAGTTGCGTTCCAGACGTGCACGTGGGGTGTCGTCCAGAGTCAGCGTCCAGTCCTTGATCTCCTGCCCGATAGTCATATCCGGGCCGGGGCGGACGAGCGCCGTCATCGCGCGCGGTTCCAGGACACGCGCCGACAACCCAATCAAAGGCTCCCACGCGGCAGGCGAGAGATTGCGCGTCTGACGATAGGTCAGAAAAAGCGCGACCGCCAGGCTGACCCGCTGCGCCTCGGTGGCGCGCGCGCCAAGCGCTTGTGTGATCAGCCGCGAAAGATCGTCATCGCTGAAGTCGAGTTCGTCGGCCAGTTGAATGCGGCGCACCGGATCGAGTTCCGAAAGCACCTGCCGCCAGGAATCGTCCTCCATCAAGGTGGCGATCTCCCAGGCCTGTTTGTGAACGGCGATGACCGTCGTCTCTGTTGGCGGCACATCGGCGGCGTTTTGTGGCAGCCCGAAGCTCAGCGCGATCTCGGCGCTGTCTTCCAGTTCGGCGTCCTCACCTTCGAGGACGATGCGCGCGGCGTGGATGGCGATCACCGAACGAGCCAACATGCGAGCACGGCGCGGGCTTTGCGGAAGCTGCGTGCGTTCCAGGAGGTCAACAATCATGACGATGTAGTCTGCAATCCAGTCCCCGTACTGCTCCTCCAGGCCTGGAATGAGCGCGACACAGTTATTGACCAGCGCTTCTAGCGAGAAGCCCTCGGACGGCGCATCGCCGTTGATGTGCTCATTACGCCATGACACGAGCTGGCGGCGGTCATCGCGGCTGAGGCGCTTCCAGTCCGGCACGGGCACGACAAACGGGAAACGGTCGGCCAGCGCCGGGTCGAGCGGCTCTGAGCCAAGATAGTAAGTGACCTGCTGGTTGCCGCTGGGATCGGGCTCTTCCGGCGCGGGCGGGTTCATGGCAGACCAGCGGTGCTGGAGCTTACCCAGTGAAATCCCTGCGATGCGCCGCTCGTGAATGATCGGGAACATCTTGTTCTGCAGGTCGGGGCGGCAGCGCGAAATTTCGTCGAAGAACACGAACTCCGCGTCCCAGATCGAGCTGGGTGTAGCGATGAAACGCAGACTATCCCCATCCTCTTCGGGAATCGGGATACCGACGAGATCATCATAGTTGAGAAGTGAAGCGTTGTAGTGCCGCATCGAAAGCCCCAGCGCCGCCGCGATCCGCTCGATCAGCAGCGACTTCGCTGTGCCGTGCGGACCAACCAGCAGCAGCGGCGACTGCGTTGCCAGCGCAGCCAGCAGAACCGGGTCGAGATGTGCCCAACCATGAATGCCAAGTGAACGGGTGATTTCCAGATTCACCGAATAGCTTTCCTGTACTGTCATGATTGATCAAACTCTCTGGAAACCCAACTAGGGGAGACGTAATTCCCCGGCGGATTGATGAGCGCGGTATAGGCGTTCATTGTATCGCAGCCCTCCTACGGAAGGTCATTAGCACGCATTAGAGATCACATACGTTGGTCAAACAAATTCATAACCATTTGTTACGATTTTGTATTGGCCTTGCGAGCAAAGGTAACACAGGTGATAAGCGCAGATCACCCCACAAACTGGGGGAAGAGGCGATGGTGTTATGGCAGCATGGCACAGCGCGTTATACTGTGTCAATCTTGCCGGATGGTTTAATTGGAGGTCAGCTATGCAAATCCTGGAAAAGGCACGCGCCATGCAGGACACACTTTCGGCCTGGCGGCGCGACATTCATATGCACCCAGAGCTGGGCTTTCAGGAATTCCGCACCGCACGACTGGTGGCGGACACACTGCGCGACATGGGCATCGAAGTTGAGACAGGCGTGGGCAAAACGGGCGTGGTCGCGCGCATCGGTGAAGGTAAACCCGTCGTGGGCATCCGTGCAGACATGGACGCGCTGCCGATTCATGAGGCGAACGACGTACCCTATGCCTCGCAAACCCCGGGCGTGATGCACGCCTGCGGCCATGATGCACATACCTCGATCCTGATGGGCGTGGCGCGCCTGTTAAACGAGCAGAAAGACCGGCCCCCGGGAGAAATCCGCCTGCTCTTCCAACCCTCGGAAGAAGATGAGGACGGCGAAGGCAAAAGCGGCGCGGTACGCATGATCGACGACGGCGCGATGCAGGGGGTAGACGCCGTGATCGCGCTGCATGTCGCCAGCGGCATCCCCGCGGGGCAGATTCGCATCACGACGGGTTTCAACTGTGCAGCGGTTGATTCGTTCACGGCGACCATCATTGGTGAGGGC
>JAEUQX010000104.1 GCA_016788625.1 Anaerolineae bacterium
TGACATGCCCCAACTCATGACCCACATAAGAATCACCTGTATCTTGATCATACTCGCATTCACCAGCGCCTGCCAAGCATCGCAAGTACCAGCCGCCCTGCCGACGCTGGCACCCACACTGGCACAGCCATTGGTCGCCCAGCAGGCTACGCAGGTACTACGCCCGGTTGCCACCGCGCTACCTAGCAACACGCCCGCGCCGCCAACCCTGCTGCCCGGTACGCCCCGCCCCACGCGCACGCTAATCCCTTTGCCAACCCCAATCTCGCTCGTGATCGAGAGCGAGCCGATCCCGTCATCGGCAACACCATTAGCCACAACTGCCCTTGACCAGCCACCAACAGCAACCGCAACCAACGTATTCACCCGCGTGCCTGACGCGACGACATTCCAGGTCGGCCTATCCGTTGATGGTCGTGATATCTGGGGTTGGCGGCTCGGCAGCGGCGCGACCACGATTTTACTCGTGGGCGGCGTGCATACCGGGTTTGAATCCAACACCGTTATGCTGCTTAATGAGCTGATCACACACTACGAATCCACGCCTGCGGACATCCTGCCCGGCATCACATTAGTGCTCATCCCCGTGCTGAATCCCGATGGGCTGCTGCGCGGGCGCACGGCAGAAGGACGCTTCAATGCCAATAATGTCGATCTGAACCGCAACTGGGGCTGTGAGTGGTCGGCAGAGGCTTATTGGCAAACACGACGTGTCAACCCCGGTCAGCGCGCATTCTCTGAACCAGAAACACAAGCGCTAGGGCAGTTGATTCGGGATCTGCGTCCGGCAGCAGCGATCTTCTATCACAGCGCGGCGACGGGCGTCTTCTCCGGCGACTGCGAGGGCGGTCACGGCTCGGATGAACTGGCGGCAGTGATCGGAGAAGCGGCGGGCTACCCCTATGGACAGCCCTTCACGGCTTACCGTGTCGCCGGTACGGCGGCGAATTGGGTGGATGGACAGGGCATCCCGGCGGTTGACCTGGAGCTTTCCACCACGCGCGAAACCGAGTTCGTCCGCAATCTGCGCGCCATCCAGGCCGTGCAACAGTGGGTACTTGGACAGGTTCAACCGTGACTTTTCCGCCACAGTCGATTCAGCCGCCAACATCCATCCTGTTCCTGTGTTATAGTGGACGAAAGACGGAGCAGGTAAGGAGTGCTGGGTCATGCCTATCAGCGTGCGCTGGAACGAAGATGACAAGCGTATCGTCATTCAGGAATTCGTCGGGAGATGGTCGCTCGACGAATATTACGAGAGCGCCCAGATCGTCGTAGACGAGGTGAAATCCCAGTCCCACATCGTCCACGTAATCGGTGACTTACGCAAGAGCAGTTCAGTACCGCCGGGTCTTCTGGGCGCGCGCAGCTTTCTGGAACGAACGACCCCGGCTAACCGCGGCCTGATCGTCGTCGTTGGCGCAAACACGCTGCTGATGATGCTGATCGATATTGTGCGTCCGGTCGCCCCGCGCTTCGTCAACAATCTGTTTTTCAGCAGTTCACTCGAAGGCGCTTTCCAGATCATCGCTGAGTGGGATAGCAAGCACAACCCACAGCCCTGATGAACGGATTACAGCTCACAACTCGCAAATACGCACGTAATCCAGATTAAGCGTCACGGGCGTTGCGTTGGATGAACCGAAGAAAACGAAACGCCCATCCGGCCAGGCTGAATCGGTCACACTGGTCTGAAATTCGCCATTGATGTAGTAGCTGAACGTGTCTTCGATGATGTCCACGCGCAGGGTGTTGAGCACCTCATCGCCAATATTGATCGCGCGCGCAGGCGTCCAGTTGACCAGATCGTTATACTGGTCATCCTGCCAGCGCCCGATGTAGTAAGAACCCCGGCTGCTGATACTGAAGTTGATGAAGTTGTTCTCGTCCTGGTAACGCAGCCAGATGCCCACGCGCCCCGGATTCTGATCGGAGAAACTGCTCGACCGTACTACAGCTTCTACGCGCGCGCTGCGGAAACGGAAACCGCGCAGGCTGCCCCATGTTGTCGGGTCTTCGTTACCTGTGCCTGTGCCAATCCGCAGTTGATACGAACCATCGACGACTTCCGCGACCGAGCGGTTGCCCGTCCCCTGGAACCATTCGTTACGCGAGATACCATCAGTGAAGCTGTCCTCAATGAGGATGCGGTTGCACGCCGCCAACACCACGCCATCCGGCAGCGGGGTTGACGTGATCGTCTCGACCAGGCCATCCGGCGCGACGAAGTAGCGGGTATCCCCTTCGGCAATCCAGCCCGTCAGGACGCCGCCGCCATAGCTGATTTCATACCACAGCAGCCCATCGGCGCAAACCGGGCCGTTCAACACGGTGAAGCGTTCGCGAACCTGGATTTCATCGAGCTTGGCATTGCGTGAACCAGCAGCAGACCGCACGTTCACTGCGCGTTCATCATTCGCCAGCACATAGCCCTCCGAACCAACGATCAGGCGACCCGGCAGCGCACCAGGACAATTGACCACTGGACGCGGCGTAGGTGACGGCGTGACCGTGCTGGTCGGTGATGGGGTGATGCTCGGCGTCACGGTCAGCGTGGGCGTCAGTGTCGGCGTATCCGTCGGCGTGTGAGTCGCGGTCGCCGTCGGGGTGTCGGTGGATGTAGGTGTTGGTGTCGCCGTTGGGGTATCCGTCGAAGTTGGTGTTGGCGTCGCTGTCGGTGTATGGGAAGAGGTAGCTGTGGGGGTGAAGGTATGCGTCGGGGTATCGGTCGGGGCCTGTGCCACGCGCACGTTCGCCAGATTGCCCGCCACTGCGACCAGCGCATCCGAAGCAGCAACCCAACCGAACGATCCATCCGGCAGCACAACCTGATACCATGCGCCATCCTCGCTGATGCCGCGAATGTCGAGGCGATCACCCGCGTCCAGCGAACCTGTTATCGGATACTGCGAGCCAGGGCCGATGCGCGCCGTCAGGTCACGCAACATCTCAGCCAGCGGTGTGGCTGGCGTGGCCGTCGCCGTATCGGTCGGAGTATTGGTGATGGTTGCCGTGGGCGTGCGCGTCGCTGTAGCAGTGGCCGTCGCCGTATCGGTCGGCAGCGGTGAAGCCGTATGAGTGGGCGTATCAGACGGTGTCGGCGTACTCGTTGGCGTGTCGGTCGCCAGGGCGGCAATCGCGGCGGCAGTTTCCTCCTGCGCGGTAGCCTGTGCGGCGATGGCCGTCTCGGTCTGCGCGGCGGCCTGCTGCTGCTGGACACCAGAGAACAACGCGAACCCGATAATACCCAGGATGATCACTGCAGCGGCAGCAGCGCCAAAGACGAGCGGATTGACGCGGCGCTGCATCGTGGGCTGCATTCCCGGCGTGAGCGTCTCGCCGTAACCAGGCGCGAGACGCGGCGGCGGAGTCGTTGGGCCGTCGTAGCCGGGAGGCGGAGGCTGTTGGGTAGGCGTGCGCGCGATAGGTGAATCCTGCGAACGCGGCGGCGGCGCGATCTGTGCAGGCAGCGTCACAGTGAAAAAATCCGTTGCCCCGTCTGATGCTCCCTGGGACGCTCGTTCAAAAGCTTCCGCGAAGGCAGTCGCTGATGGGAAGCGGTCGCCGGAATGCTTCGCCATCGCCTGTTCCAGCACTGCCTGAAGTCCATCCGGCAAACCCTCGCGCCAAAAGGACATCGGAGCGGGTTTCTCGTCCAGATGTTTCTTCATCAGCGCCATCGGGGTCTGCGCCTCGAATGGCAGCTTACCTGTGATCATCGTGTAGGTCATCACCGCCAGCGCATACTGGTCAGTGGCAGGTGTGACGCTGGCATTGTTCCACTGTTCCGGCGACATATAAGCGGGCGTGCCCATGATCATGCTGGCGCTGGTCAGCCCGGTGGTGCTGCCCGTCAGCTTGGCGATGCCGAAATCGACCAGGAACGGACGCCCCCGGTCGTCGAACATCACATTGTTGGCCTTGATGTCGCGGTGAATAACGCCGCTGGAATGGGCGTAGTCCAGGGCACTTGCCAGCCCTTTCAGCACAGTAACGATCTCACGCAGCGCAGGTAGTGGGGCTTCACGCTCAAGGCGGTAATTCAGACGATCGGAGAGAGAGCCGCCGTTCAGCAAGCGCATGACGACGAAATTCAGACCGCTGATATTGCCATAGTCATATACGGGGACAATGTGCGGGTGTTCCAGTCGCGCCGCCGTTTGTGCCTCGCGCTTGAAGCGTTCGCTGAACTCGCGCTGCTGCGCCATAGCAGGCGGCAGCACCTTGAGCGCCACATCGCGGTTGAGCGACGGCTGATAAGCACGATACACCGCGCCCATGCCGCCCATGCCCAGGATTTGTCGCACCTCATACTGGCCGAGCCGTTTGCCCGCCAGATTTTCAATGCTCAGCGTGATCGGCGGTTCATTTGGCCCCGGCGTCGTCGAAGCCTGCTGCTTGCGCCAGGCGGCGGTGTTCTCCACCATCTTCGAGAGCATCTCGATGGCCGAAGAGACATACACATTTTTGACATCAAAGACCTGTACGCCGTCGAATTCCAGGAGAGCGCGCACCTGCGGCGAGGGCGACTGGTCCAGCGGGAACGGCTGAAAACTCTCCTGGAAGACCGGGATCATTGGCTTGCCCAGTTTGTGCGCGTGTTCCACTTCACGCAGCACCCAGGCAGAGCCAAAGGTATCCTCGCCCACCAGGCAGACGAAAACATCGGCGCGGTCAATTGCCTGCAATAAGCGATCTGGGAATGCGCCGGCTGTGTCCAACCGCTCGGTGTCGAGATAGACCTCGATCCCCTTGTCTTTCAGGTCGCGGTTGAGCAGTTGTGCCAGAATCGCGCTTGGCTTGCGCCGGTAACTGATGAATACGCTCGCCATATGATCTCTGTTGTTGTGCCCCGTATAGCTTGAGTATAGAGAATACTAGCGCGCACGGCAAACATTTTCTTTCGGTTAAGCGATGAGTCGATCGTTCTTAGTCTTTGATTGGCAGCATTTACCAGGGCGCAGGTTTGCACGGCTTGCAGAATCGTGACTAAAGCTATCGCCTGCGGCACGCGGCGGTTTGCAGCCACTTGCAGTCACACACTATAATGGGAATATCGTGCCGGACACGCCACGAGTGGGCATCTCGTGAAACCCTTAGTACCCAGCTACAACCGTTACAGTCACCACGCACGCCGCGCCTTGACGCACACAATCGCTCTGGTCAAGCGGCTGCGGCATCCCTTTGCTGATACCGGACATCTGCTTGTTGCTGTGCTGGAAACGCGCGGCAGCATCGGCTTTCAGGTGCTCGGTGATCTGAACCTCGAACTCGCCAGTGCCATGTCCTATCTGCAGACACTCTCCCCCACCCTGGAACAGCCGCAGCCGAACATCCAGAATGCTGATGATCTGAACACCGCGCTGGCCTTCGCCGCCGATGAAGCCGCCTGGCTGGGCACGCACTATATCGGCACGGAACACCTGCTGCTGGGCATCACGCGTACCAACGTGGGCAACGCGCGTGAGCTGCTGCGGTATCTGAACACGTCGCCGGAACAGATTCGCCGCCGCGTGCGCCGTGCCCTCAACGACGGGCTGCGCGAACTCGACCTCCAAACAGCCAAGCGCAACGCACGCTTGAGCGAACTCTCACGCCGCGTGATTAACGCTGCTGAGCAGTTGGCAGTTGCACTTGACCACGACGTTATCGGGCTGGGACATTTGCTGCTGATTTTGCTGATGGAAGAACGCAGCCCGACATCAGCGCTGCTGCGCGAGGCCGGGTTACAGGAAGAGGCGCTGCGCCAGCGGGTAGAGGCTGCCGAACCACCGCTGCTCGTCAGCGTGGAAGTCGTCCTCAACCGCGCGCTCGATCAGGCTGAACGGCTGGGCAGCCACTTCACGGGCACCGAGCATCTACTGCTCACCCTCACATCTGATGAACACGGGACAACTTTGCTGAACCATCTGGGCATAGACGGCGACAAACTGCGCGAACAACTGACGCAGCAACTTTTCGCGGGCGATCACGAGTCATCACCCGAACCCTGAGTTGAGCTACGCTGGACTGAACCTGATCAGAGTAACATGATCAAGAACCTTCAAGCGTTCCGCTCCGGTTGCATCCGGCGCCAGGCCGAAGAAACGCTGTGCTGTGCTGGCCTGCTGCTGCTGATACAAACCGAGTACGCGCTCAGCTTCCGCCGTATCGCTAATCTTCTCGCCGCGCATCGCATAGGCTTTGCCTTTGATCTCCAGCTTGACCAGCGGGTTGACCAGTAAATTCTTGTACCAATTCGACTGCCCGCCCAGGTTAAAAGCGTAGATCGTCTCGCCATCGCGCAGGTAGCCGATGGGCGTCGAGAACTGCTTGCCGCTCTTGCGTCCGGTCGTCGTGATCACCATCAGGAAGTTACCCGCCGACCCCATCATGTTGCGGCGCAGCAGGAAGATCTGCGGCTTCAGGCTCAGTTTGAACAGGAAGTTCATCTTAGGAGGCTGCACGGGTGTTGGAGGTACTGTCATCGTTCACACCTTTTAGCTGACTAACCACAATCACAAGTCAAGAACGCCATTATTACTTAGCCAGCTAATCCTAAAACTCTCCAAAACAACTGTCAAGTCTGTGAACCTGTGTTATGCTCGTCGGCTATGGAAACACTCACCCAACACTTACGTCATAATTTCCTGCTGCGCTGGGTGCTGGCGAACGTGGTCGGCTGGACTGTTGGCCTGTATGCTGGCGCGCTCAATCCACTGTGCTTCATCATCGCCGGGCTGACAGCCTGCATTTGCGTCGGCGCAGCACAGTGGTACATCCTGCGTCCACGCGTCGGTACAGACTGGATTGTCGCTACGGTAATCGGCGGGCTGTGCGGCACCTTCCCGGTGCTGTTCGCCGGGCTGCTGGTCTTTTTCGGTTCTGCCTGGGTCGGCGGATGCAGCGGGCTGTTCTTCGGCGGCGCTGTCGGCCTGGCGCAGTGGCTAATCCTCAAGCGCGGCAGCGGTCAGGCCGCGTGGTGGATTGCGGCCAATGCGGGCGGCGGACTGTTGTGTGGGCTGCTCACGCTGGTCTCGCTCATCCCTGGCCTGCCCATCGGCCTGATCGTCGGCGCCGCAGCGTATGGTTATATCACCGGGCGCACGCTGCTTTGGCTCAGCGCGCAGCCCGCCCCCTCGCTGCCTCAACCCACGTAGCGCACGCGCCAGATGTGGCCGTAGATGAAGTCCGCGACGACCAGCGTCCCGTCCGGCGCAATCGTCACATCAATCGGGCGGATTAACCCGGTCACGAACGCTTCTGGCACGTAACCCTCCGTACCAATCGCCGGGTCGCGCGGGTCAATGCGAACGACACGCTGGGCGTTGGCCGTGCCGTTCCAGAACGTGACGAACACGCTGCCGAAGATATTGGCCGGGAACTGTGTGGCTGTGTAGACAGCCATTCCGCGCGGCAGGGTGAAGTCCGGCAGGCTGAGCCAATCCGGCACAATCGTCAGGTTGGCCTGCGTCGGCGGACACTCATTGCAGCCGCGCCCGCGCCAGAACGGCCAACCGTAATGCGCCCCTTGTACCACATTCAGCAAACGGTCGCCCGGCCCGGCCAGCGTACCGTTGTCGCTGACGTAAAGCTGCCCATCCACGCCAAACGCCAGATCATAGGGGTTACGGATGCCGCTGGCGTAAACCTCAATCGCGCCCGTGTGCGGCTGAATCTTCAGCACTACTGCTTCATTCGGCAGCACATCCGCGAACGGTTTGCTGCGCGGCGTAGGCGACTCGGCATGATCAGTCAGGCTGCCCACGCCGAGGTAGAGGTAGCCATCCGGGCCGAAGGTCATACCGTTAGGCTGGTTGTCGATGAGCGAAAAGCAGCACGGCAGATCACTGATGACTGCTTCCGGCGCACCGCCGCCCGCCGGAATGCGCCACAGCACACCCCCCTGCCCGACCGTGACCCGCGCGGAAACATACAGCGTACTCGTGCCCGGCTGGAACGCCAGGCCAAGTGGGGAAATCAGGTCGCTGCTATAACGTTCGCTGCTGCCGTCCGCGTTCATGGCATAAACCGCGCCCGTGCGCGTGCCACCTTCCAACACGGCCGCATATAAGCGGCCATCCGGCCCGTAGGTGATTTGCAGCGGTTGGCCGGGAAACCTGCCGACATGCTCAAGTTGATAGCCTGCTGGCACGCGGATGCGCTGCGCGAACCCCTCAATATCGTCTTCGCAGGGGAAGTCACCACAGCCCCAGCCCGCCGTAGGCGCGAAGTCCGCGGGCAGATTCGTGAATGCAGGCGGCGCGCCCGCAGCCGAAGCGGGAGTCAAAGTCAACAGCGGCACGGTCGGGGTAATCGTCGGCGTCGCACTGGGCGGCAGCGTGGCCGTCGCGGTCGGCGTCAGGCTCGGCGTCAGCGTAGGGGTCAGGGTGATCGTCGGCGTGAGCGAAGGCGTTGAAGTAGGTGTATCGGTATAAATCGGCGCGGTTTGCGCGACGCTCGGCAGGGTGGCCTGGAACGCCTGCTGTGTCGCCTCGCCTCCGCACGCGCTGAGCAGCACGATCAATAGGAGAGGAGCGAGACGGCAAATCAGAAACTTGGCGGTATTGGGTGTAAGCATTTTCGCGTGAACATCAGGTGAACGATAGCGCGCCTATTGTAGCGACCTTCGCCCACATTACGAGGTCACGATCCCCCATACATCATCGTCAGCGCCTGCACCGTGAAATAAACCCCGGCCAGCGCGCTGCCTGCGCTCGCGCCCAACCACAACACCCCGGCAATCAGGAATCGCCCGCCCTCGCTAATGCTGCGCCGCCGTTCGACGTTCTCGCGGTAGTCCGGGTGCGCGGTCTGCGCCTGAATCATCAGCCAGCCGTGTTTGGCGAACGGCCACCCGCGCCGTACCGCATTCATCGCGAACAGCAGAAACGCCGCGCCAAAGGCGGCATTGAGCGTCACCAGCAGCATGATATGTAGCACCTCATCGATCAACGCCGCAAGTGTAGCCCAATGCCTCTTCAGGTGCGAAGACTTACTTCGGCGTTACGGCGAACTGGCTGACCATCTGCGGCACGCGCGCCATGATCGCCACTGGGTCAGCATCCAGCTCCACGCGCGTATACGGGTCAATCCCATAGGTCGTCACGGTCAACACCTGCGTCTCAGCATCGATTTCAAACTCCGTCCAGCCGAAAGTGTTGGTCGCCATGTAGCCGCCGTCGAGCAGTTCAGCATCAATCTCAGACTCGTCCAGCCCAATCGGGTCGTAGCCAAAGGGCGCGATCTGCGCGTTGATGAACTGCCCGAGCAGCAGTTCTTTCGTCGGGCGCGGGAAGTTACGGAAGGTCGCTGCTTGTTCTTCAGCCAGCAGCCCTAACTGCGCCGCAAGGTTGATAATCGTCGGGCCAAAGGGCGCATCAAACGCCACCGAACCCGTCGTAATTTCGAATGTACCTGTCGGGAAGTGTTCGCCGCCTGCCGCTTCCTGGTAGGTCATGTTATTGATGATCGTGCCGTGAATGTCCGCCGCGACAAATACCACGTTCTGGATGCCGTTCTGCACGATGAAACGCAGCAGCGCCGTGCGCTCGGCAGCATAGCCTTCATAACGGTCATCAGAATTGACCGGGCCGAGGTTCTGTGCTGGTTCCGGAATCATCACAAATTTCCAGGTGATGCCCGCCTCGTGCGCGCGCAGCAGATCAGCCTTCAGGTCGTCAAACTGCTGCTGACCGATCATTGTGCGCGCGGGGTCAAAAGTCTGCGCCAGATAGGCATTGACGGCCTCGATTGTCGTCACGCTCGGCGATTCCAGCGACTGATCACGGAACGAGCGCGCGTCGATGACGAACACTGCCGCGTCGCTGCCCCATGTCCGGTAGCGGTAGAGCTTACGCTCATTGGCCGTGCGGGGATCGCCCGTCTCGCCATAGAACTCATCGACCAGCGGGTTGTATTCCTGGAAGACCTGCAAGCCCATCTCGTACAGCGGTGTGTCATTGACATACGCCGCATCGCTCGCCCCGAAACGGTCATCGCTGCCTGGCGCAGCGCCTCCCGCGAAGTCATTGGTCACTTCATGGTCGTCAATCGTCGCCAGCACGGATGTAGAGGCGCGCACATCCGCCCAGAAATTCTGGCCGTAGCGCTCGCTGTAACCCTCGTCATGCTTGATGCGATATTCCTCCAGCGTTTCCGCCTGCCGTTTGTTCAATGCGGGCGAGGGAAAATCCGCATAAACCGTATCGCCGTGCAGCACGAAGAAATCCAGTTCACGCCCTGCCACATTGCTGATCGAGGCATACGGCGCAAGTTCGCCGCGCCAGTCGCCGGAGACGCCGAAGCGCAGCCCCGCGCGCGTGCCTAGCTCAGCGGGCGTCACGAAGCGCCCCATAATCACACTGCCCGCTGCATCGGTCACACGGTAAAAATATTCCGTGCCCGGCATCAGATCGCTGATCAACACCTTGACGGGTATCGCTGTATCGATCACCTCGGCAGTGGCGCTGCCCGCCAGCACGGAAAACGCCGCGTCTGGCGCAAGCTCAAACGTGACCGTACCCAGCGCCGTGCTGCGCGTCCACAACACCGCGCTGGTCTGCGTGACATCGCCGGATGCCACACCGTTCGGCAGCGTCGCCGCATCCTGCGCGGACGCCGCACCGACTACGAGAAGGCTCATCGCGAGAAGAACGATCCACAAACGCTTCATGCACATAGTCCTCATCTCACTGACACGGTTGTGCCGAGCACCACATCGAGCATTCGCGCGCACGTCGGCTCAGCAGTGTTCAGTCTACCGCGAAACGCTGTTGATAGCCCTCACCTTTACCACGTATCCCTGTTACAATCTGCTGCATTCAGACAGGGAGATAGCAGTTATGTCGGTACTCACAAGCGGTTTGAACGAACAGCAGCGCGCGGCGGTCACGGCGGGCGACGGCCCAGTGCTGGTGCTGGCCGGGCCGGGCAGCGGCAAAACGCGCGTGCTGACCTACCGGCTGGCCTATCTCCTGCGCGAAGTGGGCGTCCATCCCGGCGCAATCGTGGCGGTGACCTTCACCAACAAGGCCGCTGGCGAAATGCGTCACCGCATCGAGACGCTGCTCGAAGGGCGCGTCAAAGGGCTGACCATCGGCACGTTTCACGCCATCTGCGCCCGGCTGCTGCGCCGCGAGGCCGAACACACCGACCGCCGCGCCGACTTCCTCATTTACGATACCGATGACCAGATCAGCGTGGTCACGCAGGCGCTCAACGACCTCAACCTGGACTCGAAGAAGTTTCACCCCCGGCGGATGCTCAACACCATCTCCAGCGCCAAGAACGAACTGATTGCCCCTGACCAGTTCCGAGGCCGCGATTACTTTGGCGAGATCGCCGGGCGCGTCTACCAGCGCTACCAGGAACTGCTGATCAGCAGCAACGCCCGCGACTTCGATGACCTCTTGATGGATACGGTGATGCTCTTCCGCGACCAACCGGAGGTGCTGGCGCGTTACCAGCGCTTTTATGAATATCTGCTCGTGGACGAATTCCAGGACACCAACGCCGCGCAGTATTTGCTGGTGCGGCAGTTGGGCGAACCGCAGAACAACATCTTCGTGGTCGGTGACGAAGACCAGGCCATCTACGGCTTTCGCGGCGCGGACTATCGCAACGTGCTGCAATTCCGCCACGACTTCCCGGCGGCGCAGGTGATTTTGCTGGAACAGAACTACCGCTCGACGCAGATTGTGCTGGACGCAGCCCGCGCGGTGATTGACCAGAATTCACAGCGCACGCCCAAAGCGCTCTTCACCGAACGCACAGGTGGCGAGAAGATCGCGCTCTACGAAGCCTACAGCGAACAGGAAGAGGCCGAGTACGTCGTCACGATGGTCGAGAAGATGCGGCGCAAAGAGTCGCTGGCTTATCGCGACTTCTCTGTGATGTACCGCACCAACGCGCAGTCCCGCGCGCTGGAAGAAGCCTTCATCCGTGAGCAGATCCCCTATAAGCTGGTCGGCGGCGTGGGCTTCTATAAGCGCCGCGAAATCCGCGACCTCCTGGCCTATCTGCGGCTGATCAACAACCCGGACGACAGCGTGAGCTTCGGTCGCATCATCAACGTGCCCAAGCGCGGCATCGGCAAGAAGACGGTGGACGACTTCAACGCCTGGCTCGCGAAGCAGCGCATCGGCTGCGGCGCGGGGCTGGAGGCGCTGGTCAACGGCGAGACGGCCGGGCTGGGCGCGAGCGTGGTCAAGAAGCTGGTCGAGTTCGCCCGGATGATGCAGGAGTGGCGCGCCTTGGCCGCAAAAGGCGATTTGCTGGCGCTGATGGATGACATCCTCAGCCGCACGGGTTTCACGCTCTACCTGCACGAGAGCAGCGATACGCCGGAAGAGGCGCGCGACCGCGAGGACAACGTGCAGGAACTGCGCGGCGTGCTGGGCAACCGCAAGGAGACGCCGCTCAACGAATTCCTGGAGGAGATCGCGCTGGTCTCCGACGTGGACTCGCTGGCCGAATCCGCCGACGCGGTGACGCTGCTGACGCTGCACTCGGCCAAGGGGCTGGAATACCCGGTCGTATTCCTGACCGGGTTAGAAGATGGCGTGCTGCCGCATATCCGCGCGCTGGACGAGCCGGACGGCGTGGAAGAGGAACGCCGCTTGATGTACGTGGGCATCACGCGGGCGATGCACCATCTTTACCTGACCTACGCCTTCCGCCGCACGATGTATGGCGAGAGCAACCCCAGCACGGTTTCACGCTTCCTGCGCGATATTCCGGCGCAGCTGCTGGACGGCATGTCCACGCGGCTGGCACAATCTCACAAAGAGAAGCGCTATCTGGACGATGTGACCTGGGAGTCGACGCCGACGACAAGCAGCCGCACGCCGCGCAAGCAGATGGCGCTGCCGCTGCCGGAGAAGCCCAAGACACGCTTCCGCAGCGGCCAACGGGTGCGCCACGCCAAGTTCGGCGACGGCGTGGTGGTGGAGAGCCAGGTGCGCGCGGGCGATGAAGAGGTGGTGGTCAGCTTCAAGTCGGTAGGCGTGAAGCGGCTGGCAGCGAGTTTTGCCAACCTGGTGATGCTGGACGAATGAGCGAAAGCGCCTGATAAACAGGTAAGAACAGGTACGGTTTGCAATTTCAAACCGGGTTGGGCAGCCCTGAGTGAGGCAGCAGTCTTTCAGCGGCCTGATGCGTTAACGCAGATCACCCTGCTACGGAGGTAATGGGAGGAACGGATGCCCTCGAACGGGTCCTGACTGGCGAACACGCCCAGCGCCGGGCTGTAATAGCGGGCGCGGAGATACACCAGGCCGTTGCTGTCGGTCAGCTCGCCCGTGAAGCCGTAGGGCGTCTGACTCGTAGCTGTCATGTAAAATAATTTAAGACA
>JAEUQX010000169.1 GCA_016788625.1 Anaerolineae bacterium
GATGCTGAGTTGGGCGCAGCTTTCGCGCTACTGGGACTCGCAGGAGTCGCTGGACTACATGGCAGGCGAGATGACGAACAACGGCTGGGCGCAGGCCTGGGTGCTGCAAAGCTGGGCGGACGAACTGCGGGCGCGCACAGCAGAGGAGGCGTCGTGAGTCAGCAGTTGGTAGTCTCTGGTTGGTTTGAGTGATCAATAGGCATGTGCAAGCCCTATTTGCGCGTTGTATCGCTCGGTTTTTGCGCTAACGACTAGAAGCAGTTTCAGTGAATCACGAAAGTCACATGCAACCTCATCCCCTACCCCCTTCTCCCTAGGAGAAGGGGAGTGAAATGCAGTCAGTCTGGAAGTCCCTCTCCAGGGAGAGGGATTTAAGGCTTGTACGGTATTCAACGGCCCGTAGAACGCTGCATTGTGCGTCTTGCCAATCCTTCAAGCGGACACCCCGTTGGGTGTCCCTACCGATTCCCGCAATCTGCGCTGGATGTGTGCCGAATGAGGCACTCAGCGCCGCTGCATTTTCCCCTCTCCCCTCGGAGAGGGGCGGTTGAGCGCAGCGAAACGGGGTGAGGCTTCCCGCAGCACCACTATCAGATAACGCTATTCAGGGTGAGGTGTGTTGCTCAACCGGTGATTCACTGAATTTACGTAGTCCTCCAGTCCTGTTGTGACGGAATCGTCAAATCTCCGTCATACCGCTGGTCATCTTGCCCCCTAGAGTGAGGGTAACTCAGTCTGGAGGGCAGGATGGTATGAAAGCATCAAGACGCGATTTCCTCAAACTGGCGGGCGGGGCGCTGGCTGCGGCTGCCGTCGCCCGCCCGGCGCTGCTGCTGGCGCGGCCCGAAGTGTTTCCCTCGGCCTCCAACCCGGCGCTGCATTTCCTCAACCGCATCACCTACGGCGCGCGCCCAGACGAACTGGAGCGCGCCCGGCAGATCGGCATCGAAGCCTATCTCGACGAACAGTTGAACCCGGCCAGCATCGACGACTCGGCGCTGGACGCCATGATCGCCCGCGACGTGCCGATCATCAACATGAACCGCCGCGACGCCAACCGCCTGGAGAACAACACCTACCGTACTTACATGGCGCTGACCGAGGCGATGGTGCTGCGCGCTGTCCACAGCAAACGCCAGCTTTTCGAGCGCATGGTCGAGTTCTGGACGGATCACTTCAACATCCCCAGCGACGAACTCGGCCCCGACCTGATCCCGATGCACAACGACGTGATCCGTAAGCACGCGCTGGGTAACTTCCGTGACCTGCTGATCGGCACGGCGCAGAGTCCGGTGATGCTCACCTACCTGGATAACTACCTCAACGTGGCCGAGCATCCCAACGAGAACTACGCCCGCGAGATTATGGAACTGCACAGCCTGGGTGTGGATGGCGGCTACACCGAAACCGACGTGAAAGAAGTGGCACGCGCCTTCACGGGCTGGGGCATCCACAACGGCACGGAGACGGGCTTCTACTTCGACGCCAGCGTGCACGACACGGGCGAGAAGATCGTGCTGGGGCACACACTGCCCGCCGACCGGGGCATCGAAGACGGCTTGCAGGTGCTGAGCATCCTGGTCAACCACCCTTCAACGGCCACCTACCTGTGTTACAAGCTGTGCCGCCGCTTCGTCAGCGACCAGCCGCCGCAAAGCCTGGTGGACAGCGCCGCCGCCGTGTGGATTGCCAATCGTGGCGAGATTGTTCCGGTGCTGCGGCACATCTTCCTCTCGGCAGAGTTCTACCAGACCGCCGGGCAGAAGCTGCGCCGCCCGCTGGACTTCTTCATCGGCGCGCTGCGGGCGACCGGCACGAGCTTCCGCAACTTCTGGACGATGGAAGCGCCGCTGCAAGATTTGGCGCAGGTGCCGTATGGCTGGCATCCGCCGGATGGTTACCCCGATGTGAGCGGCGCGTGGATTAATTCGGGCGGGCTGCTGGCGCGCTGGAACGTGGCGATGCTGCTGACGCACAGCGCCTACAGCGAGCAGGACACGGGAATGAACACGCTGCTGCACACGCGCATCGGTGAGCCGCGCACCGTCGGTGAACTGGTGGACGCGGTGTCGGTGCAGGTCTTCGGCGTGACGCTGCCAGAGGGAGAACGCGCGCCGTTCATCGACTTCGCTTCGGAAGGCGCGGGCGCGGAAGCCGAGGTGACGCCGTACCTGCGCGCGCAGAAGCTCGGCACGCTCTACGGGTTGATGCTGGCCTCGCCGCTGTATCAGTGGCGCTAAGGTCGTTAGCCTTCAGTCTTCAGTCGATAGCGGCTTGTGCATGAGCAGGTAGACTGCGCTCCAAGCCAGGCGGGGTTGACGGGTACTTTTCAAAATAAGGGCGAGATAGCCCGCGCATGGGCGGATATACGACGCAATCGCCTAATCCGCCCATGCACACGGCGGGTTTTCGTAGGAGAGGATGAGCCTCGACCAGGGCGTACATCCGCCCGCTGTTGACTGATGACCAGAAGCTAACGACTAACGACTACAGACTATCCACTTGCAGCTTATTGTGAGGAGACGGGGATCATGGAAATTCTGACGACGACACGACGCGACTTTCTCAAGAGCATGAGCGCTGCCGGGGCGATTGGCATCAGCCGCTCGCTGTTCCCGGCCTGGATGCCGATGCTGGCCTTCCGCGAACAGGGACAGGGCGCGCCTGGCGATGTGCTGGTGGCAATCTTCCTGCGCGGCGGCATCGACGGCATCAGCGCGGTGGTGCCCTTTGGCGATGGCGCGAACTACTACGATGCGCGCCCCTCGCTGGCAGTAGCCGAACCGGGCACAGAGTCCGGCGCGGCACTCGATCTGGACGGCTATTTCGGTTTTCACCCTTCGTTCGCCCCGCTGATGGACATCTACCGGGGCGGTGCGCTGGCCGTCGTCCATGCGACCGGCTCGACCGACCCCAGTCGCTCACACTTTGACGCCATGCAGTTCATGGAGTACGGCACACCCGGCGTGAAGACGACGGGCACGGGTTGGATTGGCCGCCACCTGCAAAGCGCCGCCTGGCAGAACGACTCACCCTTCCGCGCGGTGGGCATGGGCGCGATGGTGCCGAACTCGCTGCGCGGCGGCGTGGCTCCGCTCTCGCTGCGTTCGATCGCGGATTTCCATCTGCGGGGGCGCGAGAGTGAACTGCGGCGGGCACAGGACATTCTGGCACAGCTTTACACGGTTGAAGCGCCGCAGGATGGGCTGGACACCCAGGCCAAGCTGGTCTTCGAGACGGTTGATATGCTGCAATCGCTCAACGCCGCCAGCTACGCCCCGGCCAACGGCGCGGATTACCCGACGGATGATATGGGCTTCGGCATGGGGCTGAAGCAGATCGCGCAGCTCATCAAGGCCAATGTGGGGCTGGAAGTGGCCTGTATCGACCTGGGCGGCTGGGACACACACGAGAACCAGGGCACGCGCGACGGCTACTTCGCCAACCTGCTCAACATCCTGGGCCGTGGGCTGAACGCTTTCTACACCGACATGCAGGACTACATGAGCGGCGTCTCCGTCGTGACGATGAGCGAGTTCGGGCGGCGTGTGCAGGAGAACGCCAGTGCGGGCACCGATCACGGGCATGGCAACTTCATGCTGCTGATGGGCGGCGGGGTCAACGGCGGGCGCGTCTATGCCGACTGGCCGACGCTCGCGCCGGAAGCGCTTAACGACGGCGACCTCTCGATCACGACGGATTACCGCAGCGTGCTGGCCGAGGTGGTGGCGCAGCGCTTGAAGAACCCGGCGCTTGACCAGGTGTTCCCCGGTTTCACGCCGACGCCGTTGGGGTTGGTCGTGCCGAGGTAGCTCGATCAGTCGATAGCTTTTAGTCGTTAGCTCTTAGTCGATAGCGCATAGCTGAAAGCGAAAGCCGAGCGAGCCAGCGTTCCAGCTAACGACTAACGACTATGGACTAACGACTAATGACTATCGACTTTCCGCTTATCCATACGCCAATCAGGAGAGTAACATCATGAAACCGTATCGCAAATGGATCGTTATTGGGCTGCTGGCGCTGCTCGTGCTGGCTGGGCCGTTCGGCATCATCAGCGTGGCCGCGCAGAGTGACGAGGAGATTCAGCAGGCGGTCATCCAGGTCGTCGCCGCCTCGCCGGAGTTCGCGGAGTGGCTGGCGGGGTATCCCAATTATCAGGGCAACGCCTGGCAGGATGAAGCAGGTGATTATTGGGCCGTCGA
>JAEUQX010000212.1 GCA_016788625.1 Anaerolineae bacterium
CAGCTCTTGCAGCGGGCGTCCGGCGGTGATCAGGCTGGTGAAGTTCAGGCCGAGAATCAGGCCAATCGCCAGAATAGCGGCGAACATCACTTGCAGGCCAGAAAGCTGACCGGTACGGCGGCGCTTCGGGCGCGTGTCGCGGGGAGGGGGATTGGGGGTGGATGCCATTCAGCCTATCCTGCAAACCTCGTTGGCATGTGCGATGATGATTTCATGATAGCCGATTTGCCGGGAATACAAAACCCGGCTGAGTGAGCCGGGTCTTGTGCTGAGTGCCGAAGGTGGGAGTCGAACCCACACTCCAGTAATAGGAACTACGCCCTGAACGTAGCGCGTCTGCCAGTTCCGCCACTTCGGCGTGCAGTGTGTATATGGTATCAAAGCGGGCGAAGAAGTCAACCCCAGATTTGAGAAAATCGTTAACCTGATTTCAATCGGTAGGTGGTAGTTGTTAGTCATTGGCTTTTGGTCGATAGTCTTTAGTGCTGTATCTGATAGGTTTCCAGCGTTGGCGGATATGTTCCGTCGTGGTGTCTGGTGCTAGGGTTCGTAGGTCACGCCATCGAGGTATCAGAGTTGGGACAAATCCAGGGACTAAAGACTAAAGACCAAAGTCTATTGACTACCGACTACATGCTATAATGCCGGGCGTTTGGCATAAGACGAGCTTGTGAGGCAGATGGTGTACATGACGAATGGACATACTGAGAACCGCACGCCGCAGCGCAGGGGGCAAAAGGCTGGTTGGGTGCGCACTGCTGGGCGCTGGTTTGCTCGCAGGCAGATTGTCGGGGGAGCTGTATTGCTGCTGTTGCTGCTGCTGACGGGCAGCGTAGCAGGGCAGGACATGGGGGTGCAGGCTGAGGCGCTGGGTCAGGCCAATTTGCGCGCGGCGACCGATGTGAACGCGGCGTTGGTCGGGCAGATTCAGATTGGTACGCGTTATCCGGTGATCGGGCGCAGCCAGTTCTACCCCTGGCTGCTGCTGGCCGAGCCGATCAGCTTACAGCCGCTGGGATGGGTTTTCGACGAACTGGTGACTGTATATGGAAACCTGAACAACGTGCCGTTCACTGAACAGCAGATTAGCGCCGGCGCACCTGCCGTGACTGATGCGCCCGTTGGTGTGGCGCTGCCGACCGCAACGCTGGCTGCCAGTACTCCGTTACCCGTTTCTGCGGCAACGGCGACACTGCCCGCCAGTACGACGGGAGTGATGGGCACGGTGTTGGGCGAGATCAATATTCGCTTCGGCCCTGGCATCGATTACCCGCGTATCGGAATCGGGCGCGCGGGCGAGGTCTATGCCATCAGCGGGCGGCATACGCAGCTTCCCTGGCTGCAAATTGTGTATCCGCCAGCGCCGAACGGCTTTGGCTGGGTGAACCAGGATCTGCTGGAAATCAGCGGGAATGTGTTCAACGTGCCAGCCATCTCCCAAACCATATTTGACCTGCCGACGCTGACGCCTACCGCGCCTGTCGTCCAGGCTGCGTCGCTGATTAATGGTACGGCAGTGCCGATCAGTCCGGCGTTCCAGGCATTGGGCGATGAACTGTGGAACATGATCCTGAGCGCGCGTTTCGAGCTGGAAACCAGCCGCCTGGGGGCGTTATTTGTGATGGACTTGCGCACGGGCGAGGCGCTAACCTTCGGCAACCGCATCGCCTTCAGCGGCATGAGCCTGAACAAGATCGCGATTCTGGCGGATGTGTACAGCGATCTGGTCACCCCGCCGGATACTGATCTGGCGGTAGACATCGCCAACATGATGGTGTGCAGCGAGAACAGTGCCTCGAATGCGCTGCTGGCGGCACAGGGTAATGGCGACCCGCTGGCGGGCGCGGCTTCCGTCACGCAGTTTTTACAGGACGTCGGTCTATCCAATACATATATTGTCGCCCCATTCCTGGTTGACCCCTCGGCGACGCCCGCGCCAGTGCGCGCGCCAACTACCGAGGCTGATCAACTCAGCGCGACGCCGGACTACAGCAATCAGTTGACGGTCGATGAGATGGGCTGGCTGCTGAATGGCATCTATCAGTGCGCGTTCAATAACAATGGGCCGCTGATCAGTGCCGCGCCGAATGCCTTTGACCAGCGCGAGTGTCGTCAAATGCTCGATGTGATGAGCAGCAATAACCTGGGGCAGCCGCTGCTGATGAGCGCAGGTGTACCAGAAAACACGCGCGTGGCGCACAAGCATGGCTGGACGGCGGACACACATGGTGACGCTGGCATCGTCTTCACGCCGGGTGGTGATTATGTGTTAGTGGTCGCGCTGCACAACCCTACATGGCTCGATTTCAGCGAGTCGTTCCCATTGATCACCGAGATTTCACGGCGGATTTACAATTATTTCAACCCGACGGCGCTGTTCGAGACCCCGCGCGACCCCTTCATCGTCGAAGCGGCGCAGTGCCAGGTCGCCGGGACGCCCATCGTGGATGAGCTGATGTCGTTCACGTTCAGCGGGTAGTAGGCAGAGTGGTGTAATTTGTAGACATGCGTGTCCGTTTCGGGTTTCATAAGGACAGCACGGACGCGGTGAACGAGTTGTCAAACGATGGAGACGCTGATGCCAGCCAAAATTCTGCGCCTCGACCAAGACGAGAGCAAACTGCGCGAAAATCTGCGCCTGATCACCCAGACCATGATCGAATGGGAGGTCAGCGCTGCGATTGCTGCCGCGCCCTACGAACGGCGGGCAGAACGCCGCACACAGCGCAATGGCTATCGTCAGCGCCTCTGGCGCGCGCGCGTGGGTGAGATCATCCTGCATATCCCCAAGCTGCGCAAAGGGGCTTACTATCCCGCATTCCTGGATACGCTGCCCCGCGCTGAGCCGCTGCTGCTCGATCTGGCGGGTGATGCTGCCGAAGGACGACTCACCGCCGGACGACTGCGTGATGCGTCCGAACGCCTCGGCCTGCTTGCCGTGCATCCCAGTCAGATTGCTGATCTATTGGCGCTGCTGCATGACCTGAACACGCGACCAACTTTCCAGAGTATCGCGCCTGTTCAATCGCTGCTCATGGCTGCCTGACTGGCTGCTGCCATCGCACTCTATCGAAAGGAATACGCATGTCTACGCTCGTCCCAATGGTCATCGAGCAGGGGGATCGCGCTGAGCGCGCCTATGACATCTACTCACTCCTGCTCAAGAAACGGATCGTCATGCTGGCCTCGCCCATCAATGAGCCGGTCGCCAATCTGATGATCGCGCAGCTTCTGTATCTCGATCATGAAGACCGTGACCAGCAGGTACAGGTCTATGTGCAGTCACCCGGCGGTGAGGTCTATGCCGGGCTGGCGATATATGACACGATGCAGCAGATGCACGCCCCGGTCAGCACGGTTGCCGTCGGGCGCGCGGCCAGCTTTGGTACTGTCATCCTGACCGCCGGGCGTAAGGGGCTGCGTTATGCGCTGCCGAGCGCAACCATCCACATGCACCAGCCGTTGGGTGGGGCGCAGGGGCAGGTGAGCGACATGCTCATTCAGATCAACGAGTACACCCGCCTGCGCACGTACCTGAACGAGATTTTCGTGTATCACACCGGGCAGGATAGAGCTGTGATCGAGCGTGATACCGACCGTGACATCTACCTGACCGCGCAGCAGGCCGTCGAGTATGGCCTGATCGACGGCGTACTCGGCAGCGCGCGTCTGCCTGTGCCCATCCCCGGCTACGTGCTGCCGATCAGAGCGCCAGCATAAGCGTTTTGTCCGTTTGCGTTCGCCATGCTACACTCTAGCGCCACACTGGAGAAGTATGCATGGCAACGCTGCTCGTCAAGAACATCCATACCCTAGTGACGATGGATGCTGCTCGCCGTGAACTGCGCGACGCGGCTCTGTTCGTCCGTGATGGGGTGATTGAAGCGGTTGGTACTCTGGCGGAGATGCCCACCCAAACGGCGGATACCGTGCTGGATGCCGCGCATCATGTTGTGCTGCCCGGCCTCGTGAACACCCACCATCACATGTACCAGAGCCTGACGCGCGCCCTGGCTCAGGATTCGGAGCTGTTCGGTTGGCTCAAAACACTCTATCCCATCTGGAGCCGCCTCACGGGTGAGATGGTGTACGTCTCTGCTAAGCTGGCGATGGCTGAACTGATGCTTTCCGGCTGCACCACCTCCAGCGATCATCTTTACATCTACCCCAATGATGTGCGCCTGGATGATGAAATCCGCGCCGCGCAGGAGATTGGTATTCGCTTTCATGCCGCGCGCGGCTCGATGAGCCTGGGCGAGAGTGCTGGCGGTTTGCCCCCGGATCGCGTCGTGGAACGTGAAGACGCCATTCTGCGTGATACCCGCCGCCTGATCGAGCAGTATCACGATGCTAATCGTCATGCCATGCTGCGCGTGGTCGTCGCGCCGTGTTCACCCTTCAGTGTCACCCGCGACCTGATGCGCGAGGCCGCGTCTCTGGCGCGCAGCTACGGCGTCAGCCTGCACACACATCTTGCTGAGAATGACAACGACATCGCTTACAGCGTGCAACAGTTCGGCTACCGTCCCGGTGATTACGCCGAGGACGTTGGCTGGGTTGGCGCAGATGTCTGGCACGCGCACTGTGTCAAGCTCGACTCTGCTGAAATTGGCCTATTTTCTCGCACCGGAACGGGTGTTTGCCACTGTCCGTCGTCGAATATGCGTCTGGCATCTGGTATCGCCCCCGTGCGTCAGATGCTTGACTCGCGGGTGAAAGTCGGATTGGGCGTCGATGGCTCGGCCTCGAACGACGCAGCGCACCTGCTCAATGAAGCGCGTCAGGCCATGCTGCTCCAGCGCGTAGGGGGCAATCCGGCGGCGCTCTCGGCGCGGGAGGCGTTGGAGATTGCGACGCGGGGCGGGGCGGCTGTCCTGAACCGTGATGATATCGGTGCGCTCGCGCCGGGTATGTCGGCGGACTTCGTGGCTTTCCGGCTGGATACGCACGCTTTCGCGGGTGCGACCCATGATCCCGTTGCCGCACTGGTCTTTTGCGCGTCGCCCCAGGTGGATTTCTCGGTGATCAATGGCCGTTTGGTTGTGCAGGATGGTCAGCTTTTGACGCTCGATTTGCCTGTCCTGGTCGAAGATCATAACCGTCTTTCGCGCCATCTGATCAACGGTGAATGATGGCTGCTCTACGCCTCGGTGTGATGTGCGCGGTGCTGGACGACGATGAACGACTGCTGCTCTCGCGGCGGGGTGACCTGGATAGCTGGACGGTGCCCGGCGGCAGGCTTGACCAGGGTGAGTCGCTCGAGGCTGCTGCGGTTCGCGAGGTGGCCGAAGAAACCGGACTGATTGTGCAGATTGAGCGTCCGGTCGGCCTGTATTATCTGGCAGGCTGGAATCGCTTGAATATCCTGTATGCCGGGTGGCCGCTGGGCGGGGAGCTGCGCGCCAGCACTGCCGAAGCTCGTGCCAATACCTTCTTTCCTGCTGCCGAACTGCCGCCGCTGCCCTGGAATGTGATCGCCCGTGATGCTTTGGCTGAGATGCTGCCCATGCCGCGAATCCTCGAAACGTCGCCTGCTGAACGTCGCCGTGTGCGTGCGCGCCTGGGGCTGCGTTGGCTGAAGAATCTGCTGTCCGGCAGGCCAGAGCCTCGTTTTCCGGTCTTCCGTGTGAGCGCTGTTGGCGTGGTTTGGGAGGCGGAGCATCTGCGCTTGTTGACGCTGGCATCTGACCGTGTGTGCAGCCTGCCGCGCGTTCGCTGTGATGGACATCGCGCGCCCTGGCAGCAGTTGGGTGAGCGGGTTCAGCAGTTGACGGGCATTGAGGTGGCGTTTCAGTGGGTTGGATTGTGGCAGGACATCGCGCGTGGGCAGATCGAGTTTGTCTTCGCGGCGACGGTTGAAGAAGGTGTCCTGTCGGGCAGTGCGGAGTGGTCGCTGGCGCGAACCGCAGCCCTGGATGAACGTGATATGGTTTATGTTGAGCGGGTGCGTTCGACCTATGCACGCGACCCGATTTGGAGCTTGCAGCACGATGGCGCTGCCCATCATGACAGCCCAATCGTATTGGGGGAGGGAACACATGACTTTAGTTGATCGTCTCTCGGTCGCGCGCGGCGACAGACCCGCACACCTGGCACTGCGGAACGCGCAGCTTATCAACGTCTGGTCGGGTGAAATTTACCTGACGGACATCATCGTGCACGCCGATCGAGTCGTCGCGCTGGGGCCGGGGTATGCCGCTGAACGCGAAATCGATCTGAAGGGGCGCTACGTTTGTCCCGGTTTCATTGATGCACATGTTCATATCGAGAGCAGTTTGCTCACGCCGCCGGAATTCGCTCGTGCCGTGCTGCCGCATGGTGTGACGACTGTCGTCACAGACCCGCACGAGATCGCCAATGTCCTGGGTATCGATGGCATTCGCTTCATGCTCGACCGCGCGGTGGGCAGCCCGCTCAATATGTACGTGATGGCATCTAGCTGCGTGCCTGCGACCCACATGGAGACCAGCGGCGCTAACCTGGAAGCGGATGATCTCGCGCCGCTGCTCGATCATCCCGCCGTGCTTGGCTTAGCCGAGGTGATGAATTACCCCGGTGTGGTCTATGGCGACGAGGGCATGATCGACAAGCTGGAGCAGTTCAAGTCAAAGGTGATGGACGGGCACTGCCCCGCGCTAACCGGGAAACCGCTCAATGCCTATGTCTCGGCGGGCATCGGCAGCGAACACGAATGTACAACGGTCGCGGAAGCATTGGAAAAGCTGCGCCTGGGGTTGACGATCTTTGTCCGCGAAGGCACGACGACGCGCAACCTGCGCCCGCTGCTGCCGCTGATCAACACGCAGAACCACACACGCATCTGTTTTTGCACAGATGACCGACAGCCCAACAGCCTGATGGACGAAGGCTCGATTGATTATATGGTGCGGACAGCCATCGCGGCGGGCGTTGACCCGATCATGGCGATCCGCATGGGCACGCTCAACACGGCGCAGTACTTCCGCCTGCACGATCACGGCGTCATCACACCCGGTAAACGCGCCGATCTGGTGGTCTTTTCCGATCTGCGTGATCTGCGCCCGGAGATGGTCTTCCAGGGTGGGACGCTGGTCGCCCAGGATGGCGCAATGGTGCTGGAGCGTCCACCGCTGCGACCTGTTACGCTGCGTCCATCACTCAACGTCGATGCTGCGCGCCTGGATTTCAGCATTTCGGCGCAGGGCAGTCGTATTCGCGTCATTGGCGGCCTGGGCGACCAGGTTGTTACCGCGCATCAGGTGAACGACGCGCGCGTGCTGGACGGTCAGGCGGTGTCCGACCCGGGGCGCGACATTCTCAAAATGGTCGTGATTGAGCGACATCATGCCAGCGGCAAGATTGGCAAAGGGTTCATCAGCGGCTTTGGGCTGAAGCGCGGCGCGCTGGCGGGGACTGTCGCTCATGATCATCACAATCTGGTCGTGATCGGCGTTGACGATGTCAGTATGCGCCGGGCTGTCGAGGCGGTGATCGCGATGGGCGGTGGCCTGGTCGCCGTCGATGAACAGGGTGTGCTGGCACAACTGCCGCTGCCGGTGGCGGGGCTGATGACGGAAATCCCGCTCGATCAGGTGCGCCGCGAATATGATGCGCTCGTTGCCCAGGCGCAGGCGCTCGGCAGCACCATGCCCGACCCATTCATGGCGATGAGTTTTATGGCGCTCGAAGTGATTCCCAGCCTGAAGCTGACGGATGTTGGACTCGTCGATGTCGAGGCATTCAAAGTTGTGGACTTGTTCGTTTAGACGAATTTGAGTCACAATAACTGCACGACTATTCAGACAGGGGGCACGCTGCCCCCTGTCTGCGGCTCAATGAGGCAACTATATGATTGATCAAGCTACTATTCAAACGATTCAGTCTCGTGTCGCATCGCAGCGCGAGGCCATCATCACATTCCTGCGCGAACTGTGCGCCATCCCCAGTTACGACAGCCAAATTCGGGCGGTGGGAGAGCGCGCTGAGGCGGAGATGCGTAAATTGGGTTTTGATGAGGTGTGGTTCGACCGTATGGGCAATGTGGTCGGGCGCATCGGTGACGGCCCGCGCAAACTGCTCTACGACAGCCATCTGGATACGGTCGGCATTGGCGATCCGGCGGCGTGGGAGTGGGATCCTTTCCAGGGCAAGATCGAGGATGGCATCTTCTATGCGCGTGGCGCGTGCGATGAGAAGAACAGCACCCCCGGCATGATCTATGGCCTGGCGCTGGCGCGCGATCTGGGACTGCTGGACGGCTATACAGGATATTACTTCGGCAATATGGAAGAGTGGTGCGACGGCATCGCTCCGCACGCCCTGGTCGAAGTTGAAGGACTGCGGCCTGACCTCGTCGTGGTGGGCGAACCGACCAAGATGCAGGTGTATCGTGGGCACAAGGGGCGTGTCGAAATGCAGGTCGTGGCGAAGGGCAAGAGCGCCCACGCTGCCAGCAATTTCCTGGGTGATAACGCCATCTACAAGATGCTGCCCGTGATTGACGCGATCAGCAAGCTCGAACCTGAGCTGGGCGATGATCCTTTCCTGGGGCATGGACGTATCACGGTAAGCGACATGCATGTCAAGACACCGAGCATCAACGCTGTGCCGGATGAGGCCACGATCTTCATCGACCGCCGCATTACCTTTGGCGAAGAGCCGCAGAAGGAATTAGAGCGCATCCGCCGCGTGATCGGTGATCGCAGCGATATTCAGGCGTCTATCATGGAGTATGAAGACCCCAGTTACACGGGTTTCGTCTTCAAGGTGGACAAGATTTATCCTGCCTGGGCGCTGCCGGAAGATAACAACTTTGTGCAGGCGGGCGTCAAGGCGGGCGAGCTGCTATGGGGCGCGCCGCTGCCGACGGGCAAGTGGGATTTCTCAACCAACGGTACGTACTGGATGGGCAAGGCGGGCATCCCCAGCATTGGCTTTGGCCCTGGCGACGAGATTCACGCGCACACGGTGATCGATCAGGTTAAGCTGGATGATGTTGTGCGCTCGACCGAATGGTACGCGTTTCTGCCCGGACTGATGGGGCGTTAGGCAGTGTTCATCGCTGCCCTCAGGGCGCGTATCGAACGTTGGATCGCGAAGGTGACAACGATGCATTTTGACTGGATCGAAGATGGCGTTTTGGCCGCCAGCGCTTATCCCGCCAGTGAACGCGATGTGCGTTCACTGCACGCGCAGGGTATTCGCGCCATCATCACACTGACTGAGCGTCCGCTGACCTCGATTGCCAAGATCAGTCCGGCACTGCTGGACGAACTGAGCCTGAAGACGCTGCATGTGCCGATAGACGACTTCGGCCCGCCGACGAATGAACAGGTTGCTGAGGTCGCTGCGTTCATCGATGCGATGCGGACGGTTGAACTGCCGGCGCTGCTGCATTGCGCGGCGGGGCAGGGGCGCACGGGCACGCTGCTGCACGCCTACTACCTCTCGAAGGGCTGGAGCTTGCAGGAAACGATGGAATGGGTGCCCACGCGGCGCTCGTTGTGTGAGTTCAAGTCGTTCTCGTCGTCGCAGCAGGATTTTCTGAAGACGTTTGCGGCGTCTGGTCGCACCCATTATGTCTGAGGGGCGCTTATGGGGCTGATCTATCTGATGCGACATGGCGAAAGCATTGTCAATCGTGAGCGCAGGCTGACCTGTCGCCAGTTCGCAGGTGATCTCACTGAACGGGGGCGGGAACAAGCGGCGCTGGCGGCGACATGGTTGGCCGATAAAGGCATTGCTGTGATGCGTGCCAGCCCGTTTGACCGTGCGCAGCAGAGCGCACAGATCATTGCTCAACAGCTTGGCCTGAGCGCCCAGATGGATGATGACCTGCGCGAGATGGACTGCGGCGCGTTGGAAGGCCGCACCGATGAAGATGGGTGGACGATCTGGCGTGGGGTCTTTGACCGTTGGAACGCGCGCGATTGGGCGGCCACCTTCCCGGATGGCGAATCGTACCGTCAGGCGTTTGACCGTTTTACACGAGCGCTGGCACGGGTACGACCGGACGAAACCGCGCTGCTGGTCACGCACGGCGGCATTACGATCACCGTTGTGCCGTATGTCTGCGTCAACGCGGCTGCGCTGCAAGGTGAGCGCCATGTCGAGAACACAGGATTTGTTATTCTTGAACCGTATGGTGATGGGCGTTTCATCTGTCGCGCGTGGAATGCGGCAGATCACCTCAAAACTGCGTGATCATAGAATGTCAGGTATTCAACACAGAAGGAGTGTTTTGGAATGCAGACTGATTTGCGGGGGCGCGACTCAATTGCCCCGGAACTGGAATGGACGCGCGATGAGATCGACACGCTGCTCGATGTGGCGTGGGACTTGAAGCGCAAACGCGCGGTGGGCGAATCCCATGCCTATCTGCGCGATAAGGTCTTGGGCTTGCTGTTCTTCTTCACCAGCACACGCACCCGCGCCAGCTTTGAGGCGGGCATGGCGCAGCTCGGCGGGCACGCCATGTTCATCGACAGCGAAACGACCCAGATTTCGCACGGCGATACCGCGAAGGAAATCGGCGAGATCATCGGTCGCTACACCGACGGCATCGCCATCCGTCAGTGTGACTGGAACTTTGGCAATCGTTACATCCGCGAAGTGGCCGAGGCCAGCCGCGTGCCTGTGCTGAACATGCAGTGCGATGTCTTCCACCCGTTCCAGATTCTCGCGGATATGATGACCATTCAGGAGAAGTTTGGGCGCGATCTGCGTGGCAAGACCATCAACGTCAGCTACGCCTATGCCAGCAGTTACCAGAAGCCGCTGAGCGTGCCGCAGAGCCTGATCCTGCTGATGACGCGCTATGGCATGAATGTGCGCCTGACACATCCGCCGGAATTCGGCCTGATGCCGGATATTGTCGAGCAGTCGCGCGAGAACGCCCGCAAGAGCGGCGGCTCGTTCGAGGTGCTGCACGATTTTGACGAAGGCTTCAAGGGCGCGGACATTGTGTATCCCAAGAGCTGGGGCTGCTGGATGACGACCGAAGACAAGAACGAGTCGTCGTTGATCGGCAAGAAATACACGGACTGGATTACGGATAGCCGCCGCATGGCGCTGGCGAACCCCGATGCGGTGTATATGCACTGCCTGCCCGCTGACCGCAACATCGAAGTCACCGACGAGGTGATCGACGGCCCGCAGAGCATCGTTTACGACGAGGCTGAAAATCGCCTGCATGTGCAGAAAGCGGCGATGGCGCTGACGATGCGTTAAGCCCGTTCACTCTCAACCACAGCCGTCAGTCTTTCATGCTATAGTGATACTGGCGGCTGTTTGTTGATTTGAGGGTGACAACTTTTATGCCCAAATTATCATATCAGGAAGAAATCTTCTTTGTGCTGTGCTGCGGTGAAAGCTTCATCGCGGCAAAATAGGATAATACGGATATGATCGAAAAACTTGCGATTGTCGCGATTGGCGGCAACTCTTTGATCGAAGATCCCAAGCAGCCCGGCATCGCCCGCCAGTGGGATGCCGCGCGCAAGACCTGCGAACATATCGCCAATATGGTCACGAGCGGTTGGCACGTCGTCGTAACCCATGGCAACGGCCCGCAGGTCGGCTACATCCTGCGGCGCGGCGAGATCGCCTCCAAAGAGGGCATTCATGATGTCCCGCTCGACCTGATCGTTGCCGATACCCAGGGCAGCATCGGTTACATGCTCCAGCAGGGGTTAGATGATGCTCTGCGGCGGCGTGGCTTCAATCGCACATGCGCGACGGTCATCACCCAGGTGCGCGTGGACGCCGATGACCCGGCCTTTGCGCGTCCGACCAAACCTATTGGCGGCTTCATGAGCGAAGCAGAAGCGCGTAAGTTCGAGGCTGAAGGTTGGCAGGTGATGGAGGACTCCGGTCGTGGTTGGCGTCGTGTGGTGGCGTCACCGATCCCGCGCAGCATCGTCGAGATCAATGCGATACAGGCGCTCATGCTCAGCGGCTACACGGTGATTGCGTGTGGCGGCGGCGGTATCCCGGTTGTGCGCCAGCCTGATGGCAGTTTGCAAGGCGTATACAGCGTCATCGATAAAGACCGGTGCAGCGCGCTGCTGGCGTTGACACTGCGTGCTGATCTGCTGATGATCTCGACTGGCGTGGAGAAGGTGGCACTGAACTTCGGCAAGCCCGATCAGCGCGAACTCGACCGCCTCGAATTATCCGACGCCAAGCAGTATATGGCTGAAGGCCATTTTGGCGTGGGCAGTATGCTGCCGAAAGTTGAAGCGGCAATCGACTTTGTACAGAACGGCGGCCCGCGCGCCATCATCACCAACCCGGAGAACCTGGAGCGTGCGTTGCAAGGGGAAACGGGTACGCACGTCGTGCCGGGGTAGGGCAAGCCCATGTATAACCACGCGCCAGCAGGGTACGAATGTCATCTGTGCCGGATTGTGGCGGGGTTGGAAAATGAGGGATGGAACGCGCAGTCGGATGTGTTCTGGCGCACGGAACACATCACGGCGCTGATCAACGTTCGCTGGTGGGCGAAGACACCCGGTCACGCACTGGTTATCCCCAACCAGCACATCGAAAATATTTATGACATGACTCCCGACATCGCCGTGCATGTGCATGAAGCCGCCCGCCAGGTTGCCATTGCTTTCAAGCGGGTCTATGGCTGTGACGGTACATCAACCCGGCAGCACAATGAGCCAGCGGGGTATCAGGAAGTGTTTCACTACCACCTGCATGTCTTCCCGCGCTATTATGGCGACAATCTGTACGAAGACAACCACGCCCACCGCCTGACGAGCTGCGACGAACGCCGTCCTTATGCGGACAAACTGCGCGTATATTTTGACCACCTGACTACCCAGGGAACGATCTGACATGGCCGTTATTCTTGAACTGCGCTGCCCGCTCTGTGATCGCCGCTTCAGCCCGGACGCGGTAGCCTACACTTGCCCGTCCTGTGGGGAAGTCGGCACGCTCGATGTTCTCTACGACTATGAACAGCTTAAGGCGCAACTCGACCGGGACGCGCTGCGTAATCGACGTATGCAATCGATGTGGCGCTACCGCGAACTGCTGCCCCTCCTGCCGGATTCCTCTGTGCCGCCGCTGGACGTAGGCATGACCCCGCTGTATGAAGCCAAACGACTGGCGGAGAATCTCGGTGTGCGGCAGGCCTGGGTCAAAGATGACGGACAGAACCCGACTGGCTCGTTGAAAGATCGGGCGAGCGCGTTGATCGTCGCGCGTGCGCTGGAGCAGGGTATCAGCACCGTCAGCACGGCCAGCACGGGCAACGCGGCGGCAGCGCTGGCGGGGTTAGGCGCGTCGGTCGGTATGAACATCATCATCTTCGTTCCGGCGGCAGCGCCAGAGGCCAAGATCGCGCAACTCCTGGTCTATGGCGCGACCGTGCTACTGGTCGAAGATACCTACGATGTGGCCTTTGACCTGTGCTACCAGATGTGCGTGAGCGAGGGCTGGTACTGCCGCAATACCGCCATGAACCCGTACACGACCGAAGGCAAAAAGACCGTCGCTTATGAGATTGCCGAGCAGTTGGATTGGCAGGTGCCGGATGTCGTGTTGGTCAGCGTGGGTGATGGCAACATCATCGCGGGCGTCTACAAAGGTTTTTACGACTTGTACCAACTCGGCTGGATAGAGCGGATTCCGCGCCTGATTGGTGTACAAGCAGATGGAAGCGCTGCGCTGCTGCACGCCTGGCAGCGCGGCCTGAGTGCTGCGGAGATGCGCCCGATAGACGCACAAACAGTAGCCGACAGCATCTCGGCGGGACTCCCGCGTGACCGGGCGAAAGCGCTGCGTGCCGTGTGGGAGACCCAAGGCGCTTATGTAGGTGTGTCCGATACGGAGATCGTCGCCGCCATCCCGCAGTTGGCGCGGCTGACCGGGGTTTTCGCTGAGCCTGCTGCCTCTGCGGTTTATGCAGGAGCAAGGCACGCTGTGCTATCAAATGTGATAGAATCAAACGAGTCGGTACTGTTACTGGTTACCGGTAATGGCCTGAAAGATGTGAAACGTGCCCAACAGTCGGTGGCAAGTGGACTGCGCGTACAGCCGACGTTGGAATCTGTTCGTTTAGCGCTGCAAAACATGTGAGGCTGAATGGCAACCAAACCGCGTTACTCAATCGTAGCGCCGATCTACAACGAAGAAGGCAACATCCCCAAACTGTATGATCGCATCAAAGGCGTCATGGACTCGACGGGGGAGACGTGGGAACTCGTGACTGTCAATGATGGCAGCCGTGACCGCTCGCTGGAGCTGCTGGCGGAACTTTCTGCGAAAGACTCGCGCATTAAAGTGGTCAACTTCGCGCGCAACTTCGGCCACCAGTTGGCCGTGACTGCCGGACTGCACCACACCTCCGGCGATGCAGTTGTGATTATTGATGCGGACTTGCAGGATCCGCCTGAACTGATCCTGGAGATGGTCGAACGCTGGAAGGCTGGCTATCAGGTCGTTTATGCTGTGCGCCAGGAGCGCAAGGGTGAAAGCTGGTTCAAGCTCTTCACGGCCAAGCTGTTTTATCGCATGATCTACCGCATCACCGATGTCGATATTCCCCTCGATACAGGCGATTTTCGCTTGATGGATCGCCGCGTGGTCGATGCGCTTAATTCGATGCCGGAGCATAACCGTTTCATTCGCGGCCTGACGAGCTGGATTGGCTTCAAGCAGACGGGCGTCTCCTACGTGCGCGAGGCGCGCGAGTGGGGCGAGACCAAATATCCGCTGAAGAAGATGGTGCGCTTTGCGATGGATGCCGTCACGGGCTTCTCGTATTTCCCGCTGCAAATCATGGTCTATGTCTCATTCGTGCTGGGCGTCTTGGCGGTGCTCGCCGTCCCAGTCATCGCTTTGCTGCGCGTCATCCTGGGTTTCCAGTTCCTTGGTGGACAGGTCACGCATATTGTACTGCTGCTGCTGCTGAGTTCATTCCAGTTGTTTTTCTTGTTCGTGATGGGACAGTATGTGGCGCGCATCTATGACGAAACGCGCGGGCGACCGCTGTATGTCGTCGCGGACCGCATCGGTTTTGAAGACAAAGAAAAGAATACCCAGGGTAAGAGTGCCGCACCTGAACTGGAAGTGAGCTGACGTGCAGCGAGGATACGCCTATGGCTGATGACCGGAGCGCCCTGCACCGCATTCAGGAGTACCGCAAGATCGTCCTGCTATATGAAGCCCTTGACCGGGAAATCGACGATCTCATCATGGCGCATGGCGGCTTTCCGGAGAAGATGCCCCCGGAGGCGCTCACACGTTATCGGGCGCTTGCGCGTCGGCGTGATGACCTGCAAAACGAGATGCGCTCGATTGAGCAAGAACTCGATATGAATGAATAAATTCTTCACCATCATTTGGAGCATTCACCTTGATCACCGGCCCAACCTTTGAAGAGATGCTGCATCCGCAGCGTATTGCTGCATCCATTCGCCAGCAGGCGCAGCGCGCACGGGTAGAGAATCCGCTCGACCCGATCAACCTGTTCAATATCACCTGGCGTGATGCGAGCGACCAGATTTACCATGTCGTTCTCCCCAAAGAACTGACCGGGGTCGATACCCCAATCGTTGTTATTTACGGCAAAGAATTTCCATCGGGCAGTCACAAGGTGGGCGCGGCCTATTCTGTTCTGCTTGAAATGGAACTGTTCGGAGAAGTTGATCCGGCGCAGCATACGCTGGTTTGGCCTTCGACGGGCAATTACGGCATCGGGGGCGCGTGGGTCGGCGGACGCATGGGCTGCCGCAGCCTGGTCGTGCTTCCCGCTGGAATGAGTCGTGAGCGCTTCGAGCGCATCGAAAGCTATGGCGCGCAGGTCATCAAGACCTTTGGCTCGGAAAGCAACGTCAAGGAAATCTACGACGAAACCCATCGTCTGCGCGCCAGTGACCCCAACATCCGTATCCTCAATCAGTTCGAGGTGATGGGTAACTACCGCTTCCACTACCATGTGACCGGCAATACCATCGCCGAACTGGCGACCGAACTGCATCGTAACGGGGTAGGGCAGGGCAAGATTTCGGCCTATGTCTCTGCGATGGGCAGCGCGGGCACGATTGCGGCGGGTGATCGTCTGAAGCAAATCTGGCCCGATCATAAGATCGTCGGCCTTGAACCTATTCAGTGCCCGACGCTTTACAACAACGGTTATGGTTCGCACGATATTCAGGGCATCGGCGATAAGCATGTCACCTGGATTCACAACGTCCTGAACATGGATGCGATGATGTGCATTGATGACCTGGAATGCAAGAAGGCGCTCCAGGTCTTGGCGGAAGAGCGCAGCCGGGAAACCCTCGTTCAGCGTTACAAGCTCGACCCACAGTTGGTTGAGCAGTTCAGCACGTTGTTCGGTATTAGCGGCATGTGCAATATCCTTGGCGCGATCAAGACGGCGCGTTACTACAACTTCACCGCCGATGATGTGATCGTCACCGTCGCGACCGATGCGCTCGACCGCTACTACTCCGTTATGGACAGCATGGCCGAGTGTTACGGCACGCTCGATGAAGCGGCCACCGTTGGGCGCGTCGAGGGCATTTTCAAAGGGATGCGTACCGACTGGATTCTGCCCGGTACGCCGGACAACCGCCAGCGCTGGCACAATCTGAAGTACTACACCTGGGTTGAACAGCAGGGCAAGGCCGTGGAAGAACTAGATGCCCAGCGCGACCCGCAATGGTGGGTTGAACACCAGCAGCGTGTGCAGGAAATCGACTCTCGTTTGGCAGCGCTGCGGGAGACAGAACGGACATAGTGCATGTTTCCTGAAGATCGCGTTCTGGTTGGCGTCATTAATCGCAAGCGTGATCTGGAAATTGCCCGAACACAGCATTGGTACCGTATTCCGCAGCGCCAGCACCCGCGTGGGGTGAATGCGGAATACGTCGCATTTTTCCTGAGCCGCGCTTTTGGGGCGCAGAACGGCAGCATTCCCTACTACGCGCAGTGGCGCGGCCTGGAACTGGCCTACCGGCGCGATCTGCTGCCGAAGGAAGCACAACATCCCCGCGCGGGTGAGGTATATTATCAGGTGCAGATGGGCGAGCTGAAGGAAAAGCAACCTCCGATTCTGAATCCCACCCGCCGGACAATCACATTTATCTATACGACCTGGGATCGTTTTGTGGTGGCGCGCACCATCGCCGACCTCTACAGCAAGTCGGACTATTTCGTCGAGCGTATCTTTCACGCCCTGCGCGATAAGGGTGTTTATGCAGAGCGTACCTGGGCGGCGGAGTATCGGAATAAAGCGCCACAGTTGCGGATTTTATGTGAAAAAGGTACTCTGATAGCCTCAACGGAACCTGACGACGATGACGAGCTTTTTCTGGATGAAACGGTGCAGGACGACAAAATCCTCGCTGGTATCCTTGCGGAAATCGCCAAACAGGGTGGCCCGGTGATGTTATCGATACCCTTGAATGAATAGCGAGTGAGCCGTGCTGATTACCAACGCGACACTGGTCACCTGGGGTGAACCCTGTCGCATCCTCAATAATTACGCCATTTACATTGTGGATGATCGCATCGCGGCTGTTGCGCCGACCGCTGAGCTGAGCGCGCAGTATCCGCAGGGCGAGCGTCTGGACGCTCGCGGGCAACTGGTGATGCCGGGCAATATATGCGCGCATACCCACTTCTATGGTGCATACGCGCGCGGTATGGCGATACCGGGGCCAGCGCCGGAGAACTTCCCGCAAATTCTGGAGCGCTTGTGGTGGCCGCTCGATAAGGCGCTCGATAAAGACACCGTGCGCATGAGCGCGCTCGTCTCTCTTGTGGATGCCGTCAAGCATGGCACGACGACGCTGATCGACCATCATGCCAGCCCGAATTGTATTGAGGGCAGTCTGGACGTGATCGCTGATGTGGTCGATTGGGCGGGTCTGCGCGCGGTGCTGTGTTACGAAGTCACCGATCGCGATGGCGACGAGAAGATGCACGCAGGGATTGCCGAAAACCTGCGCTTCATGCAGCAGAGCGAACATCCGCTAATTGCCGGGACATTCGGGCTGCACGCCAGTCTGACGTTGAGCGACGCAGCGCTGCGAGCCTGCGCGGATGCTGCGCCATCGGAGGCCGGTTTTCATATCCATGTGGCTGAGCATGAGGCTGACGAGGAAGACAGCCTGAAGCGTAGCGGCAAGCGCGTGGTGCAGCGTCTGAATGAGTATGGCATTCTGCGTGATAAGACTATCGCGGCTCACTGCGTCCATATTGATGACCAGGAGCGCCACTTGCTGCGCGAAAAGGGTGTGTGGGTCACGCATCAGCCACGTTCGAACATGAATAACGCGGTTGGCGCGATGGCCTTCGATACGATGTTCGACGAAGGGCTGCGCCTCTGCCTGGGCAATGATGGCTTCAGCAACAACATGTGGGCGGAGTGGAAAGCGGCCTATCTGCTGCACAAAGTTGTCAGCCGGGATCCACGTAAGGCCAATGGCGCGGCGGTGGCACGGGTCGCAGCGTACAATAACGCGCGACTTGTGGAACGTTTCTTCCCCGGCACGAGGCTTGGTGAAATCAGCGTTGGCGCTGCTGCTGACTTGATTGTCGTCGATTACCATCCTTTTACGCCGCTGACCGATGGCAACCTGCCCTGGCACATCCTGTTCGGCTTCGAGTCGTCAATGGTGACGACGACGATTGTCGCGGGCAATGTGTTGATGCGTGATCGCCAGCTTCTGACGTTGGATGAGGCCGAGATTGCCAAAGAAGCGCGTGCCCTTGCGCCGAAAGTCTGGGAACGTTACGCTGCAAATGTTAAACAGTAGCACCATTACACGATTGGGGATATGTTGATGTCTGAAACGTTGAAGATTGCCGTGCTGGGTGGCACGGGCAAGGAAGGCTCCGGCCTGGCGCAGCGCTGGATTGCCAAAGGTTACCCGGTCATCATCGGTTCGCGCGACGCTGAAAAAGCGATTGCCAAAGCCGCGGAAATGAACGCGCAGTTAAACGTGCAGACCGTTACGGGTATGGCGAATTCGGATGCTGCCTTGCACGCTGATGTTGTCGTGTTGAGCGTGCCGTACAGCGCCCACAAACTGACGCTGGAAGGGGTGAAAGATCAGGTACAGGGCAAAATCCTGGTTGACATCACGGTGCCGCTGCAACCGCCGAAGGTGCGAACGGTGCATGTGCCGGAGGGCAAAGCCGCCTCGCTCGAAGCGCAGGCGCTGTTGGGAGAGGGCGTCAAGGTCGTCTGTGCGTTCCAGAATGTCAGCGCTGAACACCTGAGTGATCCGCATCATGTGGTTGATTGTGATGTGCTGGTGTGTGGCAACGATGCCGACGCTAAGGCGACCGTCATTAAGCTGGTCGAAGCCACCGGGATGCGCGGTGTGGACGCGGGTTCGTTGGCGAATGCTGTTGCCGTGGAAGCGCTGACGCCAGTGCTGCTCTACATCAACAAAGCATACAGCGTCAAAGGTTCCGGTATTCGTATCACCGGCATCTAAGCACTTTGAACACGACGACCGCCTCGATTACGATCACCGCGCTGCCTGGCATTCCACTCATCCAATCCGGTGACGATCTCGCCCAGATCATTCTGGAGGCTTTGGCGCGCGCCAATCTGGCGCTGCAAGACGGCGATGCGCTGGTGATCACGTCAAAGATTATCTCGAAAGCTGAAGGCCGCCTGGTTGATCTCGAGACAGTAGCGCCGGGCGAACGCGCGCGCGAACTGGCGGATGCCACCCGCAAAGACCCGCGCATTGTGGAACTGGTTCTGCAAGAGAGCCGCATGATATCGCGACAGTCCCCAGGTGTGTTGGTGACGCAACACCGCCTGGGTTTTATCAGTGCCAACGCGGGTATCGACCAATCCAACGTTGACGGCAGCGAGCATATGGTTTTGCTGCTGCCGCTCGACCCGGATGCATCCGCCGCACGGATTCGCGCTCGATTGCGTGAGCTAACGGGCGCTGAAGTCGGTATTGTTGTCAGCGATTCACATGGCAGACCATTCCGTATGGGCAATGTTGGCACAGCTATCGGCGTTGCCGGGATGCCCGCTTTGCTCGATCTGCGCGGCAAGCCCGATCTGTTCGGGCGCGAACTCAAAATCAGTATTCAGGGGTATGCCGATCTGGTCGCATCTGCCGCCAATCTGCTGACGGGGGAGGCTGACGAAGGCCGCCCGGTGGTACTGGTGCGCGGGTTGCAGTTCACGGCTCAGGATGGTCGCGCTTCTGATCTCGTTCGATCGCCCGAACAAGATTTGTATCGCTGAGGATGACTGGTGATGATTGACTCGGAACAGCAGAACGACATCCTGCGGGTGGTGATCGAGCGCCGTTCGATACGACGTTATCGCCCGGAGGCAATTGCGCGTTCGCTCATCGAGCACATTCTCACTGCTGCAATGTGGGCGCCGTCTGCGCATAACCGTCAACCCTGGCGTTTCGCCGTCGTTCAGGGCGAGCAGAGGCTTTGTTTGGCACAGGCGATGGGCACACGCTTACGTCATGACCTCGCTGCTGATGGGGTGGACGCGAACGTGATTGAAGCCGACGCGGCGCGTTCGTACAGCCGTATGACAGCCGCCCCGGTACTGATTGTCCTGTGCCTGTCGATGGTCGACATGGATCATTATCCTGATGAACGCCGCAACCGAGCGGAATATCTGATGGCTGCACAGAGTACCGCGATGGCCGGGCAGAATTTGCTGCTGGTCGCGCATAGTGTCGGATTAGCGGCCTGCTGGATGTGTGCGCCGCTGTTCTGTCCAGAGGTTGTGACTGATGTTCTTGCGCTGCCGGAGGATTGGCAGCCACAGGCGTTGATTACTCTGGGTTATCCCGCTGAAACGCGCGAAAAGTCGCGCAAACCTCTAGAATCGAGTGTGATCTGGCGATGAATGTTGTCGTTCTCGTTGGTGGAGTTGGCGGCGCGAAGCTGGCCTATGGGCTGGCACAAGTGCTGCCGCCGGAAAAACTGACGGTAATCGTTAACACCGGCGACGATTTCTGGCGTTATGGTCTGCGGATTTGCCCTGACCTGGATACGATCATGTATACGCTCTCCGGTCTGGTTGATCCGGTCAATGGCTGGGGGATTGCCGGGGACACGCTGAACGCACTGCAACAACTGCGCGCCTATGGCGAAGATGACTGGTTCCGCCTGGGTGATCGCGATCTTGCTACCCATATCCTGCGAACTCGCCTCCTGCACGCGGGAGTCCCATTCACGGAAGTGACGGAGCGATTGACAAAAAGCCTGGGAATTTCTCAGCGCATATTGCCAATGACAGACGCGCCAGTTGCGACGATGATTGAGACGATGGAATATGGCGAGATCGAATTCCAGGAATACTTCGTTCGACATCGCTGGCAGCCAACAGTCAAGGCGCTGCGGTTGGAGGGCATTGACAAAGCGGTTCTGACGCCTGCCGTCGACCAGGCTTTGAAGGTGGCGGATGCCATCCTGATCGGTCCCTCGAATCCCTGGTTGTCGATAGAACCCATTCTGGCGGTGTCGGGTATGCGTGACGCGATTATGAAGCGTGATGTGCCGCGCGTCGCCGTTTCACCCATCGTTGGCGGGCAAGCGATCAAAGGCCCCGCTGCCAAGATGATGGCCGAGCTGGGTTACCCCGTTTCTGCGGCCAGTGTCGCGGCCTATTATGGTGATATGCTGAATGGGTTTGTCTATGATCAAATGGATGCGGGACTACTTGTGCCACAGCCGCACGTGCTGAATTGTGAAACCGTCATGAATACTACAAATGATAAGGTTCTACTGGCCCGAACTGTGCTAGATTGGATAAAGGGGTGGAGTTAGTTCTATCCACTCATCAGCATCGATTGATCTTGCAGGAAGAATTAGATTGGCGTGTCGTGCAGGTAACACGGACGCTGAGGAGAATCTATGAGCATCTGGGTGATCATTCCGGTGAAGCCTCTGAATCGCGCGAAGAGCCGTTTGTCGGGAGTGCTTAGCCCGGCGGAACGCCAGCAGTTGGCCGAAAAGATGTTTAGGGGTGTGCTGGAGGTCGTCCGTACCGTTCCACAAGTTTTGGGGACGCTGGTCATCAGCCGTGATGGCCGCGCGTTAGCTATTGCCCGCGACTATGGCGCGCGCACAGTGCAGGAGAGCGGCAACCCGGAGTTGAATGCGGCCTTGATGCGCGCTACCCAGGTGGTTGCCCGTTGGCATGGCAGCGCGGTGCTGATCCTTCCGGCGGATCTGCCTCTGCTGGCCGGGGAAGACATCACCGGTATGATCGAAATGGCAGGGCACGGGGAGCGTTCGGTCGTGATCGCTACCGACCAGCACCAGGATGGCACCAACGCCATGCTTGTCCGTCCGCCAGGGCTGATCGAATATGCTTATGGGCACGGCAGTTACCAGCGCCACGTTGATCTGGCGCGGCTTGCGGGAGCGACTGTCCAGACTTTTCATTCGCCGCGTGTTTCACTGGATATAGACGTGCCAGATGATTTAAAATCCTACCATGAGCTGATCGGAGGCTACGAGCTTTCATAGATTTCACGCTGCGTAGCCCGATCCTTATTGTAGTATATATTGGGGGACAAAATGGCTGATCGGGTCGCGCTTTATTTGCAGGATGCCCATTCACTTCAGGACGCGATTAAATACGTCCAGTATGCTGAGTCGCGGGGTTTTGAGGCGGTCTGGCAGGCCGAGAGCCGCCTCGTGCGTGATGCGATTGTGCCTATGGCCGCTTTTGCTGCCACGACCACGCGCATCAAGATCGGCTCCGGCGTCATCAACAACTGGACGCGCAACGCTGCGGTGATCGCGGCGACCTTTCTCACGCTGGACGACCTTGCCCCGGATCGTATTATCTGCGGTATCGGTGCATGGTGGGATCCACTCGCGCAGAAGGTTGGCATCAACCGCAGCAAACCGCTGCTCGCGATGCGCGAGGTTGTCACAGTAGTACGTTCACTCCTGGCGCGCGAGCGTGTGACCTTTCACGGCGAGTTCGTCAACCTGGATGATGTCGAACTGGATGTCGTGCACGGCCGCAAAGAAGCGCGTAATGTGCCGATCTATATTGGCGCGACCGGCCCGAAGATGATGGCACTGACGGGCGAAATCGCTGATGGCGCGGTGCTGAACTATCTGGTCTCGCCGCAGTACAACAAAGGTGCTATCGAGCAGCTTGAAGAAGGCGCGAAGCAGGCCGGACGCAGCATGGATGAGATTGACCGCCCGCAGTTGGTGGTCTGTTCGGTGGATGAAGACCGCAAGCGGGCGCTGGATGCCGCGCGCAAGCTCGTAACGCAGTACCTCGGCCAGCAGCCGCACATCATGAAGGCCAGCGGCGTCAAGCAGGAACTGCTGGATGAAATCGGGCAGGTGCTCACCTGGCCTGCCACCGAAGAACAGATCGAAGAAGCTATGAAGCTCGTGCCTGATGACGTGGTGCAGATGATCACGGCGTCCGGCACGCCCAAGGAAGTGCGCGCGAAGGTGCGCGAGTACGTTCAGCATGGCGCGACGTGCCCGATTCTCTACCCGCTGGGGCCGGATGTGCGCCTGATGATTGATACCTTCTCTGATGGTTATTCAGACTAACCGTTGGCAGCGCCAAACGTGAATCGACATATGATTGGGCAGGGCGTCTTCAACGGACGCCTGCTTTTTGTCTGGGTGCTGTGCTGTCTGGCCGCGGGTGGAACGCTGCTGGCTTATGCGAGTGCCAGTCTGGCGGCGGGGCGCGGCGCGTTCACCATGCCGCTGGATGACGTGTACATCCACTTTCAGTATGCCCGCCAGATCGCGGTGGGGCAGCCATATGTCTATAACCCCGGCTTGCCACCCAGCTCCGGCGCGACCAGCCTGCTGTATCCCTGGCTATTGGCCCTTCTGCATGTCGCTGGTTTTCAGGGGCTGAATCTGGGGCTGGGGGCGCTGCTGCTGGGCATGGCTGCTTTTGCCACGTCGATTTGGGTCGTGTATGCCCTGGGCTACGCGCTCAGCCAGAGCCGCGCTGCTGCCGGACTGACGGCGGCATTGTTTGCGCTGAACGGCCCGCTGGCCTGGCATTACATGAGCGGCATGGAGACCGGGTTGGTCGTGTTGTTTACCCTGGCGACGCTGTACTTCGCAGTGCTGCGTCGTGCACGGGCGTTCATCATCTGCGGCGTTATGCTCACGCTGCTGCGGCCAGAAGGGTTTTTCCTGCCCGGTGCGCTCGCGGTTGCGATGTTTTGGCAAGGCTGGCGAATGCGTCCGAGCCGTTTGTCCGTCGCACGAACGCTGCCGCTGTTCATACCGGTTCTGGCACTTCTGGTGCAGCCGCTGCTCAACCTCGCGCTGACCGGTTCCACAGTCGCATCTGGCAATGCCGCCAAGTCGATCTTCGGCAGCGTGCCTTTTGTGCTGAGCGAAGCGCTGCGGCGAATTGTGGAAAATAGCGCCCGGATGTGGCTGGAGCTGCTGAGTGGGTACAGTCTGCGAGAAGGTTGGTATCTGCTGCCGCTGTTCGGCCTGATGGGGATTATTGCCCTTGCTGGTCTGCTGCTCCGCCGTGAATGGCGTGCTTACGTGTTGGCCTGTCTGTTGTGGCTGTTGGCGAGCACGTTGGCCGTCGCGACGCTGGAAACCGCGTTCTGGCATTTCAAGCGCTACCAGATGCCGTTCATGGCACTGGTTTTTCCCTTTGTCGCATGGGCGATTGCTCGGCTGCGCCTGCCGCGTCGGATTGCGGCAGGGGCGGCGGCGTTGGTGATGATCATTACCTTGTGGGGCGCGTGGCGATTTTTTGACCATTATCTCCTGAACGTGGGCTATGTTTACCAACAACCTATGCAGATGGCGCGCTGGCTGCAAATCAACACGCCCCCTGGTGCTGTCGTTGCTGTACATGACACCGGGCTGCTGCGTTACCTGGGTGGGCGCACCACTATCGATATGGTTGGGCTGACCACTCCTGGCGCGGCAGCATCGTGGCGCAGCGGACCCGGCGCGGTTGCCGAGTACCTGATGCAGCAGCGCCCCGACTACATCGCTTCGTATGGCGAAGGACATGGTTTTGGGCTGGGGATGCTGGCCGCTACCCGGCTTTATGGTCAGCCGCTGGCCTCTTTCCCCGTTGAATTGGACGCATCTTACAACGTCGCGCTGGCGGCGGATTTCCAGGGCATCTACCAACCGGATTGGACAGCCCTCCGAGCAGGGCGTGACACGCTGCACACGAGTTTGCTGCCCTATGTGGAAGGCGCACCGTTGGCCGTATTGAATGTCGCTGATCTCACTGCCGAGGTGCAGGCAGAATACACTTGGTCAGATAATAACCCCTGGCCGGGTTTCCCGACCGAAGTGCATGAATGGGGCTATCCTGGCTGCTCATCGGCAGATTGCCTGATTACGGATGGTGGCCGCAGCATCACGGGTGAAGAACGCTTCACGCTGCATATTGACCCGCTGGCTGCTGGAGAAGAGGGTCTGCTTCTGGTGACGCGCGTTCATGCGCAGTTTCCGGGGGCAATAGCGGTCTATGTCAATGATGTTGCTATCGGTACGCGCTGGATTCCGCAGATACCTGGTCGATGGCTCGACATTCCGACGTTCATTCCGCCTGAGCTGGTGTCAGATGCGATGTCATTCCGTGTCGAGCCGAGTCTTACCGACGGTGCGTATCAACCGTATCGCCACGCACTCTACTCGTTTCGCAGCACGCGTGAAGCACTCGCTGCTGAGCCGCTGGCGGTCTTTCAGAGCGGAGCGTTCGCATTGGCCGATGCCGTTGTGGAGTACCGCGCTATGGAGCTGCAAGTTGTGGTTGACCTCAGTTGGCAGACGCAGGGTCTTGCACGGGGTGACTTCAAGGTGTTTGTGCATTTTTACGCTGATCCTGGACAACCGCCCATCGCGCAGGCGGACGCTTATCCCGGCGGGGGGACACTGCCGCCGCAGAATTGGCCGCCGGGCGTGCTTCATGACACAATTGTGGTAGACTTGGCGACAATAGCAGCGGGTCAGTATCAGGTAGCGGTGGGCTTTTATGACCCTGCTACTGGTGAGCGCATCGTGATTGATGATGGAGATCCGTCCGGTCGTGTGTGGATTGGAGACATAGAGGTCGAACGATGAGTGAAGATCGCGCCGTATTTGAAGCACTGCTTGATGCGCAAACGCGGGGTGACGTGGCGGCGCTTGCCACTGTGGTGAGCGTGCAGGGGTCGGTGCCACGTCATGCGGGCAGCAAGATGCTGGTGCGGCGGGATGGCTCAATCGTCGGCACGGTGGGCGGCGGCGCGATGGAGTCGCTGGTCATCAAGGAAGCACTTGATGCTATGCTCGACGGGCAGACGCGGATGCCCAGCTACACCCTCAACGATCTGTCATCGGGCGACCCCGGTATTTGTGGCGGTACGGTGCAGGTGTTCATCGAACCCATCGGCAGCGCGCCAACTGTGCTGGTGATCGGTATTGGGCATGTGGGCCGGGCGCTGGCGGAATTGGCGAAGTGGTCGGGCTATCGTGTCGTGATCTCGGATGATCGCGAAGCCTTTTGTAACCCCAACTACCTGCCAGGCATGGATGCTTATGTGGTCTGCAAACCGAGCGAAGTCGCCGGACAAACCGCGATCAATTCGCGCACGTTTGTCGCGGCAGTTACGCGTGGAATGCCTGTCGATATGGATCTGATCCCGTCGCTGCTCACGACCGATGCTGCCTATATCGGACTGATCGGCAGCCGGCGGCGCTGGATGCTGACGGCGAAGGCACTTAAGGATGAGCGTGGGTTGAGCGATGAGCAGTTGGCGCGCGTGTATGCGCCGATTGGCCTGGAACTCAACGCCGAGACGCCGCAGGAGATCGCCATCAGCATCCTGGCACAGATCATCATGGTACAGCGCGGTGGCGACGGACGTGAAATGCGCATGGCGCGAGTAGCCGAGGTTGATGAACTAAAGCAGTCCTGAAAGTATTTTTGGTGGATTTGGGCGTGAAGATTTTGTGTGTGAGCGATACCGTGATGCCGCAGCTCGAAAGTGCGGTGAATTTACGGCGGCACTATCAGGATATTGAACTGGTGGTGAGCTGCGGTGATCTCCCAGCGGTGTACCTGGAGTTCATCACCTCTGTGCTGAATGTGCCGCTGTTTTATGTGCGTGGCAACCATGACGACGGTTACAAAGACACGCCGCCTGGTGGCGAAGACCTGCACGGACGCTTGATCGAGTATAATGGCCTGAGTTTTTACGGGCTGGAAGGCTGTATTCGTTATAATGATAGCCCGATACAGTACACCGAAGGCGAGATGCTGCGGATGGTCATGGCCGCCGGGCTGCGCCTGCGGATGCGCCGAATGCGCATGGGGCACGGCGTCGACATTTGGGTGACGCATTCGCCTCCACGCGGAATTCACGATGCGCAGGACTTCTCGCACCGGGGATTCGCAGCTATGCTTCGTTTTCTGGAATGGTATCGTCCACGCTACATGTTGCACGGACATGTCCATACCTATGATCGCCGCACTGTGACCAAGACGCAGCATCTGGACACCTGTATCATAAATATCAACCCGGTCACGGTTATCGAGGTCGAATGAAGGCCTCGAAGTACATAAGGTTAGGATTGGTATCTGATGTGGAAGCAGTATTACAGCGTCAGCAGCATCGGTGAAGCGCTCGAACTGCTGAGCCGGTTTCGGGAACGTGCCCGTATTATAGCTGGCGGGACGGACATCATTATTGAGTTAGAGCGGCATCAACGTCCCGGCGTTGATGTTTTGATTGACATCACCCGTGTGCCTGGATTGGATCAGATCACGCAGCACGGGGATCAATTTCGCCTTGGCCCGTTGGTGACGCACAATCATGTCGTCGGCAATTCACTGCTGGTCGAGCGTGCGCTGCCGCTGGCGCAGGCGTGCTGGGAGGTTGGCGCGCCACAAATTCGTAATCGCGCGACGGTAGCAGGCAACCTGATCACGGCGTCCCCGGCGAATGACACCATTAGTCCGCTGATGGCGCTTGGCGCGGAGGTGACGCTGGCTTCACTGGAGGGTGAGCGCACTGTACCACTGTCCGGTTTTTATACGGGACTGCGAAAGACGGTCATGCGCCCTGACGAGATGCTGACCGCGATCACCTTCCCGGCACTGTCGCTCAGCGAACGTGGTATATTCATCAAGCTCGGTTTGCGCCGTGCACAAGCTATTTCCGTGATCAATGTGGCTGTTGTGCTGGCCTTCGAGGGTGATGTGGTGTCGCGGGCGGCGATTGCGTTGGGCAGCGTCGCGCCGACGATCATTCGTGTTCCTGTCGCCGAGGCTGCACTGGTCGGGCAGCAGCTCAATGATGCCATCATTGTGGAAACAGCCCGTTTGGCCGCCGCGACACCTGAGCCGATAGATGATATTCGCGCGACAGCCGCTTATCGCACGGAGATGGTGCGTGTGCTGGTCGGCCGCGCGCTGCGGGCACTGCGAGACGGCGAGCAGGCTGCGAACTGGCCGGACAATCCCGTAATGCTCTGGGGGGCAGATCAGGGACTCGTGAAGACGGGGCTTGCATCGCAGGTTGCTCACGAGGATAAACAGCCTATTGTGACGACCATCAACGGTCAGCCGGTCGAATTACACAGCGGGCACGACAAGACACTACTGCGCCTGCTGCGCGAAGATGCGCAACTGCCGGGCACCAAGGAAGGCTGCGCGGAAGGGGAGTGTGGTGCGTGTACTGTGTATCTGGATGGTGTGGCGGTGATGGCGTGTATGGTGCCCGCGCCGCGCGCGCATGGTGCTGATATTGTCACCGTTGAGGGGTTGGAACAGGACGGGCGTTTGCACCCCATCCAACAGGGTTTCATCGACCAGGGCGCAGTGCAGTGTGGCTATTGTACCCCGGGGTTTCTGATGGCGGGCGCGAAGCTGCTGGAAGAATTCCCGGAGCCGACGTCCGCGCAGATACAGCAAAGCATCACCGGGAACCTGTGCCGCTGCACGGGCTACTACAAAATTATTCAGGCATTTGTCCAGGCTAGCAAAAGCAAATTGAGCGAGGAGGGGAATTGACCATGGTAGGAAAACCGAAACCACGCAGCGCAACGGCTCGTTGGTGGCCTGTTATCGGCCTCGTATTGGTCATCGCGGTTGGGTTTTTGTCGTGGGTGATCGCGCCGGAAGCGAACCGTTTCCTCGCGCGCACGCTGCCGAATTACCCTCCACCCGGCGTGACAGGGCAGACGCTCAACCTGATTATGACAGGTATCCTGTTCGTTATCGTTGTGTTGTTGGTCTCACTGGTGGTGGCAGCCTCCGCGCCAAAGAAGAAGAGCGTTGTCAATGAGCCGCAGCTTATGAAAGACCGCGCTAAGCTGTTGGACGAAAAGAAGAAACAGAAGCTGCGTCAGCGACAGATCAACCGGATGAATAAGAGCCAGTAATATGGATCGCACTGTACCCAAGAGCGGCAGCGAAGAAATCCAACTTTACATGAGGACGTATTATTCGCTGCTGCGTTCCAGTCATCCAATTCAGATTGAGACGCTGGTCGAGAGCCATATGGCGATTGGCTCGTCGCTACATGACCGCGCGGCAGATATCGAACCTGACATTTCGGCGTTGGTGTATGCCAGCCTGCGCTTGCCCGATTGCATCGTGAATGTATCCCATGTGCTGATTGGCCAGATCGAACGGTCGTTCATTGAGGCCGGCTATCAAGATGTTCGCGCCTGGGAACGGGTTAGCGCGCCAGGGCGTCGGCGGCGAATGCACTTTAATGGCTCGGATTCGCTGGCAGTGTTCATCGCCAGCCGCTCCGATATTGACGACCTCGTGCCCACGCTGACCGCCTATCAGGTGGAGTGGAATAAGCTGCATGTGCTGCTGAAGGGCGAAGACTGCCTGACGATGCTTGAACGCCGCCGTTTCGCTGGTGAACGGCTTCCCGATGCTGAAGCGCAGCTTCTGGCAGAAACACTACAGGTTCCGTCAGATGATTTGCGGCGATTAGAAGTGGTCTGGGGCGACCATTTCGTGGATACTTTGCTGCATATTGCGGCGGAACGTAAGCAGATCAACCTGCGCCTGCTGGCTGGCTCACTGGCGGACTATCGTCGTGCCACCGCCATCTGGTGGTCGGAAGTTCAGAGCCAGCTTGACGAGATCGACCTGGAGAGTCGTCCGGTCTACTTCGTCTCCAGCAACACACATTCGCTCATTAACCTGCTCACCGGGTTTGCCCAGCGCGAAGAAAGCAATCTGGTCGAGTATATCGAGCAGATGAATAAGGGCGATCTGGTAGAGCATTACAAGGCGGTGAGCGAGAGCGATGATCGCAAGAGCCTGGATAATTTCCTCTACTACGTTCTCAAGAAGTATCTGGCGGACAAAGGACAGTCTGCCCGTGCTTCGATGGCGGCTGATGAACAGGTGATCGGTATCCAGCGCGCGCACAGTCGCTACGGGTTTGATCTGGAGGCGCAGGTCATCCAGATTAACAAGCTGCGTGTGGATTGGATGGATGCCCGGCTGCGTGATGTGGCGCTTGCAGATGTGCTGGAACGCAGCGACGCGCTGATCCTGAACATCGACTACCCGCTGGGACTGGCGGCCTATGAACTGCTGAACCGCGTGACAGAGCGGGTTGGGCATCTCGCGGGCGTCTACGTTATGGGCAAGGCGGCGACGCTGAACGGGCGTATCGGGGATGTGATGATCCCCAATGTGGTGCATGACGAACACTCGCAGAACACCTATCTGTTCCAGAACTGCTTCTCCGCACAGTCTGTTGCGCCGCATTTGACTTACGGCATGGTGCTGGATAACCAGAAGGGCATCACCGTGCCGGGGACATTCCTGCAAAACCCGCGCTACATGAGCGTCTTTTATCACGAGGGTTATACCGATATTGAGATGGAGGCCGGGCCATTCCTCTCATCGGTTTACGAGGCCTTCCGGCCAAAGCTGCATCCCTACAACGAGATTGTCAATCTGTATGGGATTGGCTTCGATGTTGGCTTCTTGCACTATGCCTCGGATACACCCATGAGTAAGGGCAAGAACCTGGGTGCGGGCAGCCTGAGTTACTCCGGCGTTGATCCCACTTACGCGACGGCGATTGCTATTCTGCGCCGTATCTTTTCGCAGGAGGCGCTGCGGATGCGCGTTCGCAGCAGCCCGTCACTTGAACGCGCTTAATGTCTATCCGGATGCACCACTCCCTGTTTCTTCTTCCGAGAAGTGCGGGGCGCAGCACACCTAGACCGTGTGAGGCTTGTCTGATGGGTTAACGGATAGGTTGGCAGCATACAGTATTGGCGAGTGAATGAATGTCACAGGAAAAAACGGTCGTCATTGGTCAGAACATAAAGCGTGTTGACGCGCTAGGCAAGGTCACGGGCAAGACACCTTATCCCGGTGATATCGACCTGCCTGGACAATTATGGATGAAAATCCGCTTCAGTGACCGCGCTCATGCACGGGTGCTGGTGATTGATTCCAGCAAGGCCGAAGCACTCCCCGGCGTGGTACGGGTTTTCACCGCCAGGGATGTGCCGCACAACGAATACGGTTTGGTCACGAAAGACCAGCCTGTGCTGTGTGGTCCCGGCAGCAACAGCGCTGTGCCAGACGCGGATGTGGTGCGCTGTTACATGGATAATGTCGCCATCGTGGTTGCGGAGACCGAAGCGATTGCCGCCGAGGCTGTCAAGCTGATTGACGTGACCTATGAGGATTTGCCGCCGGTGTTTGACCCGGAATCGGCGCTGGAGAGCGATGCCCCGCAGATTCATGGCAACTACCCTGGCAATGTGCTGTGCCACTATCGTATCCGCAAGGGCGATATGGAGGCGGGCTGGGCGAAGGCTGACGTCATCGTTGAGGGTGAATATCATACGGGCTACCAGGAACATGCCTTCTTGCAGCCAGAAGCAGGACTGGGCTACATCGACGAACAGGGGCGTGTGACGGTCGTCGTCGCCGGGCAGTGGGTGCATGAAGATCAGGAACAGATTTATCATGCGCTTGGCCTACCAGAAGAACAGGTGCGCGTGATCTATCCGGCAGTTGGTGGTGCGTTCGGTGGGCGTGAGGATATGTCGGTGCAGATTGTGCTCGCGCTCGCGGTTCATGCGTTGCGCCAACCGATCAAGATCGTCTGGAGTCGCGAAGAGTCGATCCTGTACCACCACAAGCGCCATCCGGTGACTGTGCGCGCCAAATGGGGCGCCACGCGTGAGGGCAAGATCGTGGCGGCGGAAGCGACGGTCATAGGGGATGCTGGTCCGTATAACTACACATCGACGAAAGTCATGGGCAATGCGAACCTGACAGTCACTGGTCCTTACGAAATCGACAACATCCGCATCGATACGTATGGTGTGATCACCAACAATATCCCGACAGGTGCGTTTCGGGGTTTTGGCGCGCCACAAGGGGCTTTTGCCGCCGAGGGGCAGGTGAATAAGCTGGCCCAGGCCTTGAACATGGATCCGGTTGAAGTTCGTGCCCGCAACGTGTTCCGCGAAGGCAGCATCCTGAGTGTAGGGACGCCGCTTCCCGCTGGTGTTTCGATGCCCCAGGTGATTGAAACCTGTGCGCGCGAGAGTTTCTGGCAGCAGGGTGACACAGGGTGGGAACGCCCGATGACCGAGCAGCCTGCTAATCCGGCCCTGCGGCGTGGGGTCGGGTTCGCCGCCGCGTTTAAGAACATTGGCTTTAGCTTTGGCTTCCCGGAGCAGAACTGGGCGACGGTTGAGCTGCACGGCGAGCGCGAAATCGAAGAAGTCGTCGTTCGGCAGTCTGGCGCCGAGGTGGGGCAGGGCGCACATACTGCCTTTATGCAGATGGCGGCGGATGCAGTAGGTGTGCCCTTCGAGCGAGTGCGCCTGATCGGCATGGACACTGCGGAGACGCGCACCTCTGGCAGCGCATCGGCCTCGCGGTTGACATTTATGGCAGGAAACGCCATACGCGGGGCGGCAGCGGCGGCGCTGGAACGCTGGCGCGGCGAAGAACGCCCGGCTATTGCAACTTACCAGTATCGACCACCGAAGACGACACCCTATGACCCGGAAACCGGTCGCAGCGAGCCAAACTTCGCCTATGGCTATGTGGCACAAGCCGTTGAAGTCGAGGTTGATATCGAGACTGGGCACGTTCATCTGCTGCGTGTGATCAGCACGAATGATGTGGGGCGCGCCGTGAATCCGCATCTGGTTCAGGGACAGATTGAAGGAGGTGTGGTGCAGGCGCAAGGCTATGCCATCATGGAGAATCTCGTCTCGGTAGAAGGCAGGATCAAGAATCCATTCCTTTCGACCTATCTGATCCCAACTGTGCTGGATGTACCCACAGAAGTGAGATCTGTCATCCTCGAGTATCCCGATCCGATTGGCCCATGGGGAGCACGCGGCATGGCAGAGATGCCGTTCCTGCCGCTGGCCGCCGCTATTGTTGCTGCGGTTCATGATGCGACGGGCATCTGGATTGATCAGCTTCCACTCACCCCGGATCGAGTGGTTCCGGCGCTGCGTGCACATGGCATCGGCATTCTTTAGCCGCGCCCTCATCGTCGTGCGCGGCGGTGGCGACCTCGCGAGCGGGGTCGTTTATCGCCTGTGCCGAGCGGGTTTTCCGGTCATCATTACCGAGCTTGCAGCGCCTGTATTGGTGCGGCGCACCGTTAGCTTTGGCGAAGCCGTCTACAGCGGCGAGATCGTGGTCGAGGGTCTCCGCGCCCAACTCGCACCGGATGTGCAAGCAGCACGCGGGCTGGCCGAGACGGGTGTCATCGCGGTGCTGGTTGACCCGGCAGGTGAGAACCTGATTGCGTTGCGTCCGGCGGCCGTTGTAGACGCGCGTATGGTCAAGTTCAACCTTGATACGACCCTGGAGGATGCGCCGCTGGTGGTTGCGCTGGGGCCGGGTTTCTCGGCAGGAGTCGATTGTCACGCCGTCATCGAGACCAATCGAGGTCACAATCTTGGGAGAGTGATCTATGCTGGCCCCGCAGAAGCTGATACGGGAGAACCCGGCGTCGTTCAGGGACACACCCACTCGCGTGTGCTGCGCGCGCCTGCTGCCGGGCACGTTCGCGGCGCGGCATCTATCGGTGATGTGGTGGAGAGCGGTCAGGTGGTCGCTTGGGTCAGTGATCATGCGATTCGGGCGGCTTTTACGGGCGTGCTGCGCGGTCTTGTGCACGAGCGGGTCGCGGTTGAAGCGGGTATGAAGATTGGCGACCTCGATCCGCGTGCGGGGCGTGACGCCTGTTTTACAATCTCCGATAAGTCCCTGGCCGTCGGGGGAGGGGTACTGGAAGCAGTGCTGGCTGCCCCGCAGATACGACCTTATCTGATGCCTTATGAAGCTGCAAAAAGCCTTTGATATTGTTCCAGGCAGCGTCGTTGCCCTGATCGGCGCAGGGGGAAAGACCTCCAGCCTGATCGCGCTTGGGCATGAGCTGGCGGGAGCGGGTCTGCGCGTGCTGGCGACGACGACAACTCGCATTGGCGTCGAGCAGCTTGACCTGATGCCCTATGCCACACCTGTTGATCGCGGATCATCTCACCTGTCGCTTGCCCTCGGCGAAAACCGTTTTGTATTTCTCTACAACGATATTCGCGGTAGTAAGGTGCATGGCATCAGCCCGGCGGATGTGCCGAGGCTGCTCGATTCAGTGGACTCGGATGTGCTGCTGATCGAAGCAGACGGTGCGCGTGGCAAAGGGCTGAAAGCACCCAAATCGCATGAACCCGTGATTCCCGCCGAGACGACGCTGGTCATCCCTATCGCCTCGCTGTCCGTGCTGGGGCAGCCGCTGGACGACGAACACGTTTACAATGCAGCGGCGATTGACGAGCGCTACGGTTTCGGCCTGGGCAATCGCATCAAGTCACCCTGGGTGGCACAGATCATGCGCGATGAAGAACTCGGCTTGCGCGGCGTGCCGGAAAAATCGCGGGTTATCGCTCTGCTCAACCAGGTGCCGAACAGCGGCTATCTGCGTGGCCGGGCGCGATTGATCGCCCAATTCATTCTGCGCTCACAGCGTATCCAGGCTGTTGCGTTGGGGTCGGTGCGCGGCGCAGATCCCATCCTGGAAGTGCAGCGGCATGTGGGCGCGGTTGTGCTGGCGGCGGGTAAGTCTTCCCGTATGGGTCAGTTCAAGCTGCTGCTGCCCTGGGCGAACGGTAGATCGATCCTGGAACATATCCTTGATCAGCTTGCTTTGGCGAAAGTCTGGGAAGTCATGGTCGTCACCGGGCATCGTTCGGGCGATGTGACGCGCCTGGCTGTGCAGGCCGGGGTACAGACGGCGCATAATGCTGAATATGCGACGGGTGAGATGCTCTCCTCGCTAAAGGCTGGGCTGCGTGCCTTGCCGCCGCACGTTAGCGCGGCGTTGGTGGTACTGGGTGACCAGCCGCGCATCCAGCCAAAGGTAATTGCCCAGGTGATGACCGCCTATTCAGAGGGTGCGGGCGAGATCATCGCGCCCAGCTACCAGATGCGGCGCGGGCATCCAATCCTGATTGACCGCAAGTATTGGCCGGAAATTCTGGCGCTGCCCAACGACGGTGCACCGCGTGATGTCATCGAGCGCCACAAGGATAAGGTTGCCTACGTGACGGTCGATACCGACAGCGTTTTGCGCGATGTGGACACCCCTGAAGCATACCGCGAGGAACGTCGTCTGGCTGGTCTTGACCCGTAATTGATGCAGTCGCTGCTTGTCACCATGCGGATTTGTTGGGTTAGCGTGTTTGTTCTGATTCCAGATAGTTGCGCCGCAGCGAAACCGGACGACGTGTCGCGCTGCCGTGAGCTTCAATCCGTAGTACGTCCCCGTGTTTCATAGGCGTGACGACGATCAGTATTTCGTGTTCATTGAGGACGTGATCATCCGCTGGGGCCAGCGCATATTCCCCGTTCGGTTGTCGAATGCCGATAACACCCGCCTGAAAGCGCTCGCGTAAGCTTAGCTCTGCCAATGATTTACCAATCCAGGGTGAGTCGTCCTGCATATACAGTTCAGTCGTCTCGATGCCTGCGGCGGGGTTATAAACCACATATTGCAGGAAGTCACTGACGACCGGGCGGGTGGTGGCAAGCAGGACAAACAGCGCGGCGACCTGAAAGGGACTGACCACGCGGTCTGCTCCCGCGCGATGGAGTTTGGGAATCAACTCTTCGGTTTGCGCGGTCGCGGTAATCATGATGCGTTTGCTCAGCGTGCGGCAGTTGAGGATGGTCAGCACAGCGTTGGCATTGTCCTCGGTGGTTACCATCAGTGCCAGTGCCCGTTCGACTCCAGCCTGACGCAGCACATGCTCCTGCGAGGGATCACCGTGAATCACGCGGAAGCCCTGCGCCAGCAGCTCACCCGTATGCGCGACATCATGGCTGATGATGGCGAACGGGCGGGTCGGGTCAAGTTTGCTGATCGCGCTGCGCGCCACGCGCCCGCTGGCACAGATGATGAAGTGCCCACTCATGGCCTCTACCGCCGCGCTGCATTCATCCAGCGAATAGATGCGCCGCTCGACGACCGGCAGGGCGGACGGCACCGGAAGGCGCTGCCAGGTCGCTGCTTGAGGACGGCCT
>JAEUQX010000226.1 GCA_016788625.1 Anaerolineae bacterium
GCCCGTGTCGGTTTGGGTACGCCTCGCCCCGCGACCAGCTAGATTCGCTCTGACCCCGTTCAAGTGAATTGTCGCGAGCGCTAACCCCGCTCTGTTTGTGCTGCCCCGTCAGCGGCGACGCGCGTACCTACCCCGACCTCAGCTCTGGTTTGGGGTGGTAGGACTGCGTCCGCGCTGTGGCCGTTTCCCTATCCCTCCTGCTGCCTTGAACCGTTCAACGTGCCCGACGATCTGTCCGGCGAAGCTTTGATCTGTTCACTTGACTATCGACTGATGAGGGATACCAACCTTGACTCACAATCGCCATCTGATGGACGATTACGACGACTACGAAAACCTGTATGATCCGCTGAAGAACGACCGCCAGACGCGCCGTTCACGCAAGGCTAAGGCGGGCAAGCACACGCCGAAGAAATCCGAGTCCGCAATCCGCGCCGAACTCGCGCCGATTGGTGGGACAGAAGGCGGCTTCGAGACCACCTACCGCCCCTCGCGCTACGAGGAAGGCTGGCTGCTCAATTCGCTGCGCGATTTCTACCGCCAGGAGTACATCACCGATGTGCTGGCGCTGGTGCGCGGCGGCAAAGAAGCCAGTGTATATCGCTGCGCGGCGCGGCCTGGGCTGGGCATCGACCTGCTGGCCGCCAAAGTGTATCGCCCACGCCAGTTCCGCCACCTGCGTAACGATAAGATGTACCGCGAAGGGCGCGGCATCCTGACGCTGGACGGGCAGGACTTGAATCAAAGCCTGCACAATGACCGCGTGATGCGCGCCATCGGCAAGAAGACCGACTACGGCAAGCAGGTGATGCACACCTCCTGGCTGATGTACGAGTTCACCACGCTGCAAACGCTGTACAACATCGGCGCATCCGTGCCGCGTCCAGTGGCCGCCAGTCCCAATGCCATCCTGATGGGTTACATCGGTGGCCCGACGCACGCCGCGCCCGCGCTCAGCGATGTCGAACTGGACAAGGATGAGACACAGGCGCTCTTTGACGAGACGCTGCGCAACATCGAGCTGATGCTGATGCACGGCATGATTCACGGCGACCTTTCGGCCTACAACATCCTGTACTGGGAAGGCCAGATCACGCTGATCGACTTCCCGCAGGTGACCAGCAGCCAGGGCAACAGCCAGGCGCACATGATCCTCCAGCGCGACATCGAGCGCGTCTGTGACTATTTCGCTTCGCAGGGTGTGGAGCGCGACCCCGCGCCGATCCTGCGGCGAATGTGGAAGCAGCACGTCGAGCGCCGCGAGCAGGACGTGGCCGCCGACCTCTCGCGCCTGACGGCCGAAGCAGAATGAGACAGAACAAAGGGCGTACACAAGCCGTGTGCGCCCTTGTTGATCCTGGTGGTTGACGCGCTCAGTTGGTCAGATTCGTGCGCTGACCAGCCAGCTCATCCCGATCACCATTGATAGGCACACCCTGACGATAGGCTGCCGAGGCGATAGCGTGCGAGGCGACGGGCGAGGTGATGACGACGAACAGCGCCAGTGCCAGCGCCTTGAGCGCAGTCTCCGGCTGCAGCAGGGCGGAGGTCGCCAGCAGCCCCACCAGGCCGAGCGTCGCCACCTTGCCGGAGGCATGGATGCGGCAGTACACATCCGGGAAGCGCACCAGGCCGACGATGCCCACCAGCGAGAAGAACAGGCCGAATACCAGCGCCACCAACGCGAGAATATCCTGAATAGCCATGACTGCTCCTTCTAGAAAACCTTACCTTCGGACAGGTAACGGGCGACGGCCAGCGTGCCGATGAAGCCGAACGCCGCCAGCGCGATACCGACATCGATGACAAGAGCGCTGCCCTGCAGCAGCCCCAACAGCACGATGATGCCAATCAGCAGCGTGGTGATCGTGTCTATCGCCTGTAAGCGGTCGCTGGGATGAGGGCCTATCACCACACGATAGGTGGCAGGCATCAGCAGGATGATCATCACGATCAAACCCAGTTGAACGGCAGTGTTTACAAGCGGTGTCATGAGCGATCTCCCAACAGATTGAGCAGCAGACGCAGACGGCGGGATTGCGCCGCCTCTGCAATCGGTATGGACTGGCGTACATCCAGGCAGTGAACGTACATAACCGAGTTTTCCGTGTCAAAATCGACAACCATCTCGCCAGGGGTGATGGTGATATTGTGGGCGCTGAGCGCGGTGACGATCTCACGGCGCTGCGGGTCCTGTGTTGGCACCGCGATGATGCCCGGCTGCAAGCGCATGTCACGGGACAGCGCGCGGCGGGCGACATCCACACTGGACAGAACGATGTCGCGGAACAAGACAAGGATATAGATTACCGTGGCGGCCATCTGGCGCGGTAGATGGCTGGCGCGTATGACGCGCGGATGCGGACGCACCACCAGAAGCAATCCGATGCTGATCATCCACCCCACGGCAAAACCACCTGGGTTGAACTGCCCAGTCACAATCATCCACACGACGGCAAAGCCCAGCGAGACCAGCAGATAAAAGAGCATGATTTCACCCTCCTAACACGGCTTGAATGTAAAGCTGCGGTTCGCCAATCTGCGCGACCACCCGGTTTGCCAGGTCGATGAGCGGCGCGGCGTATAGACCCAGACCGAGGCACAACGCGATCAGCAGCGTAGGCGCAAGCAGGCTGTCTCCAGCAGGCTTGGTCTTGGTGTGTTCATCCGGTTCCTGCTGAAAGATGAGCTGCCAGGTGCGCATCATATACAGCAGCGTGATGATGCCTGCGCCGACGGCCAGCCCCAAAACCAGCCAGCCTTCGACGGCGATGCCCGCCTGTACCAGTGTCACCTTGCTGATGAAGCCGTTCAGCGGCGGCACACCCGCCAGCGCTATGCCGCCGACGAAGTACAGCCCGCTCGTGTACACCAGCTTCTGACCCACGCCGCCAATCTCGCTCAGGCGGGCGGTCTTGCCCAGCGTGCGGCTGGAGATCGTTCCGGTGATCATCAGCAGTGCCGACTTGATGAACGAGTGATTCACGGCATACACCAGCGCCCCGGCCAGTGCGAGCGGCGCCCCCCAGCCAATCCCCACCAGGATGAAACCGATCTGCCCGAAGGTTGAGTATGCCAACATGCGCTTGGCGTCATAGGTGCGCAGCGCGCCCAGGCTGCCGAAGAAAATGCTGATCACGCCCAGGATGAGCAGCAGGTTCTCGATCAGCCGCGCTTCTGCTATGAACATCAGCGTGATCAACCGGATCAGCCCATAGATGCCGACCTTGACCACAACCGATGACAGCACCGAATGCACAGGCGTCGGAGCGGTCGTATGAAAGTCTGGCTGCCAGAAGTGGAACGGGAACACGGCGCTTTTGAGCAGAAAGGCGCACATCAGCATAACGGCGGCGGCTTGTGCCAGCAGTGGCCGTTCTCCGCTGGCGAGCAGGCGGGCGATATCGGCCATCGTCAGCGTTCCGAAAGTGGCATAGAGCGCGCCAATGCCGATCAGCAGGAAGAGCGTACCCATGCTGCTGATCAGCAGGTACTTGATCGCCGCCTCCAGGCCAAGCCGATTGTCGCTGATGGCGACCAGCACCACCGAGGCGATGACCATCAGTTCGATGAAGACGAACAGCGTGAAGATGTCGCCGGTGAAGAGCGCGCCGTTCAGCCCAGCGCCCATGCAGAGGAACAGCGGCATGAAAGTTGGATAGCTGACCACCTTGTCCTTGCAGCCGAGCGCGTAGAGCAGCCCCGCGGCGACAACCGTCGTTGACATCACCGCGAAAATCGAGGCGAGCAGATCGGCCACCAGCACGATGCCGAACGGCGTCGGCCAGCCGCCCAAACGGTACACCTGCGGACCACTTTCCAGGTTGGCGGCCAGCACGCCCAGGCTGCACAACCAGGCGCCGACACCCGCCAGGAAGCCCAGCCAGTGCTGCACCTTGAGGTAACGCGCGAACAGCAGGCTCACCGCCGCCGCGCCCAATGGGATGAAGATCGTTCCAAGGATGAGTACATTCATGGAAGCATTACCTCTGAAGACGGTCGATTCCGTCCGTGCTGACGGTGCGGAAGCGGCGGGACGAGACGACGATGAAGGCGGTTAGCAGGGCATAGGAGCCAAAGCTGATGACGATGGCCGTCAGAATCAGCGCCTGTACCAGCGGGTCGCTGGGCTGCGCCGCCGTCTGATTATTCGCATCGACATAAGCGGCGATCTGTCCATCGAAAGCGCCCACCGCCAGCAAGAGAAAGTTGATGGCCGTGAACAGGATGTAGAATCCCATCGCGGTCTTGATCAGATCACGACGCAGCAGTTGGAAGACGCCCAGCGCGAACATGATCCCGGTGGCGATTGCGAACAGCACATTCATAATGTTTCTACCTCTTTCGGATGAGTGAGTGCTTCCATGACGGCGCTGATGCCGCCGAAGACGGTCGAGAAGATGCCAATCTCAAAGAGCGTGGTCGAGGCCAACTTGATGTCAGCGGGTAGTTCCACAGGCAGCAGCGTGAAGGCAAAAAACGCCCGGTCGAACAGCAGTGGCAGCGCTGCATTGGTCAGCGCGATCAACAGCCCAACCGCGATCATCGCAGCCGGGCGCAGCCAGCGCAGCCGTTCGCGTGTACCTTCGTAGCCGAACACGATATACCACAGCGCCACACCCAACCCGGCAATCACCCCTGCGGTAAAGCCGTCGCCGGGCGCGACCCCGGCATAGAGGATGTGCGCCAGCGCGATGAGCAGCGCGACGGGCAGCACCACGCGCGCGGCGAAGCGGTTGAGCGCGTCGGAGAAAGCGAAGTTGTAGATCGGTGTCTCATCCGCGTCAGCTTCTGAAGCATCCGGCTTGGCGGAACTGGAACGCGCTCCGGCCAGCACCGTCAGGATGCCCAACGCAGCCATGCCAAACACGCTGATCTCGATCAGGGTATCCATACCGCGAAAATCGGTGACGATGCTGGCAACAACATCATTCACGCCTGTTTGTGGCAGCGCGTTTTCCATATGCCACTGTGCAATCGTAGTCTGATCCGGGCGATTGGTGACGGCAGCCAGGGCGAACAGCGTCACGCCGATGCCGACCGCAGCGGATATGGCGATGTCGCGCCACAACCCGGTGCGCGAACCCATCCAGAGGTTTTCCAGCGCGGCCATCCGCTCGGCTTCGCTGGTGCGCGCCAGGATCATGATGATCAATACCGTCGCCAGCGTCTCCACCAGGAACTGCACCAGCGCGACATCGGGAGCGGGTTCCAGCAGGAACAGGCCGCCGATGCTGTAGCCAGCCACGCCCAATGCCAGCGCCGCCAACAGATGCTTGCGAAAGACGATGCTGGCGAAGGTTGCGCCGATCGAGAGCAGGATCAACATGATCTTCAGCACATCCGTTGCCCCGTTGATGCTTACATCCAGACGGGTGAAATCTACGGCGTTCTGCAATCCGGCGGTAGACATCAGCGCGATGACCGCCAGCAGGATTACGATCAGGTAGTAGCGAATGCGCCCGTTTTGCGAATGCAGCACCACGTCAGCCGCGCGTTCTGTCTGCCGAATCACCGCCTGGAAGATGTCCTGGCCTGTCGGCAGTGTTGGCAGCGCCCACGCTCGCCAGATGCCGCGCGTGGCGAAGACCAGCGTACCCCCGGCCAGGGCGATCATGCTGAGGATGAACGCCTCGTTGATACCGCCCGGCGGCAGCAGGTAGAGCGAGATTTCCTTGCCGACAGCGGGCTGAACGAGCGGCGTGACCAGCGGCCCGATGCCCAACCCCAGCGCCAGCGAGAGCGCGGCCATGATCAGTGGTCCGGCGGTCATGCCGCGCGCGGGTATATGCAGATGATGCTCGCTATGCGCGGCGCGGGATTGACCCATGAAGACATCCCAGAACAGGATCAGGGCCATGCCGACCGTGAAGACCGCGCTGAGGACGACGACGCCCAGCGTGACCAGCAGCGGCAGCGTGTGCAGCGACGCCTCGATGAGCAGTTCTTTGGCGACGAAGCCGAACAGCGGCGGAACACCCGCCATCGAGAGCGCCGAGAGCGCGGCCACCGATGCGAAGCCGGGCATGACCCCGCGCAGCCCGCCGAGTTTGTCCAGGTCGCGCGTGCCGGTGGCGTGATCGACCGCGCCAACCGTCAGGAACAGCGCGCCTTTGTAGAGGGCGTGCGCCAGGATGCCGACCATCACGGCCTTGATGCCCTCGCTGTGTGGCAGGCCAATCAGCGCGACGAACGCGCCGAGCTGGCTGACGGTCGAATAGGCCAGGCTGCCTTTGAGGTCGTTCTGCCGCAGCGCCAGCGCCGCACCGATGAGCAGCGTGATCAGGCCGAAGCCGACCAGCGCGCCCTGCCACAAGGCCGTATCGCCCAGCGCTGGGTGCAGCCGCGCCAGCAGGTACACGCCCGCCTTGACCATCGTGGCGGAGTGCAGAAATGCGCTGGCAGGCGTGGGCGCGGTCATGGCGTTGGGCAGCCAGAAGTGCAGCGGCCACTGGGCGCTCTTGCTGAAGCAGCCCAGGAAGATCAGGATGGCAAAGATGCTGTACCAGGGATGCTCGCGCAGCACATCCCCGCTGGCGATGATTTGTGGCAGTTCATACGTTCCCGCCGCTCCACCCAACAGCAGCAGCCCGACGAGCAGCGCCAGTCCGCCGCCGCCCGTCACCAGCAGTGCTTGCAGCGCGCCGGCACGCGCTTTCTCGTCGCCGTAGAAGCTGATCAGCAGGAAGGAGGTGATGCTGGTCAGCTCCCAGGCGATGAACAGCGTCAGTACGTTGCCCGCCGTCACCAGGCCGAGCATCGCGCCCGTGAACGCCAGCAGCATCGCCAGGAAACGCCCGGCTTTGGCAGCATCGTCGAAGTAAAAACCTGTGTAGAGGGCGATGACCGTGCCGATCCCGCTCACCACCAGGACGAACAGCAGCGCCAGCCCGTCCAGATAGAACGAGAGCGTGAGGCCAAGTTGTGGCACCCATTCAAGCGCGAAGGCCAGCGGTGACTGGCTGACTGCGCCTGACTGCGCCAGGGCGAAGACGAACAGGCCGCCCAGCGAGACGGCGAACAAGCCGCCCTGCATGGACGTGGAGAGCCAGCGTCGCAAGGGCAGCGCGATGACGGCCAGAAGAAATGGGATAGCAGCAATGAGAGCAATCGTCATGCTGTTATGCTCCTATGTGATTGTCAATTCGTTGTGCGTGTGGCGGCCCGATCAGATCAATCGGCTTAGCAGGTCGGTACGGGAATCAAAACAAGGTGCGTGCAGCGTCTAGGCAGTCGATTGTCGTCTACAATCGACCATCCACAGTGTACCTGCTGCAGCAGATTCCGAAATGCAGCATCGTGCGATTGCCAGCGCTGGAGGGCAAATCCCGCCGCTGCAGTCGATATGGGTCGAGGCGCTGCTGTTGAGCAGTCTGGCAGATGGACTGGTGAATGCATTGCTTCAAAAAATTACTGTCGATCATTGGCAATCTGCATAGTATAGCAATGAACGGCGCACAATCACACGCCGACATCGCGCTTCTGGCGTGTTCCTTTGTGTTATTGCGCCGGATTTGTGCTAAAATCCTTCAAGTGATGGTAATACGCCTGCATTCATTCGGGAGAAATTCTCTTGGCAAAGTCACGTACTGAGCAACTACTGGAACGGCTGCGCGACTTGCAGGCCAGCTCCGGCGATGTCGAAGCGGCTGCGATTGTCAGCGTAGACGGGTTGAGCATGGCCTCCTCGCTGCCCGGCCACATTGAAGAAGATCGCGTCAGCGCCATGTCCGCCGCCATGCTCTCGCTGGGTGAACGTATCTCGTCCGAGTTGGGGCGCGGGATGCTCGAACAGGTCATGGTCAAGGGCGAAAGTGGCTATGTCATCCTCACCGCCGTTGGAGAGGAAGCCGTTCTAACTGTGCTGGCGCGCAAGGAAGCCAAGCTGGGTCTGATCTTCCTGGATGTAAACCGTACCGTCGAGGCCTTGTCTGGCCTGGTCTAGCAGGGTTGATACCCGTGCAACAGCCTATTAACCTGTATTACCCTAACCGCTTCGCGCGTTATATTTTCCAGGCGATGCACGAGGTCATGGGGCAGAATAGTATGCAGGTGGTCCTCAGCCTGGCGAAGCTGGATTGGCAGCGTGACCGCTGGCCGCCGGACACGCTGGATAAGCAGTTCGCGTTCGCCTCGCTGGCCGCTATTGAACTGGCCTTGGAAGAAGTGTACGGCGGGCGCGGTGGACGTGGGCTGGCGCTGCAAATTGGGCGCGTAGCTTTCTCCCAGGGAATGCGCGGTTTCGGCGCGTTCGCGGGTATGGGGCACCCGGCTTTCCGTGCGCTGCCGCTGGATGAACGTACACGCCTGGGACTGCACGCGCTGGCCGAGGTCTACAACCGCTTCAGCGACCAGCAGTGCACCGTCGAGGAAAACGCCAGCAGCTACCAGTTCAGCGCCCAACACAGTCCGATGGCCTGGGGGCGCACATCCGAAAAGCCTGTGTGTCACGCACTGGTGGGTACATTGCAGGAATGTCTGCGGTGGGCTTCGAACGGCTACGAGTTCCACGTCTACGAAACGGCTTGCCGCGCCTGTGGGAGCAGCAGGTGCGAATTCACGGTGAACAAGACACCCATCGGACAGCGTTCAGGAGAATGAAGTGTGGATAAACCCAAGATTCTGATCGTCGAAGATGATCTTGACCTGGCCGAAATGCTCAACGCTTATTTCCGCGTACAGAATTACGACGTGCTGACCGCTGCCTGGGGCAAGGACGCGCTCGACATCAGCCAGGATGTGAACCTCTCGCTGGTCGTGCTGGATATTCGCCTGCCCGATATTGACGGCTACGAGGTCTGCCGCCAACTGCGCTTGCAGCGCCGTACACACGATGTGCCGATCATCTTCCTGACCGAGAAGCGCGACCGCGTAGACAAGCTGCAAGGGCTGGAACTGGGTGTGGTCGATTACATCACCAAGCCCTTCGATATTCAGGAACTGCGCCTGCGCGTGCGCAACGCCATCGCGCGGGTGGCGCGCCAGACCAGCACCAATCCCGTCACCGACCTGCCAGAAAACGACCTGATCGAAGACAAGCTCTCTGAACTGCTCAGCGCACCGGAAAGCTGGGCGCTGCTGATGATCGGGCTGACGCGGTTGAGCGACTTCCGCGAGGAATACGGTTTCGTGGCCGCCGACGATGTGCTGCGCGCCGTGACGCTGATGATCCGCAACGCGGTGCGCGAGCATGGCCGCGAGGAGGATTTCGTCGGGCATCTGGGGCCAGAAGAATTCGTCATCATCAGCGTGCCGGATAAGATTGAGCAGATTCGCGAACGTATCGAGACGCGCATCCGCCAGTCGCGCGAGTATTTCTACCCGCTGAAAGACCGCGAACGCGCCCGCAGCGCCGACGGCGAAAGCCACCTGCGCCTGCGCACGGGCGTGCTGGAGGGCAAGGCCGACAGCTTCGCCACGACGGAAGCGATCCGTGAAGCGCTGCACGCCCGCGTCGTCACCGAGTAAAGACGGGCGGCACACCCCCGCCGCCCGAATATGCTCATATTCCTGAGCGAAACTCACAGCCTGCTTATCAACAATTCATCGTCAGTAAATTGACGTAAGCTGAACAAAAGCTGTACGCTTACTCCTGTAATTTCGGAGGAGCAGCTATGTCCAATCGCGATATTGTCGTTGAAAATCTGGTCAAGCAGTACGGCAGCTTCAAAGCCGTTGATGATGTTTCATTCAAAGTTCAATCGGGGGAAATCTTCGGTTTCCTGGGGCCGAACGGCGCGGGCAAAAGTACGACCGTCAGCATCATGACTACCCTGGCGCTGCCGACCGCTGGCCGCGCGCTGGTGGGCGGTTACGATGTCGTCAGCGAGGCGGCGGATGTGCGCCGCGTGGCGGGCGTCGCGCTGCAAGAAATCGGCCTCGACCCGCTGATGAAGTCGATGGAAATGCTCACTATCCAGGGGCAGATGTTCGGCATGACGCGCAAACAGGCGCAGGGCCGCGCGCGTGAACTGCTCGATCTGGTCAAGCTTTCGGAATTCACCGACCGCCTGGTGGGCAAGTACAGCGGTGGGATGCGCCGCCGCCTCGACCTGGCGCTGGCGCTGGTGCATGAACCGGCCATCCTGTTCCTGGACGAGCCGACTACCGGACTCGACCCGGCCAGCCGCCGCGACATCTGGGCGGAAGTGCGCCGCCTGAATAAGCAGCAGGGCATGACGATCTTCCTGACCACGCAGTATCTGGAAGAAGCCGACGAATTGGCCGACCGCGTGGCGATCATCGATCACGGCAAGATCGCCGCGATGGGCGCGCCCGCCGACCTCAAGGCTGCGCTGGGTGGCGAATCGATCAACGTGACCTTCCGCGACCTCGATGAAGTCGAGAAGGCCGCCAACGAACTGCGCGAGATGGCGAACCGCACGCAGACCGACCGCAAGGTGCTGCGCCTGTACCTCGACCGCGCTGCCGCCGCCGTACCCACGGTCGTCACCCGCCTGCAGCAGGCCGGGCTGGAACCGCTCTCGCTGACGCTGACGCAGCCGACGCTGGACGACGTGTTCCTGCAAGTGACCGGGCAGCGCTTCGACGCCCCGACCGAGGACGAAGCCGAGACACAGGCAGCGTAAAGCTACGAGTCGTTAGTCTTTAGTCGTTAGTCTCTAGTCAAAAGACAGGAAGCTAACGACTATCGCCTTTTGAACACCGACTAACCGCTATCGACCACCGACTATCAGCTAACAGCTACAGACTATCAAGGAACGCAGCACAATGGGTGTTTTGAGCAATACATCGACCAAAGTCAGTTTCGCCAGCGACCTGCGCTCGGCGCGTTCGCCCTTTCTGGTGCAGTTGAGCGCGATGACCTGGCGCGCCCTGATCACCACCTTCCGCACCCCGGCGGCGGTCATCCCCGGCCTGATCATCAGCGGTTTCTTCCTGCTGGTTTACGAAGCGTCGTTGGGCAATGCGTCGGGCTTCCTGCCGGGGCTGGCGGGCAAGAGCTACCTGGCCTTCATCCTGCCCGTTTCGGTCGTCAGCTCGGCATTGAGCGGCGCGGGCGTGGCCGGGCAATCCATCGTGCGCACCATCGAGAACGGCTACTTCGACAAGCTGTTGCTCACGCCAGTCAGCCGGGCGGCGCTGCTGCTGGGCGCGATGATCGCGGGCGCGATTGTGCTGGGTCTGCAAACGGCGGTCGTCATCGGCATGGGGCTGCTGCTGGGCTTGCAGCCGGAGACGGGCATCCTGGGCATCGGCGCGGTGCTGGGGCTGGCGCTGCTGCTCGGCACGGGCTTCAGCGGCTTCGCGGTGGGCATCGCGCTGCGCACAGGCAACGCGGCAGCCACGCAGAGCGGCACGTTCCTGTTCTTCCCGCTGACCTTCCTGACGGCTACCTTCGTCCCGGTCAGCCTGCTGAGCGGCTGGATCAAGACCGCAGCCGAACTGAACCCGATCACCTACCTGCTGGAAGCGATGCGTTCGCTGCTGCTGGTGGGCTGGGAAGGCGACGTACTGGCGCGCGGGCTGCTGGCCTGCCTGGCGCTGAGCGCCCTGATGCTGAGCTTCGCGCTGGTCGGACTGCGCGCGCGCACCCGGCGGCGGTAGAGCCACAGTGTCTAGTCGTCAGCCAATGGTCTTTAGCGACACATACAGCAGCCGAATGATCTGTTTCCCCTGAACACTGGCACGGCATCCTGGCGCGAAGCTGATCGTTAACGACTAACCGCTCATCTCCCCAAAACCCCTCACCGCGCGATGAGGGGTTTTTTCTGCCTGCCTCCAACTCCCCCTGATAAAACTGCCCGTTTCCGCGCTGCCCGTCAACGGCTATAATGCGCCCGATTTGACCCGCTAAGGGTCTGGATGAGAGGAACAACTCAATGGCAGTGGAAAGAATCACCAACGGTGTGGTAGTGGCGCTGGCGTATACCCTCACCGTCGAGGGTGAAGAAGTCGGGCGCGCCACCGCGGAAGAACCGCTCGAATATCTGCACGGGGCCGAGAACATTGTGCCCGGCCTGGAAAACGCGCTGGAAGGCAAGAAAGTCGGCGACCACGTGAACGTCACGCTTCCGCCGGAAGATGCCTATGGCGACTATGACGAGGACGAGATTGACGAGTTCGACCTGAACGAAATGCCCTCTGACGAGGAACTCGAAGAGGGCATGATGGTCGAGGTCGAAGACGACGACGGCTATGTTTACATCGGCACGGTGGTCGAAATCACCGAGCAAACCGTTGTAGTCGATTTCAACCCGCCGCTGGCTGGCAAGACGCTGACCTTCGATGTCGAAGTGCTGGCGCTGCGCGAAGCTGACGAGGAAGAACTCGAACACGGCCACCCGCACTCGCTCGACGCCGATTACGACGAATAGCCCCCGCAGCATTCCCCTCCCCACGCAACCATTGCTGGAGAGGGGAGTCGCAGCGCCGCACGATGATGACCACCACTTTTATTCTCGCTTCCAGCTCCCCGCGCCGCCGCGAACTGCTGGCGTCCCTGGGCATCACCTTCACGATCATCAAGCCGGATATTGACGAGACACAGCAACCGGGCGAAGCGCCGCTCGATTACGTCGCGCGCCTGAGCCAGCAGAAAGCCGCTCACGTCGCCACGCGGCTGCATTCTGATGCCGCGATTCTGGCCGCCGATACGGTCGTCATCCTGGGCGCGGATACGCTGGGCATCGCAGGCACGGGCGATATCCTGGGCAAGCCGACCGACGCGGACGACGCACGGGCGATGCTGCGCCGCCTGCGTGGGCGTGTGCACCAGGTCTGCACGGCGGTCACGCTGCACCCGCTCAACCCCACCGCCGCGCCACGCACGCGTATCACCCGCACCGATGTCACCATGCGCGGCTACTCCGACGCCGAAATCGACGCCTACATCGCGACGGGCGACCCGTTCGACAAGGCGGGCAGCTACGCTATCCAGCACTCGATCTTCCGCCCGGTGGCGCGCATCGACGGCTGCTACACCAACGTGGTCGGTCTGCCGCTCTGCACCCTGAAAACGCTGCTGGCCGAGAGTGGCTGGCCGGGGATACAGGCCGCGCCGAGCTGCGACTGCGAGCCAATAGCCAACGGCTGACATTACTCCCCGTTTATCGCTGCATCTGTCATCAGGTTTCTCTTGTGCATTGCCTATAATCTGATTGTACGGTGACTCCCGAACGTTGGAGGAATGCGATGGAAATGACCGCCCACACCCTGACCCTGCCCGACTACACCCTGCACTACTGGACAGCGGGTTCGCCTGATCGACCAACGGTGTTGTTCACGCATGGCGCGAGCGCTGACCACGCCATGTTCGACGAACAGGTGCGGGCGCTGGCGGCGGACTACCACGTCATTACCTGGGATGTGCGCGGGCACGGCTCCTCGCGGCCTGTCACGCGGCCCTTCACGCTGCGGGACTGCGCGGCAGACATCATCGCGCTGCTCGACGCGCTGAAGATCGAGCGGGCGGTGCTGGCCGGGCAGTCGATGGGCGGCATGATCTGCCAGTATGTCTATCTCGATCACCCGCAGCGCGTGCAGGCCATGATCATCATTGGCTCAATCTCCATCGCCCTGCCGTACCGCTGGTGGGAAGTGCTGGCGCTGAAGATGACCATGCCGATGTTCGAGATGTGGCCGTACCAGCACTTCGCGCGCATGGTGGCACGGCAGGTCAGCACCAGACCGGCGGTGCAGGATTACATGCTGCGCACGACCACCGTCATGTCGCACAAAGAGTTCTTACAGGTATGGAAGGCGGTTACGCTGGCGGTCGATAGCAAAGGGCTGCCCGGCCACCAGATTCGCGTCCCGCTGCTGATGACACACGGCGAACACGACGACTACGGGACGATTCGCCGTGACGCGAAGAAGTGGGCGGCTTATGAACCCGATGTGGAATACGTGGTCATCCCGGACGCGGGTCACAACGCCAACCAGGACAACCCGGCATTCATGAACGCGGTGATCGGCAAGTTTCTGCGGCGTGTGGTGGGGTAATGCGCGAGGCTGGCTGCGCTATGAATACGGCTTCACGGCCAGCGCGCCTATCATCGGTGCCATGTCTTTCAGGTTGTGCGAATATAACAGCACTTGCAGACGGTAGACTACTGCCGCAATCATTGCATCATTCATACTGACGCTGTTGCTGAATCGCAGGCGTTCAATCTGCTGCATCGCCCAATCCTGATCCGACTGAGTGACATAAAGCAGCTCGAAACTATTCAACAGGTTCAGCGTGTCGGCCTGGGCACGTTTGTTCGGCACGCCAACCATCACTTCCATCCAGGTCACAGTCGTGATGGAGTAGATCTGATTGGTGTTGAACCAGGTAAGGGCTGGTTTGTACTTGCGAAGCAGATGCACGATGACAGTAGTATCAAGAATAGCAACGGTCATCCACGATCACCCCAATCGAGATTACGTTTCTTCGCCTGGTCGCGCCGAATCTGTTTAACCCACTCGACCGGGTCTTCAATTTCCGGGTACAGCGTTTCAACCGGTTCCATATTCTCCAGCATCGCAACAATCTCCGCGCCCGTTTTGAGGCGTGGTTTCTGCGCCCCCACATCCATCGACTGGAGGTGCTCCATCAGCCGACTGCGGTCGCGCGGGCTGAGCATCTTGACCTGCTCCAGAATTTCAGCAAATGTCATGTTCAAGTCTCCCCGTTATCCAAGATTATTATATGCTCATTCTCAGCCTGAACGGAGCGACAGTTGAGCAAATAACACACTCTCCTGTTCTCTCCACGAAACAAGAACGAATTCCTGTGCTAAACTACGCACGGCGTTAAGGATGAGGATACCCCTGCATGAAACTGGCTGTGAACTACTCGCCGCAGGCAGAAGCGCTGCTCGCCGATGGGCAGATCGAGATCGACCTCTACAAGTGCCCCGACTGGCCGGAGATGATCGGGAAAGCGGCGGCACAGCGCCCCGCTTATGTGCACTTCCCACTGATGGCAGGCCGTAACAACATCGAGAAGGTCGGCTGGGAGAAGATCGAGGCGCTGCTGAACAGCACCACGACCCCCTTCGTCAATACGCATCTGGCCCCGCGCGCTTCGGACTTCAAGATGCCCCTCGATACAACCAGCCGCGCGCACAGTGAAGAACTATTCCGCGCGATGGTGCGCGACATTCAGCGGCTGGTACGGCGCTTTGGCGAACATGCAGTCATCCTGGAAAATGCCAATTGGGACCCGTCATACGAAATCCCGCTGGCCGTGCTGCTGCCGGAACTCATCTGCCGCGTCGTCAACGAGACGGGCTGCGGCCTGCTGCTCGATCTGGCGCACGCGCGCATGTCGGCTGCCCGCCTGGGCGTGGACGAACGCGAGTACATCGAACGCCTGCCCGTGCGTTATCTGCGTGAGCTGCATGTGACGGGTACGCAATATGACTCGGTGCAGGCGCGGCTGGTCGATCACTTCCCGATGACCGCGAGCGATTGGGCGCTGACCGAGTGGGCGCTGGAAGAAATCAGCGCGGACGAGTGGGCGCGCCCACAGATCGTCGCGCTGGAATACGGCGGCATCGGGCCGGGCTTCGGCTGGCGCAGCAAGAGCGAGGTGCTGGCTTTGGAAGTGCCGCGTCTGCGCGCCCTCGTCTCCGATATACGGGTGAATGCCGTATGACGCCCTATCAAACCGTCGTCTTCATCGACCTGGACGCCACGCTGATCATCAACCCGTTTGACCGCGCCGTGTGGCCGGTCATACTGGGCGAAATCGTCGCGCAGAGTGGGCAGACGCCGGAACACATCCTCGACCTGATCGCGGCGGAGAACGCAGCGCGGCAGGCCGATGACCGTGTACCGCCCGTACAGGCGATGGACTGGGACGACATCTCGCGGGTGGTCGCCGGGCGTCTGGGCGTGACGCTGACGGCCAGTGTGGAAGCTCTGGTACGCCAGCACGCCGCACAGTCGTCGATTCTGGACGCGGGCGATGCTGTGCTGCGCGAACTGGCCGCGCCGCATCGCGCTCTTGTCGTGGCGACCAAGGGGCTGGCAAAGTACCAACGCCCGGTGCTGGACGCGCTGGGTTTGACACCACTCTTCACGAGCATCCTGACGCCGGATGCGCACAACGGGCTGAAGAAGCACCGCGCCTTCTTCGGCGAGTGGCCGGAACGCGCACGACTGGCCGTCATGGTCGGTGAT
>JAEUQX010000240.1 GCA_016788625.1 Anaerolineae bacterium
TTCGTGAGATCGCCGACGGTTGCTACATCGGCACCACGGCTGTTCACCATCATCTCAAGGCGCTGCAAAACAACGGTCTCATCCACCGCAGCAAACGCAAAGCTCGCAGCATTACCCTGCCCAATAAACGGGCGGGATAACTCCACCATAAAAGAGAACATTGAGTCTAGAGAATAGACCGCATGTTCTACAAAACCCTCCTACACTGTAATCATCAGGCGAGCACAGTTCATCTCCTTCACCAAAGCAATCCATATCAGGAGCATTGAACTGACTCGCCGAATTGTCTCGAAATGTATTGATAGGAGGAAGAATGACAGCACAATGGACAGCGCCGCTTACCTGGCAAGATAACGATCTGGTCACCGCGGCGCTTCTCAACACCCATCTGCGCGATAACCTGGAGTACCTCAAGCGATCATCCGCCGCCCATTTCCTGGCGAACCTAGCCAGCAACTACAGTACTACCTCAACCTCATTTGTGGATGTTGACGCTACTGCAGGCAACATGGCGCACACCATCAACACGGTTGGCGGAGATGTACTGATCGGTTTCACCTCTGGGCTTGTATCCAATGGGGGTGGAAGCACCTACTTCGATGTCTATATCGACCCTGATGGTAGCGACCCTGGTGGTCGCTTCGGCGGCGACGACGGTCTAGCCCGCCAGACTGACGCATACGAGTACATCAGTTTTGTCATCGTCAAAAAGGGGTTGGCAGCCGGCAGCCACACCTTCAAACTCCAGTGGAAGGTCAGCGCTAGTACTGGTTTGATCTACGCAGGCGCAGGGGCAGCAGGTAACGATACACATCCAACGTTTTGGGTAAGGGAGCTTCCGTAATGAAAGACATTGTTGTTGAACGGGGTTCAGTGAATATCGAAGCCCTGGATACCGATCTGCGTTCGGCCTTGGGCAGTCAGTTTGTCGGTGTGAGCGCCGGGCCGTTCGGACTGCGCGTTCATCTTGCCGATGGAGCAACTGCTGCCCAGGAAACCCAGGCACAGCAAATTGTGGTGGCACATGATCCGGCGCGTCTGACCCCCAAACAGCAGGCCGAGATTGATCGCAAGGCCAAGCTGGAGCAGGCGCGGGCGAATTATGGTGCGGACGAAACCGACCTCACCGCTTTCAACGGTCAGCCAGCGCTCATCCAGAAACTCGCTCAGAAAATCGTCTGGCTGGAACGTGAGGTCGCCAGTTTGCATGGAAGGGGCTAAGGATGGCTGAAGAGAAGCGACCACAACACTCGACCATCGCTCCATTGTCCATTGCGCTGAGATCACGTCGGGTTGTTGTGGCGCTCTCGGCGCTCCTGGTCAGCATGGTGATGTTGGCCGTACCACAGCTTGAGCCGTTGCATGACGAGATTCTGCTCTTGGTTGTCACTCTCATGCTGGCTCTTATCAGCGGCTACACGGCAGAAGAAGCCGCCCGCGTCGGCAGCGAGAGCGCCAGGATACCCCCGGAGGAGATTCGGGAACTGCTCAAGGATTTGCTCAATGGCATGGTCGATGACCTGGCTGATCGCCACTACCGCCGCTTGAATGGGGCAGGGGAACAGCAGACGAAGGAGTAAACAAAGAATGTATCAACGCGATTATCGGGATTTCAAGAAACGCAAACTGAGCGCCAGCGACAGTGGCCGCGGCATCAAGGTGGCGGCCACCGCTACCCCCGGCACCCTCGTCCACACCGCGCTGTCCAATGTCGCGGCCAACGAATGGGATGAGGTCTGGATCCGCGCGATCAACACCTCCGGCTCGCCCGTCAAACTGACCATCGAATGGGGTGGCACAGGCAACCCGGATGACCAGGTGGAGATCACCATCCCGGCTGAGAGCGGCTTTACCGAGGTGATTGCCGGGCACGTCCTGCAAAACGCCAAGGAAGTTCGTGCCTTCGCCGCGACCGCCAACGTCATCGTCCTGCACGGTTTCGTCAACCGTTTCGAGCAGACCCAGTAGGAGGCAGCCATGGCTTTAGCAGGCGATCATGTCCAGGTTCTGGTCGATGGTTACGAACTCACGGGTGATGTGAACCGTTTAGGGATTGCGGATGCCTACGATATGCATGATGTGACGGCCTTTGCCGATGCAGTTCATGCCTTTATCCCCGGCGTCCGCCGCATCGCCGTTGATCACTTCGGCTATCTCAATACGGCAGCCGCTAAGTCCCATCCTGTGCTCAAGGGCATCAGCATCTACGGCGTTGTATCGGTCTTCCTGGGGCAGAATGCGTCTCCAGCTGTCGGCGACCCGGTCTACAGTATGCAGACGCGCCAGACGGCCTATACCACGCTGCCAGAGATCGAGAAGTATGTGCCCTTTACGGCCCAGTTCGCGGCGGTTGGTTTTGCCGATGGTTGGGGCATCGCGCTGGCAGCCCCCACCAGCTTCACCAACACCACAACGGGTGCAGCCCAGGACAATGGGGCTTCCAGCAGCAAGGGCGCAGCTGCCTTCCTGCATGTCTTGCAAGCGTCGGCCAGTGACACCTACACCATCATCATCGAAGGCTCGTCCACCGGCGCATTCGCGGGCGAGCAAACAACCGTGATGACCTTTACCCTGAACGGTACCGTGCTGGACTCAGAACGGGTCAGCAACGGCGGCACCATCCCGCGCTACGTGCGCTGGAAGGCCACCCGCAGCGGGGCAGTCGGGAACACCGTCAAAATCGCAATCAGTTTCGTTCGGTTCTAACAGTCCGTGAAAGTAGAGGAGAGAAAGCTATGGCTTTAGCAGGCGATCATGTGGTGGTCAAGCTGGACGACAGCGGCGGCACGCCGCGCCAGTTTGCCAATGGCGACATCATCAGTGTCGATTTGCCGATGACCTATGATCAGCACGATGTCACCGGGTTCGGCAACACCGCCCACAACTTCATCAACGGCCAGCTGCGTGCCCCCGTGACCATCAAGGGCTTCATCACCACCACCGCCCTCACCGGCACGCATACGGTCATCAAGGGTGCCCACGCTGCTGGCTCGCAGGTGTCACTCGAAGTCCAGGTTGGCAACAATGCCACCCCCACGACGGGTGATCCCAAGTACACGGGCGAGTTCTACATCGAGAGCTACGTGCCGATGATCGAGACGGGCAAGGCCGTCATGTTCACGGCTACCCTCAAGCCCGCTACGGGCAGCGCACCCGTCTGGGGTACGGTCTAACCAGGAACAACAAGAGACTGCCAGGCCGTCGTGGTTACAGGCGGCGGCCTACCGCTCTTTTGATGAAGAAGGTTGTTGAGAAGAGTTTTATTGCCGCGAGCAGCTGGATTTACGTACTGTTGAACAGGATGAGGTGCAAACATGGCGAAGAAACAGTCTAACAATTCCCAATGGGACGGCGAATTCCAGTCCAAGCCCAAACATAACCCCAAGCAAGGGAAGCAATCTTCATCTGGAAAGCCGTCGGGGAAGCCAGCAACCCAACACCCCCAGAACAAGCCAGCGCTGCCCTGGGGGAAAACATCGAGTCAGCCATCTGCCCAGCCAGCCCCAACACCTGCTTCACCGCGCGGGGGCAAGCCCAATAGCCGTTACAAACCGCAGCCGCGAGCCTTGCCAGTGGAAATGTACGTTGCAGCAGCAGGCAACCCCTTAGCCCAAAGCCTTTTGATGGCTTTACAGCATGAGGGTAAGCCAGAGGGAATGTCAAACCAGCGTTTCTTGCGTCGATTCGCAGGCTATGGCTGGAACCAGGCGAACACTGATCAGGCGCATAAATTACTACACCTCTACAATACAAGAGGTAAAGTGTACCCCTTCAAGGGAAAAAAGCACTACCTATCACCATCTCAGGAGCAAGAAAATCCCCAACCCGATCTGCATATTATATACACTTATAGACCGGAGTTAAAAAACCCTACCACCGATATGAATTATAGAAACCCAGCAGTTTTAGATCTAATGCTAGAATCGATAAACAACGTATCGTCGCAAGAAATATTTGATCAGTTACCCAAAGATATCAACGGTAGACCCATAATTGTAACAATATTAGGGCTTACGGCATCTCCCGATGACCAACGACAAGCATATGAAAATATCTATAAACAATACGAAAGCGTGTATCAAAATTTACCCCTAGACGAAAGACCTGTAATTGTAGCTATTGCATGGAACGCAGAACCTGGGCTATATACAGACAGCCCAAGTTTTATCGATGGCGCTAATTATCTTCTTGATTCTGAATATCGTGCCATGGTAGATGATACGGGCATACGATTAGGAGATGCACTGGAAGAATTTCAACGAAACAACCCCTTCAGTGAAATTTCCATTGTAGGTCACAGCGTCGGTGTTGAGATCATCCTAAACGCAATTCAGAGCTCAGATGCGATCTTTAAGGATGTAGCACTCATCCAAGGGGCATCTGTAAGCCCAGATTGGCTAGATAGCCGATTTGATGAACTATTAGACGATGAGAGAATTACTGGGTCACTAGTGATCACTTATAACCAAGAAGACGATCATGAATCAGGATACCGAATGGGGCTGAGCGGTCCCGGAAATTCATTAGCAGCGAAAGGTTATGGATCCGCGAGTAACTATGCACATATCCATAATATTCTAAACACATTGATTGCTAGCGCAGAATGGGCCGATCCACACGGGAGACTTGAATGGGTAGATTTTGCCAAGCTTCAAGCGATATTGGATTGTTTGGATAGCGCTGAAACATCCGATGAAATTGATTGCATGTCTGAATAGCTAAAGGATACTCCATGGACACTAAACCTCACTTTCAGGGCGCTCCTGGTTTTAGTTTGATCATCCTTGTCGTATTCATATTGTTTACGATGGCAATGTTATGCAATTTACCTATCACAAGGGATGATCTGATAACGAACAGCGCAAACACCCCCGTAGCAGATCATGATATATGCCTTGTCCCGTCTAATGGGAATATTGATACAACTGAATATCAAGGGTATCTAGCATACAGTTATGATGGGCGTTTACATATCTTGAACCTAGAAACCCGTGAGGTGCAAACCTTCACAGGCGTGCGAGCAATGGTTGCCCCAGACTGGCACCCATATGGGCGACTTATCGCGTTGGGGCGAGGCGACATCCACATTTTGGATTCAAAAAGTGGTGAAATACTGACTTTAACCGATAGTCCAGACACGTTA
>JAEUQX010000242.1 GCA_016788625.1 Anaerolineae bacterium
TGCCGACCGAGGTGGCCGCGCCCTGGCCGAGCGGCCCTGTCGTGGTTTCCACGCCGGGCGTCTCGCCATATTCGGGGTGACCGGGCGTATGGCTGCCCCACTGCCGGAAGTTCTTCAACTCATCGAGCGGCAGGTCGTAGCCGGTCAGGTGCAGCATCGCGTAGATCAGCATCGAACCGTGTCCAGCGCTGAGGATGAAGCGGTCGCGATTCGCCCATTGCGGGTTGCGCGGGTTGTGACGCAGATGGTTCATCCACAGGGCGTAGGCCATGGGCGCAGCGCCCATCGGCAGGCCGGGATGTCCGCTGTCCGCTTTCTGCACGGCGTCGATGGACAGCGTGCGAATGGTATTAATCGCCAGGGTTTGCAGGTCTGGTTTCACGATTGCGGTCTCCTATGCGCGCTTTTCGGCTGTGAACTGGGGGGATTATAACACAGCGGGGCGCGGCGGAAAGCAGACCAAACGTCACAAAACAGGGAGGAAATAAGCACATGCATATTCCCTCCCTGCATCAGTTTTCCGCTTTGAGTCGTTGGCGACCAGCCCTGCTGCTGAAAGCCGTGTGACCCTGTATCCTGCTAACCAAATGGTGTGATTTCATAACTGAGCGGGATGTTCGCAGGGATGGGATATATCCCGTCCCTACAGACCTACCAATAACCGTTCAGAACCTGGATTTCGCACCACTGGTTACTAACCACTATCGACTACAGACTATCGTCTGCCCATTACACCAGCGGTTTGCCGCTCACGCCGAAGGGCGAGAGATCCATGCCTTCGCGGTAAGTTGTACCGTCCGGCAGCGTCGCGCCCTCGAAGTTGGCATCGCGGATGCTGGCGCCCTGCAGCTTGGCATCGCGCAGGTTGGCGCGTTGCAGGTTGGCATCGCGCAGCGAAGCATCACGTAAGTCTGCGCCTGTCAGGTTCGCCTTGGTCAGATTCGCGTCGCGCAGATTGGCCTCGTGCAGGTTGGCCCCGGTCAGGTCCGCCCGTTCCAGATTGGCCTCGCGCAGATCGACCATCTCCATATTGGCACCATGCAGGGTAGCCTCGGCCATGTCAACCTCGCCCAATTCGGCTTCCTGGAAATTCACGCCGCGCAGGTCTGCCCCATGCAGCATAACCTCATTCAGATTGGCTTCTTGCAGGTTCGCACCTTGCAGGTGGGCGTTGACCAGATCACACTCACTCAGGTTCGCGCCCTGCAGGTTGGCGCCCGTCAGGTTCGCATCGACCAGACTCGACTCACTCAGGTTCGCCATCGCCAGGTTCGCGCCTTCGAGATTGGCTTCAGCCAGTTCGGCCTCGCTCAGATTAGCTTCTTGCAGGTTCGCGCCGCGCAGATTGGCCTGATGAAGCTGTGCTTCTTCCAGATTGGCGGAATAGAGGTTTGCGCCTTCCAGATTGGCGCCGACGAGTTCGGCTTCGCGCAGATTGGCTTCTTGCAGGTTCGCGCCTTGCAGGTTGGCCTGGTTCAACTGCGCTTCGGAAAGATTGGCGGCATAGAGGTTCGCACCTTGCAGATTGGCACCGACGAGTTCGGCTTCGCTCAGGTTCGTCTCTTGCAGGTTCGCGCCTTGCAGGTTGGCCTGGTTCAGCCGTGCACCCTGCATATTGGAGTCGCTCATGTCTTTCGCGCTCAGATTCTGGCCGCTCAGGTTGACGCCTTCCAGATCGGCATCGCGCAGCGTCCCCTCGCGGGAAGTGATCACCACGCGGCGTTTGTGCTTGTGCTCATGGCCGTGCTTAGGCTTGTCCATGTCGAAGTCCACGTCGATATTGATGTCCATCGCCCGGCGCAGAGCCTCGCGCGTGGTCGTCAGCACGCGGTCGCGCAGTTCGCGCCCCAGGTCGCGCAGTTCGTTGAAGTCGACTTCGACCGCATCGCCCATGACCGGACGTTCCGCGCGCAGCATTTCCTCCAGGTAGGGCACGAGCTGGCTGGCGGCCAGATGCACCTGTCCGATCTTGGTGCTGTCGCCCATTTCCGCGCTGATTTCCAGCGTCAGTGCCTCGGTCACGTAGGTGTCTTCTGGCAGCAATGCGGCGATGCGGCTGTGCAGGCTGCGGTAGCTTTTCACCGCGATCTCTGCTGTGCCCTGGAGCGATTCAGTTTCGACGGCCTGGCGCGCGTTGGCGGCCAGCGTCTTGAGCGGGGGCAGGAGCTGCCGCAGCGCTCGTCGAGTCTCATCTGTCATAACCATGATGTCGGTATCCTTTCTATCCAGGTTGGTTTATGGTTTTGGTGCTCATTACAGATGACCAGCCGTAAAACCTTAACCAGCCATTATGAACACGAGTACAATCATCATCACTGCCAGCAGCGCCAGCGGTTCAACCCTCCACGAGGGCGTTTTCAAGAGACGCTCGGTCTCGGCTTGCCAGAGCAGTTGCTTGTGATGGTCTTCGGCTTCCGCCACCTGATACTGATACGGTTTCATCTCTACCCTCCCCAAACATCTGATCTAACATCTGAACCGTTTCGGCGCTGATCAGGCCGCGCAGTGTGCGCTTGGCATAGAACAGTCGCGACTTCACCGTGCCGATGCTGCAATTCATCACCTCAGCGATCTCCTGATACGTCAGGTTCTCCTCCGAGTAGAGGATGAGCGTCTGACGTTGGAGTTCTGGCAGGCGGTCTATCGCGCGCTGCACTTCCATATGCAGCATCAGCCAGTCTGTCACCTCTTCCGGTCCGGCCTCGCCGCTGGATTCGTTCAGCGATACCCACGTCTCCACCGGTTCATCGTCCAGCGACAGCATCTCGTAACGCCGCCGCTTGCGCAGCAGGTCATAGCAGCGGTTGCGGACGATGCGGAACAGGTACGGACGCAGATTTTCCGGCGGGTCAATGCGGTCGAGGTTGAGATACAGCGCGATCAACGAGTCCTGCACGATGTCGTCTTCGGCGTCGGTCGTGCCCAGCAGCCGCCAGACGAAGCGGCGGATCGGTGACTCCAACAGGTTTTGCAAGTCGCCGAACGCATCAATATCGCCTGCTTGTGCCTGCCGGAGCAGGTCGATTTCCGTTTGCTGCTGCACCTGGACGCTCCTCTCTATCCCCTATAACGGGGGCGCCGGGCAGGTTGTTCAAAATTGGGGTGAGGAATTTTTTCGCCGCGCGAATCCGGCGTGAATGGGTCAGTCTATCCGTCGAACGGGTCAACAGCACGGATGAGCGGACGCAGCCATGCGCCGAAGCAGTCATGCTTCAGGCCATCCAGGTTGTGCTGGCGGTGATCGGCAGGGTGGGTACTGATAATCTCGTCCAGAAATTCCATGATGTCGGCGAAGTAGCGTGTATAGAGATAGTAGCGCCGCACGTCCGAGTTGGGCTGATAGGTAGGATAGATCTCGCGGTAGCCGCGCAGGAAATCTGCGTCTTCGTGCAGGAACCACACGTCGCGCTCGGCGGGCGCGAGCAGGATTTCGTCCCAGTCGATGATGAAGATTACATCGGGCGACTGCACCAGCACGTTACCGGGCGCGTCGCCATGCGTGAGCACCAGCGGCGGCGGGGCAATGCGCAGCCGAGCGCACAAGGTCTCGAACTGTGCCCAATCGTGCCGCATTTCGCGTTGGTACTGTGCCAGTACGTCATGCAGTTCCGTCTCAATGGCATCCGCGGGAGAAGATGACAGGACATCATCGAGGCGGCGCATGAGGGCATCGCCGTAGCGGAAGGTGAAGGTTTCGCGTGGCACGGGTGCGTTGATCTGCGGCGTCAGGGCGTGCACTTCTGCCGTGCACCTGCCGAGTACTGCATGGCTGTAGTCGTAGTGCTGCGTCCCAGCGATGTAGTTGAAGAGGACGATCAGCGCGTCGTCAAACTGGGTGTAGAGCGCCTTGGTTGTCGTCTCGATGGGATAGTTGATGAAACTCCGGCCGCGCTCGAACATTTCACGCAGGGCGGGCAAACTGTCGATCACCTGGGGGATGAACAGCGGCTTGGTGATGATTTTGCAGAAGTAGCGCTCGCCGTTCGTCGCTTCCAGGTAGTACGTCTCGGCGACGAACTGGCGCGGTGCAGGTTTGCTGCTGGCGATGGTGACACCATAGACGCGCTGGATATGGTCAAGCATTGAGGGTTTCATCATAGTGACAGCAACTCTAGCACAGATAGATGTCGTCAACCATTTGCCCTAATGCCGCTGAGGATGTAATATTGCGCTTCCGAAAGGCGACGCGGCGTAAGCAAGCGAAAGCTTTCGTTGGGGAAAATAAATAAGGAGACGTCTTCATGTATCGAAAACTTTCAACAGTTTTGTTTTTTATGTCCATCGCCCTGTGGTTAGCTGCCGTCGC
>JAEUQX010000256.1 GCA_016788625.1 Anaerolineae bacterium
CGCCTCGAAGATCGTCGCGCCATCAGCGATTGCCGCGCGCGTGTGTTCCAGCCGCATCGCGTGGTGGCTGAGCAGTTCGTCGATGCGCCCGCGCCAATCGGTGATCAGCGCCTTGTGCCCTGGCAGCGCCAGCCGCACATCCAGTCCGCGCAGCCCGCGCAGCGAGTCCAGGAAGCGCCCCAGCGGGTCGGGTTCGGTGTCCGGCCACACGCCGATATTGGGTGTGATCTTCATCAGCACATGATCGCCGGAGAGCATCAGACGGTCGGCGGCGTCATAGAACAGCAGTTGGCCGTCGCTGTGGCCGGGGGCGTGAAAGAGGGTAAATCGCCGCGCGCCAATCGTCACCCCGCCGCCGGCTTCGAGGATGTGAGGGGTGGAGGGCAGCGGTTGGGTATGCTGCGCGGTGAACTCCATGCCATCGATCACGGTATCGACCTGCTCGGCGGGCATTCCCCCGGCGCTCATCTGTACGCGCAGACGTGGCAGCATCTGTCCTTCGTTGTACCAGATCAGCCGCGCCAGTTCCGCCTCGCGCGCGGACATATACAGCGGCGGGGCATAAGCCGGGTCGAGCGATTGAAACCACCCCGACATACCGTAATGGTCAGGGTGCATGTGCGTGAGCAGGATGCGGGTGATCTGGCGCGGGGTGATATTCAGGTAAACGAACACAGCCTCCCAGGCGGCGCGCGCCTCCGCGGTGTTCAGTCCGGTGTCGATCAGCGCCCAGCCATCACCGTCACGCAGCAGATACACGTTGACGATATTGAGCGCGAAAGGCAGCGGCAGCTTCACCTGAAAGATGCCATCCGCCACCTGCGTACAAAAGTCAGAAACCTGCATGGATGATGCCTCTGCGACTTGTGAATGTTATGCGCAGAGTGTACCGCAGATGGCGATAGGCCGGGTGATGGTTCTAGGACTTGGCACCCTCTGCCGGGTGTTTGTTAAGGGCAGTGCGCGCCGTATTCAGCAGATCATCCACGCTCACCGGTTTGGTCAGGAAGTATTCCACGCCCAACTCTTTGGCCTGGTTCATCTGGTAGCCGCCCACCGCGCCGGAGCAGACCAGCACGGGCACATGTTCGCCACCCGGCTGCTTGCGGAGGAAGCGAATCAGCTCGACGCCGCTCATATCTGGCAGCATCAAGTCCGTAATCAGCAGATCGGGGAGCTGCTGCGAAAAGTGTCCCAGGGCGGAAGTGGCGTTTTCCAGCACGGTGATGTTGAACCCGGCGTGCTGCAAGGCCAGCTTGAAGACCTTGCCCACGTCGCTGTCATCTTCGACAATCAGGATGCGCTCGCCGTTACCGATGATCGGGATGGTGGCATAGCCACTGCCCGGCTGGTCGCTGCTCCCCTCGCTGGTGGGCACGACGGCGAAACGCACTTGCAGCTTGACCTGCCCGATCTCCAGTTCGTCGCCGTGCCGCAGGCGATATTCCTGCCCGGCCACCAGTTGGAAACCATTCAGCCGCGTACCATTGACGCTACCCAGGTCTTTGATCTTGATGCGGTTATCTTTGGCGAGCACGACGGCGTGCTGGCGCGAGACGCCCAGGTGAAAGGCGCTGTGGGGCCCCAGATCAACTGCCGGATACACGCCCGACTGGGGGTCGCCGCGACCGATGATCATCGCTTCGTGAACCTGCGCCTGGATGGTTGCGGCGGTGCCCACGATGCGGAACTCGATCACCCAGGGCAGCGCCTCGTCCAGTGAACCTGTAGTGACACGTACCGGGTTGAGTTCTTCACCTTCGGGCAGGTTTAGGTGCCGCGTTTCAAACTCCGACGATGAATGCTCCATCAGTCGTTCGCTTTCACATATTTCACATTTGATCACGATAATGATGTATTGTAACGCCGTTTTTAGCGCATGGGGCATTAAAATATGGTTTTATGGTATTCAGGTACTATGTCGATGATAGCAGAATGGGTGCTCAGGAGGCTCACTGCCGCGTATTCAGCAAGACACCGACGACCTGAAACCAGGGCGGGTCAGGGTATGGGTTGCGGTCGACCTGCATCCCCAGCTTGCGCATGACGGCGATAGATGCGTTATTGTCATGTTCAGTGGTCGCCACGATGCGCCGCAGGCTGAGCGTTCCGAAGCCGTAGTCGATCAGGGCACGCGCGGCCTCGGCTGCGTACCCCTGACCACGATGTGACTCGCGCACCGCCCAATACAGCCCGAACTCCGGGCCGTTGAAGCGATCCTGCGGTTCGCCCGCCGCCTGAAAACTGGGCAGCGTGTAGAACGGGCCGAGCGCTGGCACGAGGCCGACCATGCCGATCAGTTCGCCCGTTGCCGTCAGCGTCACGCCGCGCTCGCCATAGGGTGGCTGGTACAACTTCGCCAGCGCGTCATAATTGCGGGTCGTCCATTCCAGCCAGGCGCGCCGTTCGTCCAGCGGCGCTGCGCCGAAACCCTCGTCCGAGATGACCTGTACCCCGTCCAGGTCATCGAGCGTCAGTTCGCGAATGGTCAGGCGCGCCGTCGTCAGCGTTGGCATCCTCACGTTTTCACATCCTCATCCAGCAGGTAACGGGCGATCAGGTGCGCCGTATGTTCCAGGCTTTCGCTGTGCGTGCGCTCATAACCGTGCGAGGCGTCTATGCCGGGGCCGATCAGCGCGACGCGACCGCCGCCGCCCGCGCGCCACCAGGCTGTGCCATCGGATGCGTACATCGGATAAATATCGATCTTGCAGGGGATGTCGAACTGCATCGCCAGACGGCGCATCTTGGCGGTCATTTCGTAGTGGTACGGGCCACCGCTGTCCTTCGCGCAGATGCTCACCGAGAACTCGTCGGAATTCTGCCCGTCGCCAATCGCGCCCATATCGATGGTCAGCAGTTCATGCAGATCGTGCGGCAGCCCCGCCGCGCCGCCGTGCCCAACTTCTTCGTAGTTGGCGATCAGGATGTGCGTGTCGTGGGCAGGCTCCTGTTTGGCCTTGCCCATCGCCGCCAGCGCGCCGTAAATCGCTGCCACACCCGCCTTGTTGTCCAGGTGCCGCGAGCGGATGAACCCCGTGTCGGTGACTTCCACGCGCGGGTCGAGGAAGATGAAGTCGCCGATGTCGATGCCCAACGCGCGCGTTTCGGCGGCGCTGCGGGTGCGGACATCCAGACGAATCTCCATGTTCTCGATGCGCCGTTCGGTGGTGCGCAGGTTCTCGTTGACGTGCACACTGGGGTTGCTGAGCAGCACCGTGCCCCGGTAGCGGCGGTCATCGAAGGTGCGAACGGTGACGCCTTCGCCTTCGACCAGGTTGCCGGGGAAGCCGCCCAGTGTGGTGACTTTCAGCCGCCCGCTGCCCTTGATCTCCTTGACCATCAGGCCGAGCGTATCGGTGTGCGCGGTCACGCCGCGCGGATTACCTTCCAACTCACCTTTCCAGAACAGCTTGAGCGCGCCTTTGGACGTGCGTTCAATCTGCAAATTCTTGATCTTAAGGGCGCGGAAAGATTCTTCGATAAAGGTGATGGCCTCGACGGTGTAACCGGTCGGGCTGGGGCGCTCCAGCAGTCGAGCGAGGAAATCAATCATGGGGTCGAGTTGTATTTTGAGCTTGGACATGATAATGCTCCACACACTGCACACAGTAGTATTAGTTTAGGCGGAGGTGGCGCACCCTGCAAGGAGCAGCGTTGGAGGGGGAAACAACGGGCCTGACCGGGCGTAAACGGAACAGGTCGCAGTGGTGGCATCAACGAAACAGCTACAGGGGGCATTAGCCCCCATTTTGCTGCTGAACTAGACCATCGCCAGGACGCGGCACGGGCCGCCCGACCCTTCCTGGAAGCGCGGCACGCCGCAGACAACCGTCGCGGCCTTGCCCATCAGGCTGGCGAGGTTGGCGACGTTTTCAATGCCATACTTGCCGCCGCCCAGGATCAACACGTGCACATCGAATGTGGCCGAGTTGCCGGGGTCGAGGCTGAGCGTATCGACGGCGATACCGTGAATATCACGCTGCTCGAGCAGGAAACGCGCGGCATCGGCGCTGAAGCCGGGGTAGTGCTGCACGCCCGCATCGTCGGCGTTGCGGAAGGCCAGCGCATCGCTCCACTTGGCCTCCCAGCCAGAGTACATGCAGACCAGCGCACCCGCCGGGATTTCGCCGTTGGCCGCTTCCCAGGCTTCGATGTCGGCCACATCCAGCGTCGCATCGGGGTTCTCGGCAGCTTTGGCGGAAATATCGATCACCACCGCCGGGCTGACCAGCAGTGAGGCATCGTAGTTATCAACCGTCTCGCCGTCGGCAATGAAGTGCGCGGGAATATCGACGTGCGTCCCGGTATGCTCACCAAACGTCCACTGCTGAATGTAGAAGCCGTCGTTCTGAACGGTGACCTGGGCTTCGCGCGTCGGGGTCGCGCCCAGCACATAAACGGGCACATCGGTGGCGAAGACGTGGCTGAGGTCAACCACTTCGCTCATTTCCTGTGCCTGGGCCACGCGGGCGGGCAGCGCGGCGGCAGCGGCTAAACCGGCGGCGGCAGCGCCACCGAGCTTGAGGAAACTGCGGCGGTTGATCTGTGGCAGTCCCTCGCGGGCGATGCGTTCACGTACAACTTTAGCGACTTCTGGCGAGCACATAACGCAAATCTCCTATTGAACCCATCTATACGAGTCAGGCGTGAGCAGGGGAAATGCTCCACGTGGCGGGAGAGTATAGCGCTAAGGTTGTAATATGACGAAACGATACGAGGTATCGTTATGAGTGAAGTACAGGCGGATGTCGCTGTCCAACCCCTTGTTCCTTTGCCTCACGGATGGAACGATCATCAGCTTCGATCTGCGCGGTGATCTCGTCCTGATGGTCGTAGAAATAGGCTAATGCCGCGTGGACTTGTGCCAGCGAGATTTGCAGTTGCTCTGCCAGTTCGTCAGGCGTGTACTTGCGGTAGATGTGATGCGCGGCGACATCCTGCACGCGCAGGGTCGTGCCCGCAATGATCGGTCGTCCGCCGCGTATCTTTGGGTCGGAGACAATCGTATCAATAGACAGCACGGTTATATCGCTCATCGCCTTCACCACATGCCAAACCAACTTTCATACCCATCATAGCAGAAACGGACAGCTCTGTGTCGTCATATACCTGCCAGCGCCGTCCGCATCCGTTCCAGCGCTTCGGCCAGCGTCGCGCGCGGCGTGCCAAAGTTCAGCCGCGCGAAACCTTCGCCCGCTGTCCCAAAGGCTGCCCCGTCGCTGAGCGCCACCCGCCCGCGTTCCAGGAAGAACTTGTACGGGCCGTCCGGGAGATTGTGATCACGGAAGTCCAGCCAGGCCAGGTAGGTTGCTTCCGGCAGCGTGATCGCCACGCTGGGAAGACTCGCGCTGACCGTCTCCACCAGGAAATCGCGGTTGGACTTCAGGTGCACCAGCAGCGCGTCGAGCCAGTCCTGGCACTGCGTATAGGCAGCGAGCGCGGCGGCGAAGCCTATCGCACCCGGATGCGGCAGGTAGAACGCCGTCACTTTCTCGAAGCGCTTGCGCAGTTCTTCATTTTCAGTAATGGTGACGGCAATGCCCAGCGTTGGTGTGTTAAAGGTCTTGCTGGGCGAAAGCAGCGTCATACAGCGCGCCGCCACCTCCGGCCCCAGCGTCGCCATCGGGATATGCGCTGTGCCATCGAGGATCAGGTCGCAGTGGATTTCGTCGGAGATGATCACGAGATTGTGGCGCAGGGCGATCTCCGCCAGCCGTTCGAGATCCGCGCGCGTCCACATGCGCCCGACCGGATTGTGCGGGTTGCAGAGCAGCAGGATCTTCGTGCGCGGCGTGATGGCCTGTTCAACGGCGTCGAAGTCGATCTCGTAGCGCAGCCGTCCATC
>JAEUQX010000270.1 GCA_016788625.1 Anaerolineae bacterium
GCGCCGCCGCAGGGTGTGATGGTCTTCAGCACGCCGCGCCGTTTGGTGCTGGCCGCCTGGCAGCTTCCCACCCGGCAGGCGGATGAGGAACGTATCGAGAAAGGCCCACCCGCGAATCGCGCCTTCGATGCCGACGGCAAGACGACCAAAGCGGCTGAAGGCTTCGCGCGCGGCAGGGGTGTACGCGTCGAAGACTTGCAGGTCAGCGACATTGACGGGGGGCAGTATGTCACTGCCCGTGTCCGCGATGTCGGTCGCCCTGCCGTCGAGGTGTTGGCGGAGGCGCTGCCAAAGCTCGTCGCGAGCATCAAATTCGATAAAACCATGCGTTGGAACAGCACGCGCATCGCATTCTCACGCCCGATTCGCTGGCTGACGGCTGCACTGGGTTCGACCGTCATTCCTTTCGAGTACGCGGGCATCGCCAGCGCTAATGTGTCGCGTGGGCTGCGTCCTTACAACTCGCCTGAACTGCCCGTTAATGGCTTGCAGGGCTACCTCGATGCGCTCAAAGGGCAGGGCATCATCCTGAATGGCGAGATTCGCCGTGCGACGACCTGGGAACAGATCAAGCATGTGGCCGCTTCAGTTGGAGGCCGCGTGCCAGAAGACCCCGCGCTGCTCGACGAAGTGACCAACCTGGTCGAAGCGCCTGTTGCCTTCCTGGGCAGTTTCGAAGACAAGTATCTCGAACTGCCGCGCGATGTGCTCGTCATGGTTATGCGTAAGAAGCAGCGCTACTTCCCGGTCGAAGACCAGCATGGTCAACTGCTGCCCTATTTCGTCGGCGTGCGCAACGGCGACGATCAGCACATCGACAAGGTGCGGCACGGCAACGAACAGGTGCTGCGCGCGCGCTTCTCCGATGCAGCCTACTTCTATAACGAGGACATCAAGAAACCGCTGGCCGATTACCTCCCGCGTCTTGCTACGCTGACATTCCAGGAGAAGCTCGGCTCGATGCTCAACAAGAATGAGCGCGTGGCCGAGCTGGTCGATCCACTCGGTAAACTGTTTGGTATCGGCGCCGCGGACATCGCCACTGCTCAACGTGCGGCCTATGTTGCCAAAGCCGACCTCGCGACTCGTATGGTCGTTGAGATGACTGCCTTGCAAGGCGTGATGGGACGCGAATACGCTGTCCTGAGCGGGCAACCGCAGCCGGTGGCTGACGCGATCTTCGAGCATTGGCAGCCACGCAGCGCCGGAGATGATTTGCCTGCCAGCGCTGCCGGCACGCTGCTCGCGCTGACTGACCGCCTGGACAGCCTTGTCGGTCTGTTCGCCGTCGGCCTCGCGCCCAAGTCCAATGCCGATCCTTACGGTCTGCGACGTGCTGCTCTCGGCATCATTCAGATCGTCACGCAGAAGGGCATCGCGGTTGATCTGGGTGCGGCGGTTGATCTGGTGATTCAGGCGCAGCCCGTCAAGGTGACGGCCAGCACGCGCGAAGAGGTTCTGGATTTCATCGGTGGGCGTCTGCGCGCCTGGGTCGAGGAACAGGATTGGCCGCGTGATGTGATCGCCGCGGTGCTGGCAGAGCAGAGCACCAACCCACACCGCGCGATGCAAGGGCTTCAGCAGCTTACTGAGTGGGCGCGGCGCGACAACTGGACGCCGCTGCTGGATGGTTTTGCCCGCTGTGTTCGTATCACGCGCGCGGAAAAAGAGCGCTTTGGTGTCAACACCGATCTGTTCAGTGATCCGCAGGAGAAGCATCTCTACAGCGCCTACGCTGATGCTTTCGCGCGGCTGAATGAGGACGACAACGTAGACGCATTCCTCACCGCTTTCGAGCTGATGCTGCCCGCTATCACCGATTTCTTCAATCATGTGATGGTCAATGTCGAAAATGAGGCTGTGCGCCGCAACCGTCTGGGACTGCTGCAAGCGATCACCGCCATGCAGCGCGGACGGGCTGATCTGAGCTATATGACCGGGTTCTAGATCCTGGATTTAGGTGTAACCACTGGTGCTAAGCACCGGTTCATGCGGTTGCTGATAGGTCTGTAGGGGTGGGATATATCTCGCCCCTACGAAAATCTGCGCTCAGTGTCGACCGAGCGCCAATGGTTAAGCAGGTTCGCCCCAATATACCTGTTCTCCCCTATCCGGAGAGGCGACGTGGGGGTGAGATTCTTCTGCCGTCTATCTCGCGGAGGCCATTCTGATTGCATCGATTTCCAAGCGTATCCAATTCTTGCAGCCCTGGCATGTTCTAGGGCTGATTTGCTTGGGCGCATTTCTGCTGCGTCTGTTTACATTGCAATTTGTGCAGCACCCCGGCATTGGCGATCCCAATCATTATTACAATCTGGCGCTGCGCCTGCTGGGTGGACACGGTTTCACGATTGATTACATCTGGCAGTATTACAACCCACCGCAGAGCATCGTCCATCCGGAAGACTTCTGGATGCCGCTTACAGGCGTCCTGACGGCCGTTTCGATGGGGGTTTTGGGCGTGAGTGTCCAGGCTGCGGTGCTGCCGTTCCTGGTTCTCGGCAGCCTGCTGCCCATCATCGGTTACTATGCCGCCCGCCAATTCGGCTGCCTGCCCGTAACCAGCCTGTTTGCTGCCGCTGCTGTCGCTGTACTGCCCGAATTTATGCTCAACTCGATGCGAACAGATACGACCTTGCTGAACACGCCGTTGATCTGTCTGTCGATCCTTTGGCTGACTCGTGGTTTGCAGCGCGGCGGACTGCTGCCTTTTGTTGGGGCGGGCGTTGCAGCGGGGTTAGCTTACCTCACGCGTGGCGATAACATGTTGCTCCTGCCGATGCTGGTTGTCACGCTGCTGGTCTACGCGCTGTGGGGCAGGGGTATGACATCTGGGCGGCGATTAGGGTTGGCGGTTCTTGTGCCGATCATCGCCCTTGTCATCATCACGCCCTGGCTGCTGCGCAATGTTGAAGTCTCTGGCAGCGCCCTCACGCCTAACCTGGATCGTCTGTTTTACCTGACTGATTTTCGCGAACATTATGCCTATGGGCGCGACTTCAACCTGGAGACGCTGCTCGCCAGTCAGACGCCAGCACAACTGATCAGCAAGCGGCTGTTCGAGATGGCCGCTAGCATCAAGACGCTCTATACCGCCCTGGATTTGTTTTTACCCGTTGCTCTTGCAGGGGGCGCATTGCTGCTGATTGCGTCTCGCGACCGTCAGCGCTGGCTGACGATTGCGCCGACGGTCATCCTGCTCGGTGGGGTGTACGTGTTTTACACATTGTTGATGCCCATCGCTAACCAGGGTGGCAGTTTCAAAAAGTCCTACCTCTCGCTCATCCCGCTGCTGCTCCCGCTTGCGGCTTACGCCCTCGAACGCGCGATTGCCGACCGCCGAATGCTCATCACCACGATCATCATTGCCGTTGGACTGACAGGAGCGAACGGTGTTGAACTGGTGCGGGCGGAAGCGCGTTTCGTCGCGACGTACCTTAATTACATGACCCTGACGACCGACGCTGCCCGTGCACTGCCGGATACCAACGGGGATGGTCAGATCATCCTGATGGCGCAGGATCCATTCATGCTGCGTTATTTCGGCATTCAATCGGTCGCAATTCCGATGGAAAGCCGTGAAGTCGTGTTGGAAGTGGCACAGCGCTATGGCGCAGACTACCTGATGATGCCACCCGCGCGTCCGTCACTCGATCCACTCTATGATGGCACTGAGAACGATCCGCGTTTTGTCGAGGTGGCCGATATTCCCCAGATCAGCGTCAAGCTGTTTGCCTTCAATTCCCAGGCCGCGCAGCCATGAACGCGCGTTGGCTGCTGCCGGGGATACTGGCACTCGCGTTGCTGCTGCGCCTGGCCGCCGGACTCTCGCAAGACCATCTCAGTGCCTATGAGCGGGTGGGAGGCGATAGCTGGGTGTACCTGGACATCGGCTATAACCTGATGACAGGTTACGACTACTCCGAAGTTGCTATTCCGATGGCGCCGCTTTACCCGGTGCTGACGGGCATCGCCCAGCGCCTTTTTGACCGTGAGGCTGCCATCATCGTCGTGCGCGTCCTGCAAGCGCTGCTCGGCACGGCGATCTGCTTCTTTGCGTATCGACTCGCGCGTCTGATTGCTGGACAGCGGGCAGGGTTGATGGCGGCGGGTGTGTTGGCCGTGTCGCCTGTCTTTGTGCTGGAAAGCGCGCAGATTCTTACTGAGACGATCTACGTTTTCCTGTTGCTTGCTGGCCTTTGGGTGTACTGTGAGGGGATCGCTATTCGTGTTACTCCCCTTGTTTCGTCGCACAGAGTACCAGTCGGCAAGGTTGTTATCGCTGCTATCCTGTTAGGCCTCGCGACACTCACCCGTGCCCCGCTGTTGCTGTTTCCGCTGGGGCTGGTACTGCACCTGCTGCTGGTGTATGGCTGGCGGCGTGGATTGCAGCGTGCCGCGCTGCTGCTCGCGATTTACGGCCTTGTGGTGTCAACCTGGACGGCGGTCAACTGGTTCAAGTGGAATCGCGTCGTGATTGGCGCGGAAGGCTTTGCCGCATTTCTCTATATCGGCGCGACCGATTGGCAGGGGCCGTCGCAGGTGGATGTCAATCTCGCTCAGGACGCGGGTGTAGAGGGCGCACTACCATCCAATCCCGACGCTCAGGAGCAGCTTTATGGGCAGGCGGCTTCCAGCGTCATTGGGCGTGATGTAGGTGGTTGGTTGTCGCGGCGCGTGAACGAACTGACCAGCGCCTACCTCATGCCACACGGCACGCTGTTCTTCCCTGGCGAAAGCCTCCGTGATCTGGCACTCGACTGGCTGCGCGACGATCGCACGCCGACAGGGCTGCTGCGGCTGATGCAGGGTGAGGGTTTCTGGCCGAAGCTGGCGCTCTATGTGCTGCACTATGCAGCGCTCCTGCTCGGTCTTGTCGGTATGTGGCGCACGCGTCGGTACTGGCGACTGACACTGCCTCTGATCGGCCTGATCCTCTACACCTCGCTCATCCATTTCGTTTTGGATGCCATCCCGCGTTATTTGTTTCCGTTAGAAGCGGTCTTCTGGGTGTTAGCCGCCTGTGCAGTTTTCTATCGCCGTCCCGATGCGATTCACGCCAACTCCGCTACAATAGAGACTGTTCCGCAAACTGAACACTGAGAGTGTATCGCTGCTATGACCTTCATCCTCGGTATCGAAACGTCATGCGATGAAACCGCTGCGGCTGTCGTGGCCGATGGCAAAACCATCCTTTCGAACGTTGTCGCCTCGCAGATCGACCTGCACGCCAAATATGGTGGGGTTTTCCCCGAACTGGCGTCGCGCGCGCACATTGAAGCGATTGGAGCAGTCGTTGAGCAGGCTGTCGCTGATTCGGGCATCAGTTATGACAAGCTTGATGCTATCGCTGTCACGCGCGGCCCAGGCCTGGTCGGTTCGCTTCTGGTCGGCGTCAACTATGCCAAAGGGCTGGCGTTGGCGTCTGGTAAGCCGCTGCTGGGCATCAATCATCTCGAAGGCCACGTCTATTCGCTGTGGCTGACCGAGCCAAACCGCGAAATACGGTTTCCCGTGCTGGTGCTGATCGTATCTGGTGGGCACACCGAACTGCTGTTGATGACGGGGCATGGTGTGTATGAGCGGCTCGGTGGAACGCTGGATGACGCGGCGGGCGAGGCCTTTGACAAAGTGGGGCGGTTGCTCGGTCTGCCATTTCCCGGCGGCCCAAACATCGAACGCGCCGCCAATATGGGCAATCTCACTGCGTACCGTTTCCCGCGTTCCAAACGCGATGAAAGTTATGACTTCAGCTTTTCCGGTCTCAAGACGGCTGTGCTGCGCGAAGTGACTGTGCCGCCCATTCAGGAAGCCGGCAAGAAGCGCGCGCCGGAGAAGAACCCTAAACTGCGCTCGGATATCTCGGTGAATGATGCTGCTGCCAGTTTCCAGGATGCGCTGGTTGGCTCGCTTGTCGAGAAGACGGTGCGCGCTGCCCGCGAATTCGGCGTCACTGAAATCCTGCTCTCTGGCGGTGTGAGCGCCAACAGCTTGCTGCGCCAGCGGATGCGCGCCGAAAGCGAACTACCCGTGCGTTATCCGCCGCTCAATCTGTGTACCGATAACGCCGCGATGATTGCCGCAGCGGGATTCTACCGCTTCCAGTCCGGCCTTCGCAGTGGTTACGATCTGGACGTGCGCCCGATGTGGCCGCTCACCAACACGACGTACAGCGAGTAGGGCAGTACAATGACGCACGTGTTCATCAGCTACAGTCGCAAAGATAGCGAGGTGATGCAGCGGGTTGCTGCTGATCTCAAAGCTGCCGGAATCGCCGCGTGGACCGATGCGAACCTGACACCTGGCACGCGCGCGTGGAAGCTGGAGATCGAGAAGGCCATCGAGGGCGCGGGGGCGCTGGTCGCCATCCTCTCGCCGGATGCCAAAGCCTCCGAGTGGGTAGACCGCGAACTGGAATACGCGCGCATACACGGCAAACGGATCTTTCCGCTGCTCGTGCGTGGCGATTCGACCAGCGCCGTGCCTTTCGAGTTGGTCAGTTCGCAGCGACTCGACATGACTACGCCGGAACTATACAAGCCGGGCATCACAAAGCTAATTGATGCGCTGCGCCAGCATCTTAATATTCCCAACAAAAGTCATACAGATCGTCTGCGGGACGAGTTGACGCGGCTCAGCGAAAAACTACCCGGTATTTATTGGATTGGCGTTTGCACGGTAGATGGCCTGATGGCTGCCTTTCGGAGTCAAGAAATTGAGGAAGACCGCGCTGCTGCGATGATGGCTGCATCGCTTTCACTCTCGGAACGTGTATCTCATGAACTAGGCGCAGGGCAGATGCATCACAGTTTCATCGGCGGCAGCGATGGTTATCAATTCTATATCGCATTTGAAGAATACATCCTCGGTTTCGGCGTCCGACAACTGGCTTCAATTGATGCTATGTTCATCATCATCCGTCAGTGGTGGGGGCCGCTGCTGGAACTGTTAGAGGTCAGAACACCACCGAAGATCTAACGACGTTTTCACCTGCTGTTTGTTAGAATGCCACCTGCACAGCGCAGCAAAACAGGAATTGCACACCACATGGAACTCTATATCATCCGTCATGGTCAATCGACCAACAATGCCTCGATGATGCTTGACCTCCGCGACCGTGAGGCTGATCCGCCGCTCACCGAACTCGGGCAGCAGCAGGCGGAGGCGGTCGCTCGCTATGTCGCGGAACACGTCAACATCGATACCTGGGTCGAACAAGCGCCGCACAATCGCAAGGTCATTCATGGTTTCGGCATTACGCAGCTCTTTTGCAGCCCGATGCTGCGCACATTGCAAACTTGCCGCCCGATTGCGACCGCATTAAACCTCCAACCCAAAGTGTGGGTTGATATTCACGAACACGGCGGCCTTTTTCTGGATTATCAGGATGAACGCGGCCTGGTCGGGTTTCCCGGACTGACCCGCGCGGATATGGGCGCACAGTTCCCGGACTACGATCTGCCGCCGCAGATCGGCGAGACGGGCTGGTGGAATTCTGAACATGGCTATGAAGACATTGCAGCGTGCCAGGCGCGTGCTATTCGTGTCGCCGCTGCGCTGCGCTTGCAGTCTAACAGCAGCCAGCGTATCGCCCTGGTCTCGCATGGCACATTCGCGGACTGTCTGATCAAGGCGCTGCTCAACCTGCTGCCTGGCGAAGAGCTGCGCTTTTTCCACTACAACACCGCCATCACGCGGGTCGATTTTCACGCAGATGGCAAGACTATCGTGCGCTACACCAACCGGGTTGATCACCTGACCCCGGAACTGATGTCGTGAAATCGTCAGAAATCGCATGGAGATTTTTGTAGATTCTGGGCTGCGTGCGTTATCATTCATCCTCATCGCTTCATGCAGTTGGAGTGTATTCTCGCAGCCATTTGCCTGAAGGATTCGGCTGCCAGACATGAGCGCACGACGAACCGCCCAAGTGACGGTGTGTGTCTACGGGATGAATGCTTCTACTGCGCCACTCGTTATGGGTTGTGAATCATGCAATGGCTCACGCTGCCGTTCGTTCTCTCGGTTGTCAGTGCAGTAATTACGGGTACGTTCAGCATCGTTGTCCTGAACCGCTGGCGGCAGAAACCGCGCCCGCACCTCTTTGCCTGGGGTATTGGCCTGGCTATGTATTTTATTGGGACGCTGGCTCAGGTCGTGTTATCGCTCACCTGGAGCCCGCTGTTCTTCGCGCTGTGGTACTGGTGCGGGGCGCTGATGGTTGCGCCCTGGTTGGGGCAGGGGACAATCTACCTGCTGGTGCGGCGTGGCAGCATCGCCCGCAACTTCCAGATGGCGCTGATCCTCGTCGGGGTGATGACGCTGCCCTGGACGCTGTTCCTGACTCCCTTCAACGAGAAAGCCTGGTATCCCGGCGCGGACATGACGGCTATTTATCGCGATGAAGTCGATGCGCAGGGCAATGTTGTGCGCGAAGGCATCATGAGCGGCAGCGCGCGGGGCACTGTACGCTTCTTTTCGCCCATCATGAATGTCTGGGGCACGATTGCCCTGGTTGGCGGCGCGGTCTATTCTGCCTATATCTTCCGGCGCAAGCAGATCATGCGCAATCGCGTCGTCGGCAACTGGCTGATCGCACTGGGCGGTCTGATGCCGGCCCTTGGAGGCGCACTCATCCGTCTGGGCGATCCGTCTTACAAGTACATTGGCGAAGTGCTGGGCGCGGTGCTGATCTTCGCAGGATTTTGGATTGCTACCAACGTTCCGGAAGAAGATGTGCCGCCCGCGCATGAGCGGCAGACCCGCGCCGCGTGAGGAACTCGCCCGAATCGTCAGGGGCATCACAACATGCAGCCCCTTAGGAGAACATGTGTACTGGTAAAAGGGCGAACAAGCTGTTCGCCCCTACAACACACAACTTTTCTCCTCTTCCTCGGCGTCCCTCTGCGCCTCTGCGGTGAATTCTTCTGTATTCAGCCTACGGATAATTGCGGTTGAGCATTCGCGCGTAAGGGATTGTCTCGCGGATGTGCGGCAGCCCACAGATCCAGGCGACGGTGCGTTCCAGCCCGATGCCAAACCCGGCATGTGGCACGCTGCCATAGCGCCGCAGGTCAAGATACCAGGCGTAAGCCTCGCGCCCTAACCCCTGCTTCTGCACCCGCTCCTCGATCAACGCCGAGTCGTAGATGCGCTCGCTGCCACCCGTGATTTCGCCGTAGCCTTCCGGCGCGAGCAGATCGACACTGCGGCAGACCTCTGGGCGACCCTCGACAGGCTGCATGTAGAAGGCCTTGAACACCGAGGGGAAGTGGTAGACGAAGACGGGCTTGTCGAACATCTCGGCAATCGCCGTTTCGTGCGGACTACCGAAATCCGTGCCCCAGTCGATCTTGATCAGTGCTTTTTGTTCCGGATCTTCAGTCGCGTCGGCCAGCTTGTTCAGCCGCTCTACCGCGTCGTCATAGCTGATGCGTGGGAAGGGCGGCAGCACATTTTCCAGCTTGCTCGTGTCGCGCTCCAGGATTTTTAGTTCCTGCTGATGCTTCTCCAGAACGGTCTGGATGATGTGGCTGACGAACTGCTGCTCCATGTCCATCAGATCTTCCAATGAGCAGAAGGCGATTTCCGGTTCGAGCATCCAGAATTCCATCAAGTGCCGCCGCGTCTTGGATTTTTCCGCGCGGAAGGTGGGGCCGAAGCAGTACACCTTGCCGAAGGCCGCCATGTTGGCTTCGTTGTAAAGCTGCCCGGTTTGCGCCAGATAAGCTTTCTCGCCGAAGTAATCCAGTTCAAACAGGCTGGTGGTATCTTCGCCTGCTGCCGGGGTGATGATCGGCGTGTCGACCAGCATGTAGTCGTGATCATCCAGCCAGTTGCGCATCGCGTTGACAATCGTCGTGCGGATGCGCAGGATGGCCCACTGCCGCGACGAGCGTACCCAGAGGTGGCGATTGTCCATCAGGAACTCGACGCCGTGTTCCTTGGGGGAAATGGGGTACTCGTCGGCCAACTGCACCAGTTGCAGTGTCTTGATGCCCACCTCATAGCCGCCCGGGTATCCCGGCGCGCGCTCGTCTTTCCGCACAGTGCCGGTGATGATCACTGACGATTCCTGTGTCAGTTTCCCGGCGACCTCGAATTCTTCCGGCTGCATCTCTTTCTTGAAGGCCACGCACTGCGTAACGCCCGTGCCGTCACGCAGTTGGATGAATTGCAGTTTGCCTTTGTCCGTGCGGTTGTATACCCAGCCGCGCAGTGTTACGTCCTGGCCTTCGTACTGGGCGATGTTCTGAATGGTGATAACGGGTGTCACAGATCGTCATCCTTTTCGTCCGAAATATGTCCCCTGATTATACCAGCCTGATGAATGTGACCAACAGCACCTCATGCGACCTAACCATATGTTTCTGCTGACGAACGTGCTATGCTTTGCCGCAGTCCGTAATGATCATAATCATCTGATTGACGACCCTGATTAAGGTCTGTTATGATCTTTTGTGAACCTTCGTTGAGATAACTGGAGCAGCATTGACCATGTTGAAGACGCATACCTGTGGGGAACTGCGCCCGGAGCATCATGGGGCAGCAGTCAAGCTGGCAGGCTGGGTACATCGCCGTCGTGATCAGGGTGGGTTGATCTTCATTGATCTGCGTGACCGCTGGGGAATCACCCAGGTGGTCATCAATCAGGAAACGCATCCTGATGCCCACAAGATCGCCAGCGACGCCCGCAATGAGTATGTGCTGCAGGTCAGTGGCAATGTTCGCAATCGCCCGGAAGGCACGGCTAATCCTGAACTGGAAACCGGGGATATCGAAGTGGTCGGACAGGAAATCGTCCTGCTTAACCCGTCGCTCACGCCGCCGTTCTACATCAACAAGGAAGACCGCATCGAAGAGGTGCGGCGTATGGAGTATCGTTATCTCGATCTGCGCCGCCCCCGGATGCAGAGCAATATCGTGCTGCGTCACCGCATCGTCAAGTTCGTGCGCGACTACCTGGACGCGAAGGGGTTCGTCGAGATCGAGACGCCGATTCTCTTCAAGACTACGCCGGAGGGCGCGCGCGAATTCCTGGTGCCCAGCCGCTACCACGTCGGCAAGTTCTATGCACTGGCGCAGAGTCCGCAGCAGTTCAAGCAGCTCCTGATGGTCTCCGGTTACGAGCGCTATTTCCAGTTCGCCCGCTGCTTCCGCGACGAAGACCTGCGCGGCGAGCGGCAGCCAGAGTTCACGCAGCTCGACCTGGAGATGAGCTTCATCGAGCGCGAAGACATGCTGCAACTGATCGAAGGTCTGGTGATTGCGATGGTCGAGTCCGTCACAGATCGTAAGCTGCTGTTCAAGCCGTTCAAGCGCCTGACCTTCACCGAGGCGATGGAAACCTACGGTTCCGACAAGCCTGATCTGCGCTACGGCCTGGAAGCGCACGATATCAGCGAGATTGCAGGCAAGAGCGCCTTCGCTGCCTTCCAGAGCAACGTGGCCGAGGGTAAACCCGTCAAGGTGATCTGCGTGCCGGGTGGCGCGAAAGTCAGCGGTACGCTGCTGCGCAAGCAGACTGGTGATCTGGAAACGCTCGTGCGTTCAGTTGGTGCGAAGGGGCTTGGTTGGATGGCCCTGCCGGAGAACGAGGCCGAAGAGGTCAAAGGCCCTATCGGCAAATACTTCACGGTTGACCAGAAGCTGGCCGTCATGGAGCAGGTTGGCGCAAAGCCCGGCGACCTGCTGCTGTTCCTTTCGGACAAGCGCGCCGTGGTCTATGCTGCCGTCGATATTCTGCGCCGCACGTTGGCGGAGCAGATGAACCTGACTGACCCGACCATTCTGGCCTTCGCCTGGGTGATCGATTTTCCGCTGGTCGAGTGGAACGAAGAGCAGAACCGCTGGCAGCCCTCGCATCATCTCTTCACCGCGCCGATGTGGGAAGACCTGCCACGTCTGGAGAGCGACCCCGGCAGCGTGCGCGGGCAGCAGTACGACCTGGTGTGCAACGGCTATGAGGCGGCGGGCGGCAGCATCCGTATCCATAAGACCGAGCTTCAGGAGCGCATCCTCAAGCTGATCGGTCAGAACCTCGAACACGCTCGCAAGCTGTTCGGCCACCTGTTGGAGGCGTTCCAGTATGGTGTTCCACCGCATGGGGGCATCGCCTGGGGCTTAGATCGCATCGTGATGCTCTGTGCGGGCGAGCCTAATATCCGCGAGGTCATCCCGTTCCCCAAGACGCAGACGGGTGCCGATCTGATGGTCAGCGCGCCGTCGTTCGCCACGCCGCAGCAGCTTGAGGAAGTCCACATTGCCATCGTGCCCGACGAGGACGAGCCGCCCGAATCATAAACGGCATGTACTCATGCTGAAAACGTAGCGTGGATTGGTGGGGGACACACAACGGTTGTGTCCCTCTTTTTCATGACATGCCAGCACGGGAGGACATACGCCCTGCGCGCTAATAATCACCTGCCATACATAACCTCTCTCCTCTGTGCTGCTCTGTGCCTCTGTGGTGAAATCTTCTGTCTATCATCGAAGAACTCCAGTCTGTTTCACCTGCCCGTTGTGCGCTATAATCGCAGATGAGACAAACGTTCTAAACAGTGATAGAGGCCTATGCTCACCAACCGCCAGATTGCGGACATTTTCGAAAAAGTCGCCGTCCTGCTGGAAATTAAGGGCGAGATCATCCACCGCGTCCTGTCGTACCGCCGCGCGGGCGAAACCATCCGTGATTTACCGCGTGACCTGCGCGCCATTGCCGCCGAGGGCACACTGACCGAGCTGCCCAACATCGGCGAGACGCTGGCGGCCAAGATCAACGAGATGCTCGACACGGGCAAGCTGGAATTCTACGAGCGGCTGACCGCGGAGATACCCGTCGGGTTGGTCGATATTGTCCACATCAACGGCGTGGGGCCGAAGAAAGCCAAGCTATTCTGGAAAGAACTGAACATCACGACTGTTTCCGCCCTGGAAGAAGCCGCGCGCGCGGGTAAGCTGCGCGTCCTGGCGGGGATGGGCGAAAAGAGTGAGCGCAAGATCATCGAGGGTATCGAGGCGCTGGCACGCCAGACTGGACGTGCGCCGTTGGGCGTGGCGCTGCCTGCCGCGGAGGCCATCCTCAAACGCCTGTTAGCTGTGCCTGGCGCGCTGGAAGGCGCCATCGCGGGCAGCATCCGACGCGGGCGACCGACAATTGGCGACGTGGACATCCTGATCGCCAGCGACGATGCGACCCCGATCATGAACGCCTTCGTCAGCATGGAGAATGTCGCGCGCGTGCTGGGGCACGGGCCGACCAAAAGCTCGGTCGAACTGCTCAACGGTTTGCAGGTCGATGTGCGCGTGCTGGAAAAAGCACGCTGGGGCACGGCGCTGAATTACTTCACGGGCAGCCAGGCGCACAACATTCGGATGCGTGAACTGGCGCTCAAGAAGGGGCTGAGCCTGAACGAACACGCTTTCAGCCCTGTGGATGCTGCTGGCAATATCATTGAAGATGCCCCTAAGATCCTCTGCGACACCGAAGAAGCGGTCTACGCAACGGTTGACTTGCCCTGGATTGCGCCCGAACTGCGCGAGGATGCCGGGGAGATCGAAGCCGCATTGGAAGGCCGTCTGCCCAAGCTGATCACGATAGGTGACATCCGTAGCGACCTGCACATGCACACCACCTGGAGCGATGGTACGCTCAGTGTGCGCGAGATGGCCGAGCAGGCGCGGTCGCGCGGTCGGCAGTTCATCGTCATCACTGACCACTCGCGCAGCCTGGGCATCGCCAATGGCCTCTCGATTGAGCGTCTGCTCGAACAGCAGGCCGAGGTGCGCCGTGTCGATGCCGAGATGGGGCCGGACTTTCGCGTCTTTCACGGCACGGAGATGGACATCAACGCCGACGGCAGCCTGGACTTCCCCGATGAAGTGCTGGCGCAGTTGGATTTTGTCATCGCCTCGCTGCACGTCAGTCTGCGTCAGGAACGCGCGCAGATCACGCAGCGGGTTCTCAACGCGCTTAAGAACCCACATGTCGATCTGATCGGCCATCCGCGCGGGCAGCAGATTCCCGATCGCGAGCCTGCCGATCTTGATATGGACGCGGTGTTCGAGGCTGCGCGGCAGAGCGGCACCGCGCTGGAGATAAACGCCAACCCGCGCCGTCTTGACCTGGAAGCGCAGTATGCCCGTCGCGCGGTCGAACTGGGCATACCGCTTTCGATCAATACGGATGCTCACGCGCCCGACCAGATGGATTTGCTGCACTTCGGCGTGCTGACGGCGCGGCGCGGTTGGGTTGAAGCGCCTTCGGTGAT
>JAEUQX010000301.1 GCA_016788625.1 Anaerolineae bacterium
GCCACGTTATTTGCGCTGGTCATGGCCTGCGCCGGGCCATCCGCTCGAGCGGTCGTCGGTGCGCTGATCGTCGGACTGGTGTGGAATAGTCTGTTGGCCTTCGGGCAGGCAGGGGTGCAGGGGGCACTCGGCCTATTCACCCTGGGCGAATTCTGGATACCACCGGGCGTTTCCGGGACGAGCGTGGTAGAGGCCGATGGTGTGCGCTGGCTGCGCCCCTACGGTATTCTGCCCCACCCCAACATTCTGGCTGGTTTTCTGGTCATCGGGTTACTGGCGACATCATCGTGGCTCTTCTCTCCTCGTATTTGGAAGTGGTACGCGGGCACAGTCATCGTGCTGTTCGGACTATGGGCGCTGCTGCTCACTTTCTCGCGCGCGGCCTGGTTAGGACTGGCAGCCGGTGGCGCGTTCGTTATCGTGCTGTTCGTCAGCGTGCTACTGCGAACACGCCATTCCTCACCTCAACCTGAAGTCACTTCTGCATCAGCTGATAACAGTGTTCATTCCAGGCGCGCTGATCTAAGCCGCGCCTTGCCACAGATCGCAGCAACGGTGGCCTGCGCGCTGATTGTCGCGGCAGTCTTCGCACTGGTCTTCCATCCATTTCTCGTCGCCCGCACAGGTATCACTGAGGAAGGGGTTGAACAGCGTTCGATCTCTGACCGGATTGTATTCACCAACATCGCAACCGATGCCATTCGCAGCGCTCCACTGCTGGGTGTTGGTCTTGGCAACTTTCCCTGGTTCGCTCAACGTGAACTGAACAAGACTGACTTCGATCTACGCGGCCAGCCCGTCCACAACATCTATCTCTCAGCCTGGTCGGAACTTGGAGCGATCGGTTTGGCGCTGCTGCTGCTCACACTGGGCAGCGGATTCGCTGCTGGCATTCGCGCCACCTATCATGCAAAACGCCTGGATGAACAGGTGGCAATTCTGGCCTTGCTCGCAGCCGTGACGGCGCTGCTGGTCATCGGCCTGTTCGATCATTACCCCTGGACGCAACTGCACTTTCAGGTAGCGCTGTGGAGCCTATTAGGCGCAGCAGGCGGCCTGGAAAGACCGGCGCCGAACCACAGGCCATGAACATTCGGCTCGTTAATGCTGCAACTTTCTGAAACAAGCTACAATAGAGATGTGGTTTTGAGCAAGTGTCCTGGCAAACCATACACCCTAAATGAATAGAATCACAATCTGTTGACACAGTTACTAGGCAATAGTCATTCAGTCAGTTGATGAAGAATTTGAGATGAGGGCGACAGCATGACGAAGGCGAAAATACTGGTTATTGAAGACGCGGATGCGCTGCGTAAAGACATTATGGAAATGCTGCGCTTCGAGGATTTTCTGGCTTTTGGCGCGGCAAACGGCATGGAAGGCGTAGAAGTCGCCCGCAAGACACAGCCGGACTTGATCATCTGCGACATCATGATGCCCGAGATGGATGGCTACGGCGTACTGAAAACGCTCCAGCGTGACGGCGATGGTGTGACGGTACCCTTCATCTTTCTGACAGCCAAAACCGACAAGTCTGATGTACGCTTTGGTATGGAATCCGGCGCAGATGACTATGTGCCCAAGCCCTTCACAGCGGCGGAGCTGATCGGCAGCGTGCGGCGACAGCTCGAGAAACGTATCGCCTTCAACAAAGCGTCTGATGACAAACTCGACGAACTGCGCGAGAATATCATCCTCTCACTCCCGCACGAAATTCGCACGCCACTCACCGGGATTCTCGGATTTTCTGACATTCTGATGACTGAAAGCGCCACCCTCGAAACTGAGAAAATCGTCGAGATGGCGCACTATATCCGCTATGCCGCGCACCGGTTGTATCACCTGACTGAGAATTATCTGGTGTATGCGCAGCTTGAGGTGCTGAGGCGTGACCGCGAAAACATCGCGGCAATGAGCCAGTTCACCACCGAATCACCGGAGATCGTGATCGAAGATGCGGCAATTGAGCAGGCACAGATTTACTCGCGCGAGGCTGATCTGGTTATGCTTTTGGACGACCACGGCGTAATTCAGGCGCTCGAAGACAATCTGAAGAAAATCGTCGAGGAACTGGTCAATAACGCCTTCAAATTCTCGCTGCCTGGTACGGTGGTGCGTGTTGAGGGACGGGTGCGCGGGGAATTCTATGAACTGCGGGTGACTGATTATGGACGTGGTATGACCCGCCAGCAGATCAGCCATATCGGGGCGTTTGTGCAATTCGGACGGCTCTGGCACGAACAACAGGGGTCGGGCTTCGGCCTGGCAATCGTCCAGCGCGCAGTCGAACTGCATCAGGGCGAGTTCGAAATCGACAGCGAAGTTGACCGCTTTACAACCGTGACAGTGCGTTTGCCCATCGTGAAAGACGCAGCGACTGTATAGTGTGATAAAACCCGACTTCCTTGCTGAGAGCGAGCTGTGGTGGTAGACTGAAAATCACTTTTCACACTCCACCACGCCTGTGTTGTCAGGAGGGATACGATGAAACCTCAAAACTTGCGCTGGCAGATGTTGTTTGCTTGTGTGGCAATCATGCTGCTGGCAAGCGGGTGCTTCCAACCGGGCATGGAATCGATCAGCGCGACCTCGGTAGCGCAGTCCGGGCCAACGTTCACCCCAGAACCAAGCCTGACGCCACAGACCATCATCATCACCTCAACACCGTTCCCGACCATTGAATCCGACATCAGCAATCAGCGTGCAGGGTTGGAAGCGGATACCAGCTTCACGCAAACCAGCAGCGACTTTCAGGAAGCGGCTCAGGATATTGACCCGATTTTCATAACCGCCACCTTCATCGTTGAACAAGCAACCGTGCAGGCAGCGCTCGACCTGACCGCAACGGCGCAGTCGCTGGGCATCGGCTTCCCAACCGCGACACCTTCCGCTACGGTTGACCCCAATCTGGGTATCGCTACGGCAGCACCTGTCCTCGGCGCGGACTGCGTCCACGAAGTCAGTGTCAGTGACCGTAACCTATACCGCATCGCGCTGGCCTACGGCGCAGACATGATGGAAATCGCTCAACGGAGCAACATCTCGAATATCAATCTGATTGTTGTCGGCCAGAAGCTGATCATCCCGGGCTGCGGCACTACAGGCCTGCGACCGCCCCCCACCAGCATACCTGCCAGCGGCGTGGTTGCCACCACAGCGCCCGTTACAACTGGCTCCACTACCACTGCCGGTACTCCCATCACGCCGGGCACAACTTACACGGTTCAGCAGGGTGATACGCTGTTCCTGATCTCGCTCCGCAGCGGCATCCCGGTGATGTCAATCGCCAATGCCAACGGGATCACCAATATCAACGTCATCCTGATCAACCAGCAAATCAGCATTCCAACCAGCTAACACAGTGTCCATGAGTTCATTCTGCCGGGGTGAAACTGTTCGCCCCGGTTTTTGTTTGAGGTGATCGCGAATGCAGGAAAATGTGCTCGACACGCGTCGTGTTTATGACGGCAGGCTTTTCAACCTGGATGTATGTGATGTGCGCCTGCCAGACGGCAGCATTGTTGCGCGCGAAGTGGTGCGCCACCCTGGCGCGACGGCACTCATCGCGCTAGATGATCAGGAAAACATCCTGTTGGTGCGGCAGTTCCGCATCGCATCTGGCCAGGTGATGAGCGAAATCCCGGCAGGCACCCGCGAAGGTGACGAACCGCCTGAAATCTGCGCCGTGCGCGAATTACGCGAAGAGACGGGGTATCGACCGGGGAAGCTGCACGCGCTGGGCGGTTTCTACGTCGCGCCGGGGTACACGACTGAGTATATCTATCTCTTCCTGGCGACCGAGCTGGTCGAAGATCGGCTGACGGGCGACAGCGACGAGTTCATCGAGGTTACACGTGTGACGCTGGACGAAGCCCTGAGCATGATCGAACGCGGCGAGATTTCCGACGCCAAGACGATCATCGGAGTGCTGCGCTATGCGCGTCATAAAGCAGCGGGAAATGCGGCGGCGCTATAGGCCCAAAGCAGGATTTCGAATGTTTTGTAGGGGCCGACCTGGCAGGTCGCCCCTACCGGTTTCTTTCAAGAACCGACGTGATTAATGGTACTGCGGCAGCCAATCTCCGTGCGCGACGATCAGATCATCCACCAACGACCAGATCTGATCGAGGTCAAGCTCCGCGCCCGTGTGCGGGTCGAGCATCGCGGCATGATAGATGTGTTCGCGCTTGCCTGTCAGCGCTGCTTCGACCGTCAGACTCTGCACGTTGACGTTGGTCTGCATCAGCGCGGCCAACTGCGGCGGTAACGCGCCGATCTTGGTCGGCTGGATTCCGCTCTTGTCCACCAGGCAAGGTACTTCCACGCAGCAGCCCTGCGGCAGGTTGTCGATCAAACCGGCATTCGGCACATTGCCATAGACGACGCGCGGCGTGCCCGTCTCCATGCTGTGAATGATCAGCGAGCCGTACTCCATGCTGCGCTCGACTTCGATGGGCGCACCACCTTCCAATGCCGACCGCTGCTGTTCCCACTCGGCAATCTGGTTCTCACAGCGGCGGATGTACTCGTCCAGCGGCACATTGAAACGTTCGATCAGGTCGGGGCGGTCACGCTTGATGAACCAGGGCGTGTATTCGCTGAAGTGTTCGCTGCTCTCTGTCACAAAGTAACCCAGGCGCTTGAACATCTCGTAGCGCACGCGGTTCCAATCCGGCACGCGTTCTTCCTGAATCACCTGGCGAATTTGCGGATACAGGTCTTGCCCGTCGCGCTCGAACTTGAGATAGAAGGCGACGTGATTGATGCCCGCGCAGACGTAGTTGATCTCGTCGTAAGGCACGCCGATGTCGTAGGCCAACTGCTGCGCCGTACCCTGCACACTGTGGCACAGGCCGACGGTCTTGATCTTGCTGGCACGGCTGATCGCCCAGCAGTTCATTGCCATTGGGTTAACATATTGCAGGAAGGTGACATCCGGGCAGAGTTCCTCCATATCGCGGCACATATCCAGCAGAACGGGAATAGTGCGCAGGCCGCGCATGATGCCGCCAATGCCCATCGTGTCGGCAATCGTCTGGCGCAGGCCGTACTTCTTCGGCACTTCGAAATCGACCACTGTGCCCGGCTTGTAACCCGCCACCTGAATCATGCAGATGGCGTAGTCCGCGCCGTCAAGCGCCGCGCGGCGGTCGGTGGTGGCGGTGATGGTCGGGCGAGCGTCCAAGGCCTGCGCCACGCGATTTGCGACGATCTCGGAAGTCCGCAGCCGTTCCGCATCAATATCAAAAAGTGAGATTTCACTGTTCGCCAGTTCTGGGAATCCCAGAATATCACCGAGCAGGTTCTTGGCAAACACGGTGCTGCCCGCACCAATGAATGTGATCTTGGGCATTATAAAGTATCCCCTTTCAATGACACACAAAACGCGCCGCCTGGTTGGTGCAACGCGCGGAAAACTAAACAACAGGGATTATCTCGCAAGAGTGGGGCGTTTTTCCACCCCAACTCGCTCCACCTTAGCGCAGGTCGTGCCAGGCAGCGTAGACCTCATGCTCGCCTGCCCGCATCGCCCGCAGCAGCGCATCCTGATCGACAGGCAGCGAGAAGACACGCACGCCAACCGCGTTATAGATCGCGTTGCAGATCGCCGGGCTGGTGTTGATCGACGGGATTTCGCCCACGCCCTTCGCACCATACGGCCCTTCGGAGGCGCGCGCCTCGACCAGGCGAGAGATGATCTCCGGCGCAGTCTTGATGCCGGGCATCTTGTAACGCGAGAGCAACCGCGACCAGGGCACGCCATCTTCGATGATGAATGATTCGGTCAGGCAGTTGCCTAGCGCCATGACGATGCCACCCTCGATCTGGCCTTGCAGCATCAGCGGGTTAATGGCGCGCCCAATGTCCGTGCTGGAGAGCACTTTGTGTACATGCACCTCGCCCGTATCGAGATCCACCTCGACCAGCGCGGCCTGCGTGGCGTAGCTGAAGGCGAAGTGCATATCGCCGCCCGTGCCCAGCGCTTGCGTCGGCGGTGCCCAATACTCATAGCGCGCGCGGGCGGATAACCCGTGCGACTTCATCCACTGCACCACCTGCCCCACCCTGAGCGAATCGCCGTTGTAACGCAGCAGTCCCTCTTCATAGCGAATCTGCTCCGGCGCAATGTCGAGCATCTCGGCGGCGGACTGCGTGAGCGCGTCGCGCAGCGCACCCGCAGCCAACCGCGCCGCGTTCCCGGTCATGAACGTTTGGCGGGAAGCCGTCGTCGGGCCGCCGTTGGGTGTGAGGTCGGTATCACACAACAACACACGCACATGATCATAGGCCAGTCGCAGCTCTTCCGCCGCGCACTGCGCCACCACGTGCGCGATGCCCTGCCCCATGTCCGCCGCCGCCGTGCGCACCTCGACCGTGCCATCTTCGAACGCTTCGACCTCGGCCTCAGAACGATCTGGCGCGCCGCCACCTAACCCGGTGTTCTTGTAGGCACAGGCAATGCCCCAGGCGTAGGCTTTGCGTCCTTCCCGCCATGCCCAACGGAACTCCGGCTGCTCATGCTGCATATCGCGGCGCACATCCGCGATCGTCTCGATCAACCCGACGGACTCGCGCAAAAGCTGCCCCGTCGCCGTTGTCACACCAACCTTCTGCGCGTTGATCAGGCGCAGTTCCAGCGGGTCGATGCCCAACTCCTCCGCCAGCAAATCCATATTCTGCTCGACCGCGAAAGCCGACTGCGTGACGCCAAAACCGCGAAACGCGCCGGAGGGAACATTATTCGTGTACATCGCGTAGCAGTCGATCTTGGCGTGCGGCACGTTGTAAGGGCCAGTTGCATGAGTGGTCGCGCGTGTCATCACCTTATCGGAAAGCGAAGCATACGCGCCGCCATCGCCGTAGAGTTCGGCCTCGACCGCCGTCAGCCGCCCATCACGCTTCGCCCCTGTCTTGATGCGAATAATCGTGGCGTGGCGCTTGGGGTGGAAGATCAGCGATTCCTGGCGGGTGTAGAGCATCTTCACAGGCAGCCCGGTCACGGTCGCCAGCAGCGCGACGTGAATCTGCCCGGCGATGTCCTCCTTACCACCGAAGCCGCCGCCGATCAGCGTACCGATCACACGCACCTGCTCTTCGGCTAATCCCATCGCCCGGGCGATCTGGTTACGATCCTGGTAAGGAATTTGCGAACCCACATAGATGGTCAGCTTCTCGTGGTCGGGGTAACCTGCCGGGACGCCTATCGCGCATTCCGGTTCCAGGAAGGCGTGTTCGGTCGTCGGCGTGCGATACTCGCGCTCGACGATCACATCAGCCTCGGCAAAGCCCTGCTCAATGTCACCGTGCCTCACCTTGATGTGCTTGAGCAGGTTACCCGTCGGGTGCTGCGGATGCAGGACAGGCGCTTCAGGCGAATGGGCGTACTTGGGGTCTGCAACAACGGGCAGCGATTCGTACTCGACGGTGATTAACTTGAGCGCACGCGCAGCAATCTCCTCGCTGTCTGCCGCGACAACGGCCACCGCATCACCCACATAGCGCACTACATCACCGCACAGAACAGGCCAATCACGATAAACCAGACCATGCAGGTTTTCGCCCGGCACATCGGCGTGGGTCAATACAGCGCGCACGCCCGGCAGCGCTCTGGCCTGCTCGGTATCGATGCTGAGGATACGCGCGTGCGGATGCGGAGAACGCAGCGTGCGAGCATATAGCATATCGGGAAAGTGATAGTCGTCGGTATAACGTGCCTGCCCAGTCACCTTTTCGACCACTTCGATGGGAGGGACTGAACGGCTGATTGCGTGCATCGGTTCACTCACAGGTGGGTCGTTGACGGGCAGTGGGGCTTCACCGCGTCGGGCGCGCGCCGCCGAACGAATGGCCTGCATCACACTGGCATAACCCGTGCAGCGGCAAAATGTGTCTTTGAGCGCATGTTTGATAGCCTCATCGCTTGGGTCTGGGTTTTCGTTCAGCAGCGCCGCCGCGTTCATGATCAGCCCTGGCGTGCAGAAACCACACTGCACCGCGCCGTGATCGATGAAACTACGCTGAAGCGGGTGCAGTTCCTCACCCTGCGCTAATCCTTCGATGGTGGTGACGCTGCGCCCCTGCGCCTTAAAGGCAGGATAGATGCACGAATCGACGGGCACGCCATCGACCAGCACGGTACAGATGCCGCATTCAGCCTCTTCACAGCCGATCTTCGTCCCGGTTAGCCCCAGGTCATAACGCAGCAATTGTGCCAGCGTGCGCGACTCCGGCACATCGACATCAACTGCCGTCCCGTTGACGATCATCTGTAGTGCGCTCATCGTTCATCCCCATCTCTATCTCATCAAACCGGATTCAGGCGTTCTCCTGCATGTCCAGGATGCGTCCGGCAACCACGACAAGAACCTGGTGTTTGCCACGCTCAAGAGCTGCATTCAACGTCGCAGCGGGCAGAACAGCGCGTAAGCTGTCCATCAGTTTCGCCAAACCGCTCTGCCGCAGCGGGGCTTGTAGCGCCGGATGTGCGTCAAGCAGCCCAGCCCACTCAGCGACATAGACCGCATCATCACGGTGCAGGTACAGGAATGCCAGACCAAGCAGTGCTTCCAGCATGATTGGCACAGCCGCTATTGCCGCCGCGCTTTGCAGTGCTGCGAGCCAATCGGACTGAGCAGCCGTCATATCACCTAGATTAAAACGCAAAAAGCCGCGTCCCACCAGGATATTGCTGATGCCTTCCTGATTGTGGATCTGCTCAAAAGCCGCCAATCCTTCGGCATAATAGGTTTCCGCGCTCAAATAGTCACTATGATCGCGCGACACGTCGCCTAACCAGTGCAGCGTATTGGCAATGCCCCAGTTGTCGCCTACTTCGCGCGCGATTTTGAGACTCTGCGCGAGATAATCCAACGCAGCCAGATACTCGCGGCGCAGATGGGCAATCAACCCCAGACGCCCCAGGGCGTAAGCAAACGCCACCCGATCACCCGTTTCGCGAACCAGCTCCAGGACTTGGGAATTGTAGGCATATGCAGCCGTGTAGTCTCCCAGCGAGTAAGCCGTGATCGCCAACATTCCCAGAGAGTAGACGATGCCCCAGCGATCATCCAACTGTTGGTAGGTCGTCATGCATAACCTGACATGGTCGCGCGCCTGGACGTAGTCCCCCTGTGCAATTTCCGTGTTGGCGAGGTTGGCGAGGCTGGTCGCAGCCCCCCAACGGTCTTTGATCTTCTGGTAGCGTTCAAAGCTCTCGATACACAGTTCGCGCGAAGCAGCGTAATGCCCCTCGGCATACAGGATGACGCCCAGGCTGCTCAGGCTGCCCGCAATGCCACGCTGATTATTCAGGCCTTCAAATAACGTGCGGGAACGCTCGAAAGCCTCGCGGGCAGCAGCATATTCGCCCATGCCATGCAGCGCCCAGCCAATACCCAACAGCAGCCCCGCCTGGAGCGGGCGATCTTCCACTTCCTCCGCGAGGGAGAAGGAGTCGTTATAGTCATAGAGCGCCGCCTGATACTCATGCAGCCGCCGCCGCGCGTCGCCGCGCCATTCCAGCAGACGCATCCGCTCACGGTGGGTTTCCGGCAGACTATCGACCAGATGCAGCCCTCGATCTGTAACCATCAACAACTGCGTGTAACTGCCGCGATCCAGCAGTTGTTGTGCCAGTTCGAGACGGCAGGTCAGTTCGCGCCGCGCATTTCCCGCTGCCTGCCAGTGATCGGCCAGAACACCCGCATAGGCACGGTCATCCGGGTAAGCGGCCTCGATTGCCAGCGCAGCCAATTGGTGCAAACGGGCACGTTCGGAGGGATCCAGGTCTTCCAGGATGCCTGTGCGCAGTTTGTCGTGCGCAAATTCCCAACGCTGGTTGTCAACCTGGAGGATCGCCGTGTTCACGCAGCGCATCAACCACGATGCATAATCCACCTCATCATCAATCTCACGCATCAGGTCGAGGTTGACCTGACGCCCTACGACAGCGGCAAAACGCAGCATCGGATGATCATCCAGCGGCAGAAGTTTGAGCCGACGGCGGATGATCGACTGCACGCCTTCGGTAAAAACCCGTTCCGGCAGCGGCTGGCTGCCAATTGCGCTCAAGCGCCCAACTTCCTCGGCCAGCGCGCGTACAACCTCGACGACGAAGAAAACATTGCCTTCGGTCTCACGGTGCAGCAGATCGACCACAGGAACACTGCGCCCCGTCTCCCCCAGGATTGCCGCGCTCAGTTCGGCCATCTCATCCCGGTTCAAGCGCCCCAACCGCAGCCGTTCCATCCCCGGCAGTTCATCAGCAAGCGTTGGGCGTTCATCATCGCGGAAAGTAGCAACAATCATCAGCGAGGTAGACTCAATATCAGCGAGCAGCAGTTTGAGCGGCTGGAGACTTTCAATCGCCCATTGCAAGTCTTCCAGAATCAACAGCACCGGATCAAGCTGGCGTTTGAGCACATTGACGATGGTCAGCACCAAACGCTGCTTATTCGCTGTCGCATCCTGATCGAGCGCCACCTGAACAGAACACTCTATCAACTCTTCAATATCGGGCACGACTTCGCGCAGAATAGCGGCCTCATCCTGATTGATCTCGCCCAGAATGGCGAGGCGTCGCAGAACATCGCGCCAAAGCTGGTACGGCAGACCACCACCCTCAACGGTTGACCCGCGCAGCGCAATCGTGCCATCCACGACGGCCTGTATACGCAGCTCTTCCACCAGACGCGACTTGCCTACACCGCTCTCTCCGCTGATCAACCAGGCCGACCCACTGCCCTCACGCAGATCATCCAGCGCCTGCTGCAAGATGGTCATCTCCTGCTGGCGTCCAACGAACTGCGCGGCATTCAGGTAACTCTCCCGCACATTGATGTCTTCGTGCGGCGGCGGCGTATCCAGGGCAGCACACAGCGCTCCCATCGCGGCTTCAGCATTGGAAAAGCGCCGCTGCGGCTGCTTCGCCAGCAGGGAATTGAGCACGCGCGCCAACGGAGCCGGCAGCATCGACATGTCCGGCGGACAGTACATGATGTCATTGATCAGCGCATTGATCTGGCTGGTATCGAAAGGGTGTCGCCCGACGAACAGTTCGTAGGCCATCACGCCCACCGCGTACAGGTCGGAAGCAACCGTCGCTTCCTGTTCCATCAGCGCTTCGGGAGGCAGATAAGCCAGCGTCCCGACAACACCGCGCTGCACCTGCTGGCTGCGGGCACGCGTGTGCAGCGCCAGCCCAAAATCCATCACCTTCACCTGCCCCTGTGCCCCCACCAGCACATTACCCGGTTTCAGGTCGCGATGAATGATGCCCCGCCGGTGCAAATAGATCAGCGCTTGCAGCACGGCAACGATTAACCGCAGTTTGCCCGCTGTATCGAAGTCCGCGCCATACGTGGTGATAGGCTGCGCGTCTTCGATCAGCTCCATCGTGAAATATGGACGGCGCACGAGATCAAAGCCATAGCTCAGGACGCTGACAATGTGCGGGTGTCGCAGCCCTGCCAGTGTGCGAAATTCCGATGCTAACCCCAGCAGCGCTGCATCGCTGTCGCTGCCAGGTCGCGTCCCCTGCACGTGCGGAAGTTGAAAATGCGTGGGGTTGATATGAACACATTTGAGAGCGACGGTGTTGGCGTACAACCGATCCTGCACGCGATAGACGACACCCATGCCGCCCTGTCCGATCTGGTTGAGAACACGAAAGCGTTTTGGCAGCGCGGCGACTGAAGTGTTGACCACTGACCTTCACCTCTTTCAATCACCACACTATTGTAGGCCTGTCGTCAGAATCGACAATGATTACGCCGTTACGTAACTAACAAGCCAATGTATTATGGATACGTCTTATCTCTGGAGAACTACCTGGGGTCAACGGATGCGGCACGGGCGCGTTCAACGGCGCGGGTCAGTGTGCGTTCCAGCAGCACCCCAATCATTTCACGGCGGTATTCGGCGCTGGCGCGATATTTGCTGGCGCGTGGATGCAGGCTGGACTGTGCCAGATCAATAACGCTGCGCAGAGATACTTCGTCTGCTGTCTTGCCCACCAAAAACACTTCAAGTTCCAGCAGTCGTTCGGGCGTTGGCCCCAGCGGCGCGATGCAAAGCTGTGCGCGCTCGAAGCGAGTCCCATCAGCCGTAAGCCGCACCCGTACCGCACAGCCCAGAATAGGCAGCGCCACACCCTGCGGACGCATGATGCGGTCGAAAGCCGTACCCTCACGAGGCCCACATGCAGCCAAACGGAAACGCAGCAGCACATCGCGCGCAGGATTGAGCAGCGACTTACCTGGCCCCAGGTACAACGCCTGAATTGGATGCCAACGCCGTTCGCCGCCAATCACTGCTTCGGCCTCCGCGCCCAATGCCACCAGCGAAACTGTGCCATCGCCAGCAGGCAGCGCGTGTGCCACGTTACCGCCCAGCGTCGCCACATTCCGCACCTGTGGCCCACCCACCACACCACAGCTTTCCACCAGGCAGGCCGCGCGTTGTTGCAGCAGCGCTGAATGCACAATCTGAGTGTGCGTCACACCCGCACCAATGGTGATCTGCTCGCCATCGCGGGCAATCGTCGTCAGTTCAGCGATGCGGGTGATGTCGATCAGTGCATGATGTGGCTCGTGCTCGCCCGCGCGCATCTCGACCAACAAATCCGTCCCGCCTGCGATGATGCGCGCTCGCCCAGCATACTGTGCCAGCAGGCTCAACGCCTCGTCAACGGTCGTCGGCGTGTGATAGTGTTCCCACAGCTTCATGATAGTTTCACAGGTTGTCCAGATTCGATGGACTGGTAGGCAGCTACGACGATCTCGACGGCGCGCAGGCCATCATGCCCGGTGATCGAGGGTGAGCGCCCTTCCCGAATTGCGGCGACGAATTCATCAATCATGCCCTGATTGGCGTCTGACCCCCAATAGGACCACACTGGACGCCCGACGGAGTGACTATAAACCGACATGGTTTGTTTAAAGGCATCCATTGTCGCAAGGCCTTTCTCGGCCACCAGCTCCAGCTTCAGCCCACCCCAGGTTGGATAGTACGCGGGCTTGCTCCAACTACAATCGATGCTGGCGAATGTCCCGTTCGCGAAGGTGAGCATCGCCAACCCGCCTGTCTCCACCTGGACACGTCCGGCGTGCATGATCTGGTTGGCAGAAGCGAACACTTCGGTCACTTCGGAGCGCAGATACCAGCGCAACAGATCGGCCAGATGCACCAGATGATCGGCAATCGCGCCGCCGCCTGCCAGCGCTTTGTTCACGAACCAATCGCGCTTAAGAAACGCCAGATTCGCAGCCTGATGAAACTCCGGTAGCGCTCCCTGGTTGGTAGCATTGCAGCCGTATATATGCCCCAACCCGCCCGCATCAACCAACTTCTTGATCTCCAACGCAGGCGCACCAAAACGCATGGGGAAGGCCGTCATCAAGCGCACACCAGCATCGTCACAAACGCGGACGATAGCCTGAGCATCTTCCAATGTCGTTGCCAGCGGCTTTTCGCACAGAACATGCGCCCCAGCTTCGGCGGCCATTTGCACTAATGGCAGATGACGCGCGTTCTCCGAGCAGACACACACGCCGTCTGGTTTCTCGGCCAGCAGCGCCGCATACGAGTCAAACAACCGCACGCCAAACTGCTGCGCGAAGTAACGCCCACGCTCGACGTTGTCATCCGCAATGCCGATCAATTCGACATCCGGCAGCGCGCGCAGATTCTCTACATAAGCTTCCGCATGGAGGTGTGCAAAACTCAGAATACCTAAGCGGATCACGCCAGCACCTCCTCGATCATAACGTGCCGTCCGGTGCGTGCAGACTCGCTGGCAGCCAGGGCAATACGCAGCGCAGCGGCACCATCCTCCGCCGTCACGCGCGGCGTCACAGCCTCATCCGTCAACACCGCGTAGAAATGTTTGATTTCGGCTACATAGGGGTCTTCCAGCATCGGACTCATCGGCAGACCAACATCTGGTGTGCCACCTGCCTCGCTGGCCTTCAGGTAGATGCCAAGCGGCACCGAGCTGTCTGCCGGATGTTCGATCAATCCCGCGTCTCCCGCGATCTCCAGCGCGGTGCGGAACATCGGCGGTGGATAGGCCCATGCGCCTTCGATGTTCGAAAGAGCGCCGTCAGCATGACGCAGAATTGCCAGGCTGTAATCTTCTGGCGCATCCGGCTGCCGCCCACGTACGCTACGCGCATAGACGCTGACCACATCACCCGCTACCCAGCGCGCGTAGTCGAAGTCATGAATCATCAGGTCGAGGATCAGCCCGCCTGACTTTGCCGGATCAAGGAACCAGTTATTCGCGCTCAGCCGCGGCTGGTAGGCACAACGCGTCAGCCGCACAACCGCCACGCGACCAATCTCGCCACGCTCGACGATAGCTTTTGCCTGAGCATATTCCGGGAAGAAGCGTACGACATGTGCGACGAGCAGCTTGACGCCCGCACTCGCGCACGCCTCAACCATCTCGCGCGCCTGGGCATACGTTCGCGCCAGCGGCTTTTCGCAGATGATGTGCTTGCCCGCCGCCGCCGCCCGCAAAGCCATTTCGTGGTGCAAGTGTGTCGGGGAGCAGATGTCCACGACATCCACTGCCGCCAGGAGCGCGTCGATATTGTCGTATACCCGCCCACCTGTTTGCGCAGCCAATGCATCCGCGCTCGCCCGGTCCAGTGAGCAGATGCCCGCCACCTGTGCGAGCGTTTGGGCCCAAGCAGTCGCATGGGTTGCGCCCATAAACCCACTGCCGATAATGCCTACTTTGAACATCAATTCATCACCTTACACGCGGCACGGATAAAAGCCCATCGAAATAACGATTTTGCGTTCATCAATTCGCTCTGTTAAATTGAGATGCAGCCATGCTTCTCAGAAATTACATGATCAACTTCAAATTGAAGTCAGCTTAACATCTGACTCAATCGACTGTACCGCAGCGCTCATTTCACCGCGCCGCTGGTCAGACCCTGGATGAGCTGTCGAGAAAACAGAATGTACAAGATGACGACGGGCACCGCCGCCAGCGTCAGCGAAGCCAGGACGGCGTTGTAATCATTGGCGAACTGCCCCAGGAACTGCTGCGCACCCAACGTCACGGTCTTGCTGCGTTCCCCCGGCGCCAGGATGAGCGGAAACCACAGGTCATTCCAGATCGGGATCATGTTGAAAACCATCACCGTGCCAATTGCCGGACGGATGAGCGGAATCGTCATCCAGTAAACACGATACTCGCTGGCACCATCCACCCGCGCGGCATCCTTCAGGTCGCGTGGCACCTGCCGCATGAACTGCGATAGGACAAACACGGCAAGCGGCAGCCCACTGGCTGTATACACCAGGATCAAGGCCCACAGCGTATCGTTCAAATCCATACTGACAACGAGGCGCAGGATGCTGACCGTGCCCAACCGAATCGGCACCATGATGCCGACAGCGAGATACAACCCCAACAGCGTATTCCCCGGAAACTGGTATTCTGCCAGCGCGTGCGCCGCCATCGTCCCTGCGATGAAAATCAGCAACAGCGCGCCCACCGTAACAATCAGGCTGTTGAGGAAATACGACGGGAACGCGCCACGCCCGAAGACGGTTTCAAAACCAGCGACCGAGAAAGTCTCGGCATCCGGCAGGTTGAACGGCGTGCGAAAGATAGCGTTGCGCTCTTTGAAGGAGTTGATCAAGATCAGCCCGACCGGGAACAACGCCAGCGCAGTATAGGCCAGCAGCGCGAGGTGCGCGGCAGCGAGCTGCAAAAAGGAGCCGGGTTTGATGCTCATGTTCATAGCTCCACAGTGTTTCGCAGCAACCGGCGCTGCCAGGTGAACAGATAAATCAGCACCCCCGTGAAAATGATGACGAACATAACGCCCGCTACAGCCGTACCCATCGTTGGGTTGGGCAGTTGAAGCTGCACGCCAAAGAAGGTGCGATAGAACAGCGTGCCCAGCAGATCAGTGCTGTAATCCGGCGCGCCCAACGCCCCCTGAGTCGTATAGATCAGGTCGAACGCATTGAAGTTGCCAACGAAAGTCAGCACCGCCACGATGCCAACGGTCGGCATAATCAGCGGCAGTTTGATGCGCCAGAACACACCCACCCCTGTCGCGCCGTCCACCCGCGCCGCTTCGATCAACTCATCCGGGATGGCGATCAACGCCGCGAGGAAGAGCATCATCGGCACACCCACCCACTGCCATACCGAGACAAGAGAGAGCACGGGCAGTGCTGTCTCCGCCTGCCCCAGCAGCGGCGGCAGCTTGATGCCGATCTGGGCGAACAGCGCACGGCCAAACACCGGACTGAGAATGAGCTGCCAGATGAAACCGATCAGCACCACCGATAGCACGCTGGGGGTAAAGATCAGCGTGCGGTAGATGCTGCGCCCGACGATGAAACGCGAACTGAGCAGCGACGCCAGCAGCAGGGCCAGCGGATTCTGCACGAACATATGGATCAGGAAGAACTCGAACGTGTTGCCCACCGCGCGCGTAATCTGTGGCTGCCAGAACGGATCGGTGAACAGGCGTTGATAGTTGCCCAGCCCAACGAATACTTCTGGTCCACCTTGCTGCTCGACGGTGTACAGGCTCAACCGGAGCGAATCGATCAGCGGATAGATCATGAACAAGGTGTAAATGATGACAGCCGGAGCCAGGAAAACAACGATATGCCAGGGGAAAGATTTTCTTTTGGAGGCGGGCATGATAAAAGTCCGCTCGCTGTATTGTTAGGTAATGCTGATACAGGGGCACCCACATGGGCACCCCTGTAAGAAAAACAGATTAAGGCCTACTGCTGCGGCGCGTACCAGGCTTCCAAACCTGCCTGGATGGTGTCCGCACCTTCCTGTGGCGTCACCGTGCCATTCAGGATCGAGGCGCTGATTTCCCAGAGCTGCGTTTCGTTGTTCGGCTCACCGCGCGAGAGAATCTGGTACGACGAGCGGATGGTGCTGGAGCACTCATTACGCCAGCCGACGAATTCCGCCGCAACTGGGTCTTCAACCTCAACGGGCAGCGAGGACAGCGAGAAGAAGCCGGGCAGCGCGTTGCTGTACAGCGTGGCGAACTCAGCGCTCGTCACCCATTCCAGGAAAATACGCGCTTCTTCGGCATTCGGCGAAGCAGCGTTCAGACCGATGGCGATGTCGGTGTGGTCGCTGATGTAGCAGTCTTCCTGACCATCCGGCACCGGCGGCTTGAACGCGCCAAACTCGAATTCAGCAGTGCTGTTGAACACCGAGATGTCCCACGAGCCTGCCGGGTAAATCGCACCCAGGCCGAGCGCGAAGATGTTCTGCGAATCCGGGTATGTCTGCGACTGATAGCTGTCGCCCAGATATGGCTGCCAGGCAGCCAGCGCTTCAAACGCCGCCGCGAAGCCTTCGGTGTTGTACTGCGCCGAGCCGTCAATCAGACCCAGGCGGCCTTCTTCACCCTTCCAGTAGTTCGGGCCGATGTTCTGGAAGCCCATCGTCGCCGATTCCCACTGGTCAGCCGTGCCCATCACCAGCGGAATGTAGTTGCCGTCGGCCTTGATGGCGTCCAGCACCGCATAGAATTCACTGACAGTGGCCGGTTCTTCCAGACCCAGTTCAGCGAAGATGTCCTTGTTGTAGATGAAACCATGAATGACCGAGGCCATCGGCACGCAGAACACGTCCGAACCGTCATCGGTAATCCAGGCGCTCTTGGCGACATCGCTGAAGTTTTCCATACCAGCCAGGTCGTTCAGCGAAGCCAGATAGCCCTGCTGGAACAGCGCCAGCGACGCATCGAACGGGCGGCAGGTGATCAGATCGCCCGCCGTGCCACCTTCGAGCTTGGCATTCAGCGCGGCATTGTATTCCGCCGGGGCGGTGGGCGCGAAGACGACATCAATATTGGGATACTGCGCCTCGAAAACAGGCAGGATCGTATCTTCCCAAATCGTCAGGTCGTCATTACGCCAGCTCTCAATCGTAATCGTCACCGTGTCCTGTGCCTGGGCGACATTCATCACCAGCAGCAGCAGCACACAAACCAGCAAAAGTCTCTTCATCGAACCTACTCCTTGCAAAACATGTATCTAGGCCATCTTGGCGGGTCAGAGCAACCGCAAGATGTAAATGTAATATTCTAGCGCAAGTAGGAAAACCCTGCCCATAATTCAATGGACTCTAAGGTGTATGCCAACATTCCGCAATTTTGGACAAGCGTGTTATACTTCTGAACGTTTTTTGTGAAGTTCGGAGCAAACCCAGTATGCGAAACTTTGAAGTCCTTGATCAGGTCAACATCGATAATTCATCGGGCGTGATCACCTTCTCCACCGAGAACCAGATTGCTGGTCGCCCGGTCGTCGCCATGCGCCGCGAGGGTGGCTATATCGCGCTCTCCGCCAACTACGGCCCATTCGAAATCGCATTACGTCCGCGCTTCCAGGAACTTTCCCGCGTGCTGGCGCGTTTGCAGCCCGTCGAAGGCTTGCAGACAACCCGTCAGATTGGCACGGGACAGGCCTATCTCGCTGTCGGACTCAAGCCGGATGGCACGCTGCTGCTGCGCCCGACCATCGTCGCGGATGCCACCGGGCATCTGGGTTTCAACCTCGCTTTGAGCGATAATGCACGCAAAGCACTCTTTGAGTGGCTGCCTGTCAGCGCGGACGCATAGACTGGTTGCCAGACAGCCGCGAACTCGATACAATCAACAAGAATTTATTGATCGACCCGCGAAGAGAGTTCCCGCAATCGCAGGGACGCCGAAGGGGCAAGTGATCCGGTTTTGCTGGCCGGGCATGAAACTCTCAGGTCACCAGGATTCGCAGGTCGTAGTCTCTGGAAGTCACCTAACAGAGCGTATAGCACTTTGGTCTGTACGCTCTTTTTCGTTCTATTTAATCAGCATGATGAGGAGATAACCGATGTCTAACCTGAAAACCCCATCCGACCTGAAATACACCAAGAATGATGAATGGCTGCGCATTGAAGGTGACACGGGCACAATCGGCATTTCCGATTATGCCCAGGATCAGCTGAATGACATCGTCTATGTCGAATTCCCGGATGTTGGAGCAACCTTCAAAGTTGGCGAATCATTCGGTGTGGTCGAGTCGGTTAAGGCCGCATCGGATATATACGTGCCCGTTGGCGGCACGGTGATCGAAGTCAACAGCGCGCTGGAAGACGAGCCGGAGCTGATCAACACTGATCCTTATGGCGCGGGCTGGCTGATCAAGATCAGACTGAGCGATGCTGCCGAGGCCAATGCCCTGATGGACGCCGCCGCTTACACCGAGTATTGCAACAGCCGTTCATAACTGCGCTGCTTAGTAGATCACTATCGGATCGAGGAATTGTATGAGTTACATGCCCCACACCGATCTGGAACGCCAGCAGATGCTCGCGGCCATCGGCGTGACTACAATAGAAGATCTGTTTGAAGCGGTTCCCTCTACCCACCGCTTCCCCCGTTTGAACCTGCCCAAACCCATGAGCGAGATGGAGATCGTAGCAGAACTTGCCGCCCTCTCCGACGCGAACGAACATGCTGGTGATTTCGCCAGTTTTCGCGGCGCAGGCGCGTATCACCACTTCATCCCGGCAGCAATCAGTCACATTGTCCTGCGCGGCGAGTTTCTGACCGCCTATACACCCTACCAACCCGAAGTCAGCCAGGGCACACTCCAGGCGATCTTCGAATATCAAAGCATGATGTGCGCGCTGACGGGCATGGACGCCGCCAACGCCAGTCATTACGACGGCGCGACCAGCCTGGCCGAGGCCGTGACAGTAGCCTTGGATGTCGCGCGCGGCAAACGCAACAAAATCATCCTCAGCCATGGCATCAACCCACAGTACCGCGCTGTGCTGCGCACCTATCACCAGGGGCGCGATCTCAAGATCGTAGGCGACAGTGGACGCGCGGATATTGCAGACCTGATCGAGATGCTTGATGAACATACGGCGATGGTGGCAGTGCAGTATCCCAATTTCTTCGGTCAGATTGACGACTTTGCCCTTCTGGCGGAGAGGGTGCATCAGGCCGGAGCGCTCCTGGTCATCGTGACGAATCCCATCACGTTGGGGCTGCTCAAGCCACCCGGCGAGCTAGGCGCGGACATCGTGGTTGGCGAAGGACAGCCGCTGGGCATCCCGCTCAGTTTCGGCGGCCCATACCTGGGGTTCTTCGCCTGCCGTACCGAATACGTCCGTAAGATTGCCGGGCGCATCGTCGGAGAAACGCTCGACCAGGACGGGAAACGTGCCTTTGTCATGACTCTGCGCCCGCGCGAACAGGACATTCGTCGCGACAAGGCGTCGAGCAACATCTGCACCAATCAAGGTCTGATGTCCCTGACTGCCGCCGTGTACCTCTCTTTGATGGGCAAGCATGGGCTGCGTAAGGTCGCGGAACTGTGCTACCACAAAGCACACTACGCCGCCAAGCAGATCTCGGCGCTCCCCGGCTTCAGCGTAGACACGAGCAAACCGTTCTTCAACGAATTCGTCATCAAGTGCCCGCGGCCCGTCGCCGCGCTGAATGACATCCTGATCGAAAAAGGCATTATGGGCGGTTACGACCTGGGACAAGACTACGCCCACCTCAAAGATCACATGCTGCTCTGCGTCACGGAAATGAACAGCAAAGCGGAAATTGACGCACTGGTTGAAGGCTTAAAGGAAGCGACAATATGAGCGAGCAACTGATTTATGATCTGGGTTCACCGGGGCGCTGCGGCGTGCTGCTCCCGGATTGTGATGTGCCGCAGGAGGCCATCCCCGCCGAACTGCTGCGCGCTGACCTTGATCTGCCGGAAGTGGGAGAGCTGCAAGTCATCCGCCACTTCACGCGGCTGAGCAGCCTGAACTATTCCATCGATAAGGGCTTCTATCCGCTGGGATCGTGCACGATGAAGTACAATCCCAAGCTGAATGAGGACACGGCGCGGATGCCCGGTTTTGCTCAACTGCACCCACTGACCGATGGCGCAGGATCACAGGGCGCGCTCGCCCTGATGTACCAACTTCAGGAGTGGCTGGCGGAAATTAGCGGCTTCAAGGCAGTCAGCCTGGCACCCGCTGCCGGGGCGCAAGGTGAATTCGCGGGCATCCTGATGATCCGCAAATATCACGTGGATCGCGGCGACAACAAACGCACGAAAATCCTCATCCCCAACAGCGCGCATGGCACCAACCCCGCCACCGTCACAATGGCCGGATTCACCGCCGTCGAACTGCCGTCCGATGAGAACGGCGATGTCGATCTGGCGGCGCTGCGGGCGGCCTGCGACGATACGGTAGCAGGCATGATGATCACGGTGCCAAACACCCTGGGGCTGTTCGAGAGCCATATCCTGGAAGTGGTCAAAGCCGTACACGAGTGCGGCGGCCTGATGTATATGGATGGCGCGAACATGAACGCGCTGATGGGCGTCGTCAAGCCGGGTGAACTTGGCTTCGATGTCATGCACTACAACCTGCACAAAACGTTCTCAACCCCGCACGGCGGTGGCGGCCCCGGCAGCGGTCCAGTCGGCGTCAATGAAAAACTCGTGCCGTACCTGCCTGGCCCGGTCGCGCAGATCATCGAAGCCGCCGAAGAAGCCGATGACGCTCCGCTCTACGGCCTGGTCATGCCGGAAAAGTCTATCGGACGACTGAAGGCTTTTCATGGCAACTTCGGGATGCATGTACGCGCCTACACCTACATCCGCGCTAACGGTGACGAAGGTATCCGTGGCATCTCGCGTCATGCCGCGCTCAACGCAAATTACGTTAGAGTAAGGTTGCAGGACACGTACAAAATCCCGTATAATCGGTATTGTGGGCATGAATTCGTGTTAGAGGGGCATTTTGAGGGTGTCGAGAACGTCCACGCGCTGGACATCTCCAAACGCCTGATGGACTATGGTTTCCATCCACCCACGAACTACTTCCCGCTCATCGTCCCTGAAGCGCTGATGATTGAGCCGACGGAAACCGAAGATAAGGCGACGCTCGACGGTTTCATCGATGCGATGAAGAAGATCGCCGCCGAAGCTCACGAAAACCCTGACCTGCTGCGAAGCGCACCGCACACCGCCCCGGTATCCCGCCTGGACGAGGTGCGCGCAGCCAAACAACTAGTGTTGTGTTGCCGACCCATACCTGAGTGGGCTGGATAACCCTGGAAGACGCTGTACGTTCACTCGCCACACCCGGTTTTGAGCAAACAGCGTTATAAGAAGGACGCCTCCCATTTGTCGAGGCGTCCTTTTTTTATCGTTTCTGGCCGGGGATCTGGCGCGGTTGCTCGTCTCCGCCACCCAACATGCGCCGCAGCGCACCCAGGCCAGCCCAACCGAGCAGCACGCCGCCGATGGCCGTGCCCGTTACCATGAACGGGACACCCGCGACGACGCCCATCACGACGCCCTTCGCCAGCGCCGCGCCCCAGCCGTCGCTGCCCATGAAACGCTGAATCAGCGTCACGCCTGTGAAGGCGACCGCGCCTATCGAGAGCATCAGGAAGGGCAGCGCGATGATGCCAACACCCGTCGCGCCCCCGGCAATTTCCGGCATACCCCAGAGCCAGTCGAGAATCACCGTAAGCATGGCAGCCAGATAATGAATAGGCGGCCCCGAAGATTGCGTTTGTGGTTGCTGCATCTTTTCCTCCATGATTACTGTAGAGTATACGCAAGAAGGGTGCGTCTGTCGCGCAGTTCTTGGGTGCGAAATGACGAGAGCGCAGTAGAATAGACAAGATATTGAAGGTCATGCTATGAGCAGCAGCGAAACGTCCGCACCGCGCCGCAAAATATTCTTCAACTACCGCCGCGCTGATTTCCCGGATTTCGTCGAGCGCGTCCGCGATTGGTTTGCCCTGCGCTACGGACGCGACAGCGTGTTCATGGATTCGGATACGATCCCGCCGTTCACACCCTTTGCCGACTATATTCGAGAGCGGGTGCGCGACTGTGATGTGCTGGTCGCTTTCATCGGCCCGCGCTGGCTGGAAATTCTGAAAGAACGCGAACAACAGCCCGACGATCCGGATTATGTGCGTATCGAGATCAAACTAGCACTGGACGAAGGTAAACCCATAGCGCCCATTTGCATTAAAGGCGCGCACCCGCCGCGCAATCAGGATTTGCCACCCGACCTGCGACCCATGCTGGAATACAATGTAGCCTTTCTAGAGTCCGGGCGGCATTTCCTCGATAATATCGAACCGCTGCTCGACGCGCTGGAACGCGAACTCACCAAGCTGGACGCGCTCAAAGTCATGGCTGAAGTCCAGACCGTCAAATTCGATACGATGGCCGCTATCCAGGCCTTTCAGGACGCAGCAGATCGTCAGGAATGGCTTACGGCGCTCGATTGGCTGGGGAAAATTCGCGCATCGGGCTATGTACCCTCGTTCTATCCGCTGGATGCTTATGAGCAGCAGGTGCGTGACGCCCTCAGTCTCGAACAAGCGCGCCAGGAATATGACATCATCCGCGTGATGGCGCAGCGTTCCCAAATGGGAAAAGAAGATCCTCAACGTATCTGGGAAGCCCTGCTGACATTCTGGAGAACACAGCCGGGTTACGACCCGGATGACCTGGCCGCGCATTTCCGCCCAGCTTCGGCGCAAACCCGGCTCGCTGAAATGGAACGGCTGGCCACTACAGACGACCTTTTCAGAACGGGCATCACCGGGGAACTACTCTCGATGGAAGAGGCGCAAGCTTTAGGATTCATCCCTGATGATGAACCAGCCGAGGAGATACCCGCAACGATGCCAGACAATGCTATCGAAGCACCCGCATCAAACAAACAACTACTTTCATTAGAACAGGCACAAATGCTCGGCTTTTCACTACCCTGGGAGAAAGACTAAACGTGCCCTCAACCCGGTTGGTTCTGCCGCGCGGGCGGCGGCGCTCCACGCGCGTACTGCGAGTGCTGCGCGCGGTCTGGCGCGACAGCAGCGCGCTGTGGAGCGAGTTCCGCTCATCGATCCTGCTGTTTGTGCTGGTGGTTTTCGGCGGCGGACTGCTCTACGGTGAACTCAGCGTCCTGGCGGGTTATCCGCGCACACCGTACCTGGAACTACCCTACTATGTGCTGCGGATGATGGTGCTGGAACCGCCAACAGCCGACGCGCCTCGCGAGTGGTATCTGATGCTGTTCTGGTATCTCATGCCCATTCTGGCGATTTTCATTATCGGACGCGGGGCAGCGGACTTTGTGCGACTTTTCTTTGATCGGAGTGAACGGCGCAGCGCCTGGGAGGAAGCAGTGGCCTCAACCTATCGCAATCATGTCATCATCCTCGGCATCGGCCATGTCGGACTGCGCGTCGCTCGCACGCTCGTTGGTATGGGTTTCGATGTCGTGGCGATTGATATCAAGCTCAAGCCCGATATTGACGAGGAACTCGGCGAACTTGGCATCCCGGTCATCGTCGGCGA
>JAEUQX010000446.1 GCA_016788625.1 Anaerolineae bacterium
ATACAGGATCACCGCGCTGATGAAGATGATGAAGACGTACAGCCATACGCTGCGGGTTGCGGATTGCGACATGAGCATGTCCTATGCAGGGTGAACGTTTTCCACAGTAGAAACCAGCAGCATTGCAGCGGCCTAAAGCGGGAAAGTCCACAGCTGCGCCAATGCAAGCGGCGTTTCACCACGCCGCTTTGCAGGCCAATTGTGCTGCGAACTTCCGCTTCTAGCTGCGATCAGCCACGCGCGAAAAGCTGTTCAAGGATCGTCGAGTCTTTGATCTCCTGGTCGTTGGCAAGTAGCAGCGCTTTCGAAATGACCTCTACATTTTATACACCAGCTAACTGAGTTCCCTGAAAGAACAATATCCCGTTGATTGTGTTTAGGTGATTGAGATAGACCGATGGGGATTTCGATTTGCGCAAGTTATGCGCAGGAAATTATTCACATTATGAGCATATATTTATGTTGCGACGATGTGCCTCACATGATGCTGATATCTTCTTTGAACAGTAATGATTTTCGGTTTTGCTTTACCACCGTTGCATAGTTGTTGACATAATTTACACCACATAGTTGACACACTGTGTAATTCGTGCTAATCTTAGAATCAAGCTTCAAACATGAGGTAATAACTAATGTCTGACACAAACACCTCGAATTGTCCAGGATTTCTGACACCAGGGCGCAAAAGAATGTTCTGGAGTGCAATTGAGGCTCATAATAACCACCATCAAGAACTTGTCAGGCTCAAACGCCATGTTTACGATCACGTTAGTAATCGAGGAAAGGCTTTCAATACTCGTGAATGGAGTATTGCTCATATAAAAGAAGCATTTACAACCGATGTTGCTGTAAGACCATTTGATGTTAATGGGATCAATGGCTTAGTCTTCGATGATCAAGTATTTGTGTACTTCCGAAAAATAGAGGACACAAATTACTTATGCCCAGAACCAAAGACTATTCAGACTGCACGCCACGCTCAATTGCAACAACCCCTGCCAGGAACAGAGTTCGAATCCCTAAAGACTACACAGGATCAACTACGGGATCTATCTATTTTTCTTGCGGGTTATCGCACAAATGCAGGGCTGATAATCGGATTGAGCTTCATTGATCGAAACGGTGATCAAATCATCAGTGAATATGAACTCGAACAGGTATCGACCGTTCGCACCACTCAACATGAGGAAAAAGTTACAACCAAGCCGAGATTTCGCTCAAAGACTGAAAACCACAAGAAAGAGTCGTCATGAACGCCTCATTTAACGCCGAAATGTTAATTCTTGCTCGTGAAGTAAGGGGAATGACCCAAACTGAGCTGGCAGAACGCAGCAGTATTGATCAGGGTCGCATATCTCGATATGAAGGTGGTATAAAACGTATACCGTTAGATGAGATGCAAGTTTTAGCTAAGACCTTAGAATTTCCTATGAGCTTTTTTGCTCGGGATGGGAAACGCCTCGCTGCAGAGACAGGAGATGTATTTCATAGGAAGCGTCGCAGCTTATCTGCTGTACAGCAGAAACAAATCGATGGTCTCTTGAATCTGTACCGAATGGGTGTGGCTGATTTGCTTAACCAGATTGAATTCGACCCTCTTTATACGATTCCTCAATGCAATCTGGCAGAATTCGACTCAAATGTTGATGATGTTGCAGCAGCAGTGAGGGCGAAATGGCGTATTCCATCTGGTCCAATAAACAACATGATAGCCCAACTCGAGGAAGCTTCCTGTTTCGTGTTCGCTCACGATTTTGGTACTGACCTGATCGACGAGGCAGTTCAGTGGATTGAACCTACGCCGCCTATCATTTTGGTGAATACAAGATCTCCTGGCGACAGACTGCGTTTCAGTTTGGCACACGCGCTGGGTCATCTAGTTTTGCATCATAATCAACTTCCACATCCACAGATCGAAGAAGAAGCGGACAAATTCGCAGCCGCATTTCTCATGCCTGCTGAAGACATTAGACCCGAGCTTACGACGGTCACAATTAGCCATTTGCTTAACTTGAAACCATATTGGAAAGTATCAATGCAAGCTCTTATCGTTAGGGCTAAGGATATTGGTGAAATAAGCGAAAGGCAATACAATTCACTATTTCAAATGCTAAGTAAGTATGGTTATCGCAAGAATGAGCCGTTTTCTCTGCCTACTGAAATACCTCAATCGATAACAGACTTGCTAAACGAGTATCGCAAATTAGGATACAGCAACGCTGAATTAGCGGATTTAGTCAAGGTGAATGTCCATGACTTCGAGGCTTGGTTTCAATCTGATCCGTTCCCAATAAGGTTGGTTCAAAAACCCAAGCGTTCAGCTATATAGAATTCTGAGCAAATAAGCCGGAACCTAAGCGTTCAGAAGATCAAAACGCAATATTCAGGTTCAGCCAGATGCCCGCCAGCAGGCTCATCAGCAGCGGCAGCAGGATCAGGTACAGCACCACGCGCCGCTGGAACACGCCCAGGAACATCAGCGTGCTCTTGATGTCCACCATCGGCCCGAAGGTCAGGAAGGTGATGATCGACCCGGTGGTGAACGTGCCGACGAAGGCCAGCGCCAGGAAGGCATCCACCGTCGAACACACGCTCAGCAGGAAGGCCAGCATCTGCATGACCAGCACCGAGATCAGCGGCCCCTTGCCCAGCGCCAGCAGCGTCTCCTGCGAAACCAGCGTCTGCATCCCTGCCGCCAGCAGCGAACCAATGATCAGGTAGCGCCCCATCTCGAAGAATTCACCGTTAGCACTGTTGAGCGCATCGCGGATGCCCGCCGCGAACGACTTGCGTTTGATAATCGTATTCGCCGCCGCTTCGCCGGAGCCGCCCATCACGGGCATCAGCGCGCGCGGTTGTAAGACATCCTGCGCCCGCGCGCCGGTGGCGAACACCAGCCCGACGCCGACCGCCACCAGAATCGTCAGGGCGAAGCGCCCGATCAGCACCGGGCCGACGCCGAAGGCCACCGCCGTGCTGACCAGCACAATCGGGTTGATCACCGGGGCGGCCAGCAGGAAGGTGATGCCCACCCACATCGGCAGCCCCTTGTTGAACAGGCGGCGCACGACCGGCACAACGCCGCACTCGCACACCGGGAAGGCAAACCCCAGGAATGCGCCCGCGATGGTCGCCAGGAACGGGTTGCGCGGCACGACACGGGCGATGTCATCCGGCGTGATGAAGGCGTCGATCAGGCCGGAGACGACCGTGCCGAGCAGCAGGAAGGGCACGGCTTCGATGAAGATGCCCAGGAAGCGCGTGCTGAAGATGCTCATAATCGTGCCGAACGAGTCGCCTGTGCCGATGACGGCAGCCAGCAGCAGGCCAAGGCCGCTCAGGCCGAGCAGCGCCCACACGCCGCGCCACAGAGTACGCTTTGAATCAGTCTGGTTGTACTGCATCACATCACTCATGGTCACACATCAGGAGCGGTCATTGTACAGCAGTTTGCAGATTGCTTCATCTAGGCCAACCACTCAATCCAGCGTCCGTGACTTTCGGCATAGGCCAGCAGTTCCATCTGCGTTTCGCCGTTCAGATAGCTGTGCAGTTCAATCTGCGGCCCATCCTGCCCGGCTAACCACTCCATCGAGAGGCGGTAAACAGGGCGATGTGCCGAGTGTGTCAGCAGCAGTTGTGCAAGGGCGTTCCGCTCATCCTTCGAAAAATAGACCAGGGTGTAGCTGTGGAAGATGCACAGGGCTGCATCGCGCGGCGTGTTCGCCAACACGTCGGGCAACACGTCCAGCGCATTCCCGCTGATGACCTCTAACGAATGCCCTGCCGCCACCGTCAAGGCGCGGTCAAGGAGCGCCGCGCGGTCGCGGTGTTCCGGCCAAACCAGCGCTCGCAGCCAGCGCACCGTATCCGGATCGTGCAGATTCACGGGGTTCAGGTCAATGCCAATCTGTGACACAACCGCTGGCAGCGCTTCGGCAAGTGGCGGCGGCTTGTCGCCACGCACCTCGCAAGCAAGCTGTATCGGAGATTGCAGATCACCCGTCTTGCGGCCATCAGAATAGTGATAACCATAGTGCCGAAACAGCAGATTCAGCCCGGCGCTGGAACCCATCTCGACCAGCGCGAGCGGCTGCCCAGTACGTTGTGCCAGCATCACGAAGGCAGGTATCCAGCACGCACAGCGCCGCACCTCGTTGGTTTGTACACTGCGGGTATTCACCAATGCGCGAATGGCGTCTGCATACTCACGACAGAACGCCTGAAACAGTGGATATGCATCGTCGGGTGGATGCGGAGCGCTGTTCAGGCTGGCGAAGTACTCCGCAATCGGGTGCTGTATACCACCAAGCAGCAGATAATGCACCGCGCCGAACAGCAGATTGCCAAGCTGCTGACGCTGGTCAGCATACAGCAGCAGGCTTAGCGTTTCTCTATCTTGCGCAGCACCTAATGATAAAGCAGCATACAGCGGCGAAGCGTTCACAACATTGGTGACACCATAAACACTGCTGCCCATATGTTCAAAGCGGCGCGCGAGATTATCCAGCAGGGCATCCTGTTGGGTCATGAATAGCGCTTGCTCCTACGGATTGTCCCGCACGAATGCTTCAATCTCCGCGATCTCATCTGCGCTCAGGCGGAAGTCCATTGCACCGATGATGCCTTCGATCTGATGTGGGCTGCGCGCCCCGACGATCGCGCCCGTCACCGCAGGCAACCGCAGCGTCCAGGCGACGGCCACCTCACCCGGCGAGTAACCGTGCCGCCCGCCAATATCGGTCAGCACATCGACCAGCTTGAGATGCCGCACCAGGCGCGGTTCCTTGAAGTCGTCCTCGCGGCTGCGCCAGTCGTCGTCCGGCAGGCGGCGCGCGCGTTCCAGCGTCATCGCGCCCGTCAGCAACCCGGCCTGCATCGGTGAATAGACGATCACGCCGATGTTGTTCTGTTCGCAGTACGGCAGAATCTCGGCCTCGATCTCGCGGCGGATGAGCGAATAGGGCGGCTGCAACGACGTAATCGGCGCGGTGGGGGCGACGCGCTGCATCTGCGCGACGCTGAAGTTCGAGACGCCGATCCAGCGCACCTTGCCCTCCTCACGCAGCTTCGCCAGCGTGTCCCAGCCTTCCTCAATATCCGGGTCGGGATTCGGCCAGTGAATCTGGTAGAGGTCGATCACGTCCACCTGTAAGCGGCGCAGACTGTCCTCGACCTCGCGGCGCAGTGAGGCGGCCTTCAGGCTGTTGTCGAGCTTGCGATCAGCGCCCCAGACCAGCGAGCATTTGGTGAAGACATACGGGCGGTTCGCGCGGCCTTTGAGCGCACGCGCGACGATGGTCTCTGAATGGCCGAGGCCATAAGCCGGTGCGGTGTCGACCCAGTTGATGCCGCTGTCCAGCGCGGCGTGAATAGTGGCAATCGAATCGGCGTCGTCCTGCGGTCCCCAGCCGTATTCCCAGCCGCTGCCGCCAATCGCCCAGGCGCCGAAGCCAATCGGGGTGATCTGCAAATCGGAGTTACCAAGGGGTCGCGTAGGCATTGTATATTCTCTGCTACCAATACTATTTAGGTTTAAATATACCGCACAGACGACACATCGCGCTATGCCACAACCCATGCAGCGCGTTTTCGCCAGCCCCTCTATAATAGGCGCAGCGATGAATCACAGCAGACCATAACCCTATGAGCGAAAACAGCAGCAGACGCCCCCGACGCGTGAAGACGCCGACGGTGCTACAGATGGAAGCGGTGGAGTGCGGCGCGGCGGCGCTCGGCAGCGTGTTGGGCTACTACGGGCGCATCGTCCCGCTGGAAGAACTGCGCGTCGAGTGCGGCGTCTCGCGCGATGGCTCGGTGGCGGGCAACATCCTGCGCGCGGCGCGGCGTTACGGCCTGAGCGCGCAGGGCTACCAGAGCGAGCCGGAAGGCCTGCGCGAACTGCCGCTGCCGATGATCATCCATTGGAACTTCAACCACTATCTGGTGGTCGAGGGCTTCCGGCGCGACAAGGTGTTCCTCAATGACCCGGCGCGCGGCCCGCGTATCGTCAGCGTGGCAGAGTTCGACCAGTCGTTCACGGGCGTGGCAATGGTCTTCGAGCCGACCGACGAGTTTGTGCGCGAGGGCGAACGACGCGGCATCGCCCGCTCATTGGGGGCGCGGCTGCGCGGGGCGCGGCTGGCACTGGTCTACGTCGTGCTGGCGAGCCTGGCGCTGATCATCCCCGGTCTGATCATCCCAACCTTCGCGCGCATCTTCATTGACGAAATCCTGGTGACAGAGCGCGCCAACTGGTTAGCCCCGCTGCTGCTGGTGATGGGCTTCACGGCGCTGGCGCGGGCGCTGCTGACCTGGCTGCAACAGCGCTACCTGCTGCGGCTGGAGACGCGCATCGCCCTGAGCGAGTCGGCGCGCTTCTTCTGGCACATTTTGCGGCTGCCCATCGCCTTCTTCACACAGCGTTTCGGCGGCGAGATCGGCTACCGCGTCGAGATCAACGACCGCGTGGCGCAGGTGGTCTCGGAAGAAATCGCCACGACGCTGCTCAACGTCGTGCTGATCGCTTTCTACGCGCTGCTGATGTTCCAGTACAGCACGGTGCTGGCAGGTATCAGCGTGGGCATCGCGCTGCTGAACACGCTGGCGCTGCGTTACGTTTCGCGCCAGCGCGTCGATGTCAACCAGCGGCTGCTGCAAGAGCGCGGCAAGCTGGTCGCGACGGCCATGAACGGCCTGCAAACCATCGAGACGCTCAAGGCGACGGGCGCAGAGTCGGACTTCTTCACCCAGTGGGCGGGCTACCAGGCCAAGACACTCAACGCGCAGCAGGAGCTGGGGCGCTATTCGCAGCTCCTCTCGGTCGTGCCCACCTTCCTGACGGCGGTCAATACGACCGCTATTCTGGCGCTGGGCGCGCTGCTCATCCTGCGCGGCGAAATGTCGATGGGTCTGCTGGTAGCCTTCCAGAGTTTGATGGCGAGCTTCCTGGACCCGGTCAACCAGATGGTCAACCTGGGCGGGCGGCTGCAAGAGGTCGAAGGCGACCTGAACCGTCTGGACGACGTGCTGCGCTACGACCCGGATGCCCAGGTGAAGGACGCTGATGCCACGCCGGATGACGCTGCCAACGCCAAGCTGAGCGGCACAATTGAACTGCGCGGCGTGACCTTCGGCTACAGTCCGCTCGCACCGCCGCTGATCGAAGGGCTGAACCTGACGATCAAACCGGGGCAGCGCGTGGCGCTCGTTGGTGGGTCGGGCAGCGGCAAGAGCACGATTTCGCGCCTGGTGGCCGGACTGTATGTGCCCTGGGGTGGCGAGGTGCTGTTCGACGGGCAGCCGCGCGCCGCCCTGCCGCGCTACCTGATCACCAACTCGCTGGCGCTGGTGGACCAGGACATCTTCCTGTTCGAGGGCACCGTGCGCGAGAACCTGACGCTGTGGGATCACACCATCCCGGAGACGAGCATCATCCACGCGGCCAAAGACGCCGCCATTCACGACGAGATCATCGAGCGCCCGGACGGTTACGACCACATCATCGAAGAAGGTGGGCGCAACTTCAGCGGCGGTCAGCGCCAGCGCATGGAGATCGCCCGCGCCCTGGTTGGTAATCCGACCATCCTGGTGCTGGACGAGGCCACCAGCGCGCTCGACACCCTCACCGAGAAGATCATCGACGATAACCTGCGGCGGCGCGGCTGCACCTGCCTGATCGTCGCGCACCGCCTGAGCACGATTCGCGACTGCGACGAGATCATCGTACTCGAACAGGGCAAGGTGGTGCAGCGCGGCACGCACGACGAGCTGCGCCAGCAGGATGGCCCGTATCTGCGGCTGGTGCTGGCCGATGTCAGCGAACTGGAGGCCAGGTCATGAGCGCAGCACCCTGGATGAACCTGAATGTCAATCATACGGATGCCATCACGGTTGGCAGCAACCAGCCTTTCCTGCTCGATGACCCGGAGCGCGTCTGGGTGATTCTGGCGGGCAAGGTCGATGTCTTCGCGGTGCGCGTCACCGACGGGCAGGCACACGGCGCGCGGCGGCATCTCTTCCGCGCCGAGGCCGGACAGTTGCTGCTCGGCATGGCGCTGGCGCATTACCGCCGGGCATTCGGCCTGCTGGCGGTCGGCGTGGCCGGGACGCGCCTGCTGCCCATCGCGCGCGCCGAACTGGAATCGCTGGCGCGCCAGCCGGAATATGCCGCGCAAATCGCCGCCGAACTGGATGAGTGGGTTTACGGCCTCTCGCGCGGGTTGGCAACCAACCTGTTCGCGCCGCGCCGCTTCACCCCGCTGGAAGCCGGGCAGGACACGCCCGTCGAAGCCGGGATGACCGCGCGTCCGGTCAAGGGCATCCTGTGGGCCAGCGTCCCGGAAGGCATCGCGCGCTTCATGGGCTGGGAAGAACTGCCGCTGATGGGCGACGATGACTTTCTGCCCGTCTCGGAGAATACCTGGCTGCAAACGGTGAGCGCCGCCTCGCTGCGTGCGCTGACGACCGAGGACTTCCTGGCGCTGCCGATGGCCTGGGGTGGGCTGGAGAACTTTCATCGCATGGCGCTCGACCTGATCATCTGGAGCGTCGAGCGCGAAGCCGAGGCCGAGCGCGAACGCCTGCGCCTGCGCTCGGAGTTCGACCGCAGCGCGCTGCAAGGGGCGATCACGCGCCTGAGCGCCGTGCTGAACCCGCGCCGCGCCGTGCTGACCGATGATCTGGGCGGGGCGGAGCCGCTGCTGCTGGCCTGCAAACTGGTCGGGAGCAGCATCGGCATGAACATCCGCCCGCGTCCTGACCCGGTGGACGGACGCCCGGAAGCGCAGACGCTCGACAGCATCGCCCAGGCCTCGCGCGTGCGGACGCGGCAGGTGGCGCTGCGCGGTGATTGGTGGCGACAAGACAACGGCGCGCTGCTGGCCTTCCGTGAGGCGGACAATCACCCGCTGGCGCTGCTGCCCGCCGGGCCGAACCGCTACACGCTCAACGACCCGGCAGCGAACAGCGTGCAGCCGATGACCGCCGAACTGGCCGCGACGCTCAAGCCCTTCGCCTACAGCTTTTATCGCGCCTTCCCGGAAAAGAAGCTGCGCGCGCGTGAAATCCTGCGCTTCGGCCTGTTCAACACGCGCCGCGACCTGCTGACCGTCTTCATCATGGGGCTGGCGGGTGGGGTGCTGGCGCTGATTCCGCCGCTGGCGATAGGCCGCATCTTCGACACCGTGATTCCCAACGGCGACCAGCAGCTCCTTTTCCTGCTGACGGCGCTGCTGGTGGCAGGTGCGGTGACGGCGGCGCTGTTCCAGATCGTGCGCGGCATCGCGGTGCTGCGCATCGAGAGCAAGCTGGATGCCAGCGTGCAGGCGGCGGTCTGGGATCGTCTGCTCAAGCTGCCTGTGCCCTTCTTCCGTGATTACACCGCGGGCGACCTGAGCAGCCGCGCGCAGGGCATCAGCAATATCCGCCAGGCGGTATCGGGCACGGTGGTGCTGTCGCTGCTCTCCGGCGTGTTCTCGGCTTTCAATCTGGCACTGTTGTTCTTCATCAACTGGCCGCTGGCGCTGGTGGCCGTGCTGCTGGTGCTGGTCGGCGCGGGCGCGACCACCGTCGCGGGCTTGCTCAGCGCGCGGCATCAACGCGAACTGGCGCATGTGCAGGGCAAGATCTCCGGCATGGTGCTGCAAATCATCACGGGCATTTCCAAGCTGCGCATTGCAGGGGTGGAAGGGCGCGTGTTTGCCTATTGGGCGCGCGAATTCGGGGTGCAGCGCACGCTGGCGTTCAAGGTGCGGCGCATCACGAACGGGCTGACGGTCTTCAATGCCGCTTATACCGTACTGGCCTCGCTGGTGCTGTTCGCCGTCATTGGCGGGATGCAGCCGCGCATCTCCACCGGGGATTTCGCCGCGTTCTACGCTGCTTTCGGGCAGTTCCTGTACGCGGGCTTGCAGCTCAGCGCCGCCTATATCGCCGTATTGCGCGTTGTGCCGTCGTACCAGCGCGCCCGCCCGATCTTCCAAACCGTACCGGAAGTGACCGCCGCCAAAGCCGACCCCGGCGACCTGAGCGGCGAAATCGAGATCAGCCGCGCCACTTTCCGCTACGCCAGCAAAGGCCCGCTGGTGCTGGATGATGTGACGCTGCATGTGCGCCGGGGCGAGTTCGTCGCGCTGGTCGGCCCCAGCGGGTCGGGTAAATCGACGCTGCTGCGCCTGCTGCTGGGCTTCGAGATGCCGGAGTCCGGCGCGGTGTTCTACGACGGGCAGAACCTGAGCGGTCTGGACATCCGCGCGGTGCGGCGGCAGTTGGGGGTGGTCTTGCAGAACAGCCAGTTGATCACGGGCGATCTGTACACCAACATTGTCGGGCAGTCGGCGCTGTCGCTGGATGCCGCCTGGGATGCCGCGCGCCAGGCCGGGCTGGACGAGGACATCCGCCAGATGCCGATGGGGATGCACACCTTCATCAGCGCCGGGGGCAGCACGCTTTCCGGCGGGCAGCGCCAGCGGGTGCTGATCGCCCGCGCATTGGCACGCAAGCCGCGCATCCTGCTCTTTGACGAGGCCACCAGCGCGCTGGACAACCAGACGCAGGCGGTGGTCAGCCAGAGCCTTGACCAGTTGGACGCAACGCGCATCGTCATCGCCCACCGCCTGAGTACGGTAATCAACGCCGACCGGATTGTGGTGTTCAACAAGGGGCGGATTGTGCAGGAGGGGACGTATACAGCGTTGATGGCGCAACCGGACGGCCTGTTCGCGGAACTGGCGCGCCGGCAGTTGGCGTGAGGGTAGTACCTCACCACAGCGATACTTAGGTCTTCTACCGGCTTGCGTGGGTGATGAAGTAACGCAAACTATCGTTGTGGTCAGGTATTAGATAGGAGAAAGTAACAATGCAATTCAAATTCATCCCAGCAATAACATTCTTTGCTCTGATGCTGTTTCTGAGTACGCTGGTCGCCATCTCACCAACATCAGCGCAGTCTCTATCGGGGATTATCTCGGTAGAGTGGAGTCCAGATGGGCAGAAGATTGCTGGATCGGGTGGTAACGGTTTCTTACGCATCTGGGATGCGAATACAGGAAATACCATCCGTGACTTCACGGGATTAAGCGGAACGATTTACTCGGTCACCTGGAGTCCGGATAGTTCTAAAATTGCCAGCGCGGGCGATGACAAAATCATCCGAATTTGGAATGCTGCAAATGGTGCTTTATTAGCCTCGCTACAGGGTCACAATAGCCGTATCATTTCTGTTTCCTGGAGTCCAGATGGTAGTCAAATAGTTAGTGCAAGTTTTGATGAAGCTCTTAACTTAAGAACTTGGAATACTTCAACTTACACAACAATCGCAACTTTGCGAGCGGGGGATATCCTTTCTGCAAAGTGGAAACCCGACAACTCCAAGATAGGCGTCCTCAATTCAAATGCTGGTATATTCATACTTGATCCCGCGCTTAATGTTTCCTATGAGAATTTAAGTGATTTCAGATTTGGACCCCAAGCAACTGTGGTTGGTGCATCAACCTCAATGGCGTGGCGGCCTGACGGGGTAGTAATTGCTATAGGATTTTATAATGGAAGCATTTACCTATGGAATACTAATACTAATCAACAACTTGCTCTCTTCCAAGTCCACACGAATTCAGTAAATTCCTTGTCTTGGAGCCCCGACAGCACCCAATTGGCGAGTTCAAGCATTGATGGAACTATAAAGATCTGGGATGTATCAACAGGGACTATCCTCAATTCTATTCAGAAAGGGACGGGGCTGACCTTAGCTACCGCATGGTCGCCAGATAGCGGCGAAATCGCTTATGGGGATAATAGCGCTGGTGCAATGCTCCAAATCGTTCCATCAATTCCCCCCAGCGGTACAGCTCGAAGTCACACTTGTTTCCTCCGCGAAGGCCTGATGCGGTGACTCCCCCCAAATGAAAACGAGCCGCGCGTTTCCGGGCGGCCCGTTGAATAGGGGATGTGTCGTTCAAGTCAGGCGGTT
>JAEUQX010000321.1 GCA_016788625.1 Anaerolineae bacterium
GTGAGGACGAGCGCGCCGTTGTAGTCGGCATTCAGGACATTCTCTTCCTCGCCCCAGATTTCGCCGGAGGGCGACCACCATTGGATGGCGACGGTTGTATTGTCTTCCAACAGCATCAGCGCGTAGCAGACGTTCAGGTAATCATTGGCGTCCAGCCAACCGCCCGGCTCAACCTCGCTGCACTTTGATGACTCTCCCATTGCCGGGAACGTCGTGACCACGAAGGGATTGATCGGCAGCGCGGGGTCAGCATCGATCATCAGGCGATAGTGCGCGGAACTGCCATTCGTGCCCTGCACGACCAGGAAGTATGTGCCTGTTTCTTCGACATCAGCGACCACACCGTTGTTGGCGCTGCCCGTAGCGGCGGCCAGAACCGTCTCGCCATCCTGAGCGACGACTGCCAGGTTCAGGCTCATGTCGCCGTCGATGACATTCGCGTAGAAGCCCATACGTGTGCTTTCGCTGGCGTTGAAGGTGTAGACCATCATGGGTTTGTCGCTGCTCAGATCGCCGACGACCGGGGCTTCAATCCGCAGCGGCGTCGCATCTTCATTGCTGATATCCAGGCTGTTGTCCTGCTGTGGCTGATCCGCACCCGCATTGACCGCCGACACCGCGCCGCTGGTTCCGTTGTTCGCCAGCAAGGCCTTGAGGAATTCCGTCCAGCCATATACCCAGGCGAGCGAGTTGGCGCTGGCGGGTGCCTGACCGATGATGATCCCGAATTGATCACTGTCTACCCAGCTCAGGATGAAGTAGTTGGGGTTTATGGAGTCGGTGTGCGCGCTCAATGCGGCGGGATGATTGAAGAACTGCGGCGACTCAAATGTTTCCGCAGGTTGCAGCGCCAATCCTTCACGCGCCATCTGCATGACCTGTGCAGCCGTCGCGCTGGCATCCAGACCGATGAGTTCGAGTGGCGCGCCGATGATCTGGAACCAGTGTCCGGCTGTGGTGGTAGTCGGATCGTTGTCGTTGATCAATGCAAGGTCGGCCTCGTTCTCGGCCAAAACGAGAATGTTGTCGAATGGCGTGTCAACCGTCCAGCCTGCTGGATAGCTGAAGTTGAGCGACATCGGCGCGAACGAAACTGTTTCTGAGAAGTTCCACTCATAAGGATCGGATTGGGCGAGCAGCGTGGCGGAAGGAATCAGGACGAACAGGGCGATGATCAGGGCAAACAGGGCAGTGCGGCGCATGATGGTCTCCTTAAGCTGGCATTCTGATGAATGTGATTTGCCATACGTCCGCTGTCTGCTGGGGGTGTATGGCTTATGCTGTCAGCTTAGGAAACCATCGTGAAGAGATCGTAAAGTGCTTTGGCGCTGCGAATGAGAGGATTCAGCCTGCGCCGAATGGGTGGGTTGGCTAAGAACACGGGCAGAATGGACGACCACTCTGCCCGGTTATAGGTGCTCTTGCGATACGCGGCCCGCTGCTACTTCTTCTTCGGGAAGCGGCTAAGGATGATTGCCGGTTCAGGTAGGGGCAGCTTATCGCCCAGCGCCAGTTCGCCCGGCGACTTGGGTGCCTTCGAGCGGGCTGCTCCGGCGAAGATCGATACGGACGTGCCTTCTTCTCCCGCCGATTCCAGCACGTAGGCCTGCCCGCTCTGGTAGCCTTCGCTGTCAACACTGCAGCTCGTCACGGTGCCCACGACGCGGCCTTTCTTATCCAGCACGGGATCACCCTGGTGCGGCGGGCGCGTGCCCTTGTTTTCCAGGCGGAAGCGCACAACCTGCGCTTCACGGGTCTGCTCGTGCGCAAGGTAAGCGGCTTTACCCACGAAGAACGGCTTCCACAACTTGACGTAAGTTGGAAAGCCCGCATCCGCCGGGTTCATGTTGAGCGGCCCGGCCAGTTCGTGCCCATAGAGCGGCAGCCCGGCCTCGGTGCGCAGGCTGTCGCGCGCGGCCAGCCCGCAGGGGGTTGCGCCATGCAGCACGAGTTCGCGGAACAGTTCCGCCGCGCGTTCAGGATGGACGAACAGTTCAAAGGCGGTGCGCTCGCCCGTATAGCCAGTGCGTGAGACGATCAGATCATAGCCGCCCAACTGCACATGCGTCACGCCCGCCCAGGGCAGCTTGTTCACTTTGGCTTTGTCGGCGTCGCTGCCGCCCAGGCCGAGCAGAATGTCCTTGCTCTTCGGGCCTTGCAGGGCGACATCCACGCGCCGTTCCGCGCCACCTTGCCGCAGATCGCGCAGCGTGCAGCGGTCGGATTGGTCGGCCAGTCGTTTGCCGCCGCCCAGTTCGATCTGCCCGCGCCAGGCGGCTTGCAGATAGCTCCATACCTTGTCGTTGTTCGAGGCGTTGACGACCATCATGTAGGACTCGTCAGCAACGCGATAGATCATCAAGTCATCCAGCGGAATGCCTTCCGCATCGAGCAGGTAGGTGTAGTGTGACTCGCCCAGTGCTAGTTTGCTGACCTCGTTGGTCGTCACGATGTCGAGGAAGGCCGCCGCGCCGGGGCCATCCACGCTCAGCACGCCCATGTGCGTGACATCGAAGACGCCCGCACCCGTTCGCACCGCGTTGTGTTCCTCGGTCACGGATGAGTACCAGACGGGCATATCGTAGCCCGCAAACTCGACCATTTTCGCGCCCATCTCTCGGTGCAGCGCGTTCACAGTGGTCTTGAGCAAACCCTGTGAAGCGGGTTCCTGCCAGGAGAAGCCCGGCAGCGCGGGGAACTGTGGCCCGGCATACTGTGCGCCGTTGATGCCGATGAAGTAAGGTTTGACGGCATACCCCGTTCCGGCAGGCCACGCGCCTTTGAGGTTGGCGCTCAGTCGCGCAGAGTCGGTCGCGCCCAGCGCGCGCACATCCACCGGCCCCGGAACTTTGGCGTATGGGTCGGTTGCATCAAACAGAGCGAAACCATCCGAGAGGGCACGCAGCCAGGCTGCGGCACGTTCGGCATTCTGCTCAACATGCAGCAGATATTCAGCATCCGTGTGTTCGAGGATGGCGCGGCTCATCGGTTGGCCGTTCGCTTCCAGCAGCCAGGTTGCCTGCTGCTCGCCTTGCTTGAGCGCGGGCACATCGCTGGTCAGTGCCGTATTCAGGAAGTCCTGCGCCGGTTCACCGCTGATCGCTAGGGTGTGCCATCCGGTTTTCTCCGCGCCCATATAGAAGAAGTGTGGATAGTCATCGGCCTGCACATCCGTGTCGATGCCAACCCTGGCGGCCAGATCACGCACGGCAAGTTTGGCTGTTTGCAGCGCGTCGAAATCGACTTTG
>JAEUQX010000323.1 GCA_016788625.1 Anaerolineae bacterium
CCCCAGCCACCATAATAACGCAAGTGCGATAATCTCTGCGATCAGGCTGACCAGAGCCGCTCCGTAGGCGCCGCTTGCAGGAATCCAGAGCGCGCCGAGCATCAGTTGCACGATCAGCATCGCGGCAGTCACGCTGTTCACTAACCGCTCACCACCCCGCGCGTAGATATACAGGCTGAGTCCACCGCGCAGCAGCCCCGGCAGCAGTGACAACAGAGCCAGTTGCAGCACCGGAACAGCCGCCGCGAAAGACTCGCCATACGTCAGGCGTATCGCCGAGTCAGCCAGCAGCATCCCTGCCAACGCCGCAGCACCGCCAAATGCTGCCAACCCCAGCAGCACCCGGCGAAATGTGCGCCGCATGGCATCCGGCTGCGCAGTCAATGAAGCCAGCAGCGGAAACAACGCGCCAAATAAGGCGTTTGGGATCATCCGCCCCGCTTCGACAAAACGCGCCGCAGCCGTGTAGTATCCCACTTCGTTGGGGTTCGTCCACTGTTCGAGCAGAATCGTGTTCAGCCGTGCCCCCAACGCCGCCAGGAGCCCAGCCAACGCGAATGGCAGCGCCAGCCGTAATAATGACCTGATGTCAACCCCACCACCCTCACGAGGGACGCTGGCGGGATATGTCGAAGTATCATTCTGGATGACTCGGCGATACAGCCACCACGCCGCCGCCAACTGCCCGGCAGAGGTTAGCATGTTCACAACCAGCGCCGCGCCCACACCGCCGCCCAACAGGAACACGGCGGCAGTCAGAGCGACCTGCGCGGCCAGCATACCCAGGTTCAGCCAGGGAATCGGCCACATGACCCCACGCGCGCGAAACACAGCGGTGAACAGGCCGAAGAACGGCAAGATGATGATGAGAGGTGTGGAAACCTGTATGCCCGCTACTACTGCGACATCCTGGCTGAGGATGGGAGCGGCCAGGAACGTCGCCAGCATCAGCCCGCCGCCGAGCCATAGCCGCGCCAGCGTCCCCGCGCGGAGATAAGCATGTGTCGCGTCAGGGGACTGTGCCACCTCGCGGGTGATCAGCGTACTGAGGCCAAAGTCCACCACCAGCGACAGGGGAAACGTCCAGGCCATCGCCGCCGCATAGACCCCTAGGCCGCTCTGCCCCAGCGCCCGCCCGATCAGCACGGAAAGAATGAAGGAGAGCGCCGTGCTGCCAATATTGCTCACCAGCAGGGTAGCGGTGTTACGACCAAGGCTTTTCACGAAGAATCCGCGTGTGGGGGCAATGCAGGCCTACCTGCCCAGCACAAAGTCAAACGTAGCGTAGATTGCGCCATCGTCGCGCCGTCCACCCAGCACCAGCGCAGGATTCACGCCGCCGTTGTCATTCCCCAAGAAGTAGAGTTGGGTGGTTAGGATAGCCGCGTCAGGATGGCTGATCTTCAGGTGCATGTGCGGCGGGCGGCTCCCGTATTGTGCAGGAACAATAGTCTCGAATTGATAACGCCCTCGCTCGTCTGTGCGCACTTTACCACGCAGCACAAAACGGTCAGAGAAATCGTAATGACCTTGCGCATCCACCTGCCACACATCCATGATCGCCCCATCCAACGGTGTACGGCAGTCATCCGCGAAAATCGTGCCGCTCATCACCAGGCGCACACCGCGCATACCGGGCGGGTAGATCACGTCCTTGAAGGGCGCGTCGGGCAGGTAATTCGCTCCTTCTGGCTCGGCGGGCGTTGCAAGGCAGGGTTCAGCCAGTGCCTGAGCAGATGCAGTTTCTTCAGCAGTATCGCGCACTCCCGCGCACGCGCTGAGCAGCACGAGCGTGAGTCCCGCTAACGCCCTTATGCGCGCCACGTGCAGCACCAACCAATGCTCACAGCACAGTGCACGAGGACATCAATGCCGCGTGCTGCCGCGCTCCAGACCGACCAACAGACGCCGCAGGTTGTTGTAGTCTTCCAGCACACGCCCCGCGCCGCGCGCCACACAAGTCATCGAGTCATCGGCCAGCCACGTGCGGATGTTCACCTCGTCGGTCATGCGGTCAACAAAGCCTTTCAACTGGCTGCTGCCACCCGCCATACAGATGCCGCTTTCCATTAGATCGGCAACCAGTTCGGGCGGCGTATCGTCCAGCGCATCTTTGACGGTATCAATGATGATTCCCACCGAGCCGGAGATGGCCTCACGGATTTCAATCGAGCTGACTTCGACAGACGTGGGCAGACCTGTCAACAAGTTACGCCCTTTGACCAGAGTGGTACGTTCCTGTGGCAGCGGGTAGGCCGAGCCGATCTCCATCTTCACCCGTTCAGCAGTCGGTTCACCGATCATCAGATTATGCTTGGTACGCATATACTGCACGATGTCTTCGTCCATCTCGTCACCCGCCACGCGAATCGAACGGCTGATGACGATACCGCCCAGCGAGAAGATGGCGACCTCGGTCGTGCCACCGCCAATGTCGATGACCATGCTGCCGCGCGTCTCCTGCACAGGCAAACCCGCGCCGATAGCCGCCGCGACGGGTTCTTCAATCAGGTACGCCTCGCGAGCGCCAGCGCTGATTGCGGCATCAAACACCGCGCGCTTTTCGACTTCGGTCACGCCGCTGGGGATGCCGATCACCACGCGCGGGCGGGGAATCGGCACCCAGCTCTGCTCGTGCGCTTTAGCAATCAGGTGGTGGAGCATCGCTTCGGTGACTTCAAACTCACTGATCACCCCGTCGCGCAGCGGTCGCACAACCAGGATGTCCTTGGGATTCTTGCTCCACATCTCTTTGGCACGCGCACCGACTTCAATCGGGCGGCGGGTTTTCTTTTCCAGCGCGACAAATGAGGGTTCGTTGATGACGATACCCTTGCCGCGAACGCTGACGAGTGTATTGGCCGTACCCAGGTCAATGCCGATGTCTAGCGAAAACAAGCCTAGAATGTAATCGAGCGGACTGAGCACATGAAACTCCTACGGGAAACAGACCAGCGGAGCATTATAACATGTCGCGATGACGGCAGGAAAGCAGTCTAGGTTTATGTTCAACTTTTGTTATGAAGCATTTACCTAAAAGGGAACTCACAGTGCTCGCAGAAACGATTCGTCAGATCATTCAGAAGTTCGGCCTCATCCCTCCAGAGGCAATGGTCGTCATTGGTGTCTCTGGCGGCGCGGACTCGCTGGCGCTGCTGCACCTGCTGCATCGGTTAAGTTTTCGTATGAACTTTCACATTCATGCGGCTACCCTCGATCACCAACTGCGCGGCGCAGAGAGCGCTGACGATGCTCGTTTCATTGCGGCTTGGTGTCAGGCGCATGGCATCGCGATCACGACCGGGGCCGCCGACGTGCGTTCGCTGGCTGCGAACGAAGGGCTGAGCATCGAAATGGCCGCCCGGCAGGCGCGCTACGAATTCCTGGCCAGGACAGCACGAGAGCAACATGCAAAACGGATCGCGGTCGGACATCATGCCGATGACCAGGCGGAAACAGTGCTGCTGCACCTGCTGCGCGGCAGTGGGGGGCGAGGCCTAGCGGGCATGGCGATGCAATCGCCCGTGCCGGGACATCCCGATTTACTGCTCATCAGGCCTTTGCTGAACATCACCCGTGCCGAGATTGAAGGTTATTGCAGTGACCATGGCTTATCCCCGCGCCACGATTCCTCCAACCTGGACACGCACTATCTGCGCAATCGCCTGCGCCACGAGACAATACCTCACCTGGAACAGATCAACGCCCGTGTGCGGCAGGTATTGGCGCAACAGGCCGAGATCGCCGCAGTAGAGGATGATTACCTGAATGGCGAGGTTCGCCGCCTCGCCGCTCAATTCGTAAACCGTAGTCCTGGGCGCGCAGGAGTTGACCGCGCAGCGTTCCAGGAACTGCATCCCGCCCTCACGCGCCGCCTGCTCATCACAATCGCTCGCGAACTTGTTCCCGACGCAGAGCTGGACTACGCGCACATCGTCGCCGCCATTGAAATCGCGCTGCGCGGGAAGCACGGCGCTGTTGCCCTGCTCGGCAGCAACCTGCAACTGCGCATTGAATACGGACACATTCTGATCGAAACGACTACGGCGGCAGAAGTCGAAATTGATGGCCCGCTGCTTAGCCCAGGCGACTCGCTGCCGATTGACCTCGCTGGCGTTACGGCGGTTGGAACGTGGGAACTTTGCACATCCGGCACGCCATTTCCTGAACCGGAGAACACTTTACGGCTGGTACTGCCAAGAGAGGCACACCTTACACTGCGGACACGGCAAGCAGGCGACCGTTTCGCACCGCTGGGGATGAACGGGCATACACAGACTGTCAGCCGCTGGATGGGCAACCGTAAAATCCCGCTCGCACTACGGGATCGACTGCCGCTGCTGTGCGTTGGCAATTCTGTTGCGGCAATCAGGGTTGGCAAACAATGGTCAGTCAGTGAACATTATGCTACAGACGGCATTGACAAGTATGTCGTCTATTTTCGATTTCGGCATTCTTCATGAAAACAGCCAAAATACGATTTAGTTGCCGCATCGTAATAGTTGAATTATGTTGCAATTAAAGATGAATGGCGCTATCCTTGAGAAAACGTAAGTTAAGCGTAAAAGAACGCAGGCAAGGCTTATGGATACCACCTATGAAGGTGCCCACATCCTGGTCGTCGATGATGAGGGCGCTATCCGTTACTCAGTGAGCAAAACACTTCAACGTATTGGCTTCGAGGTGCATGAAGCCGCCAGCGGTGAGGACGCGCTGGAGATGATGACCAAGAATGAGTATGAAGTCATCCTCACAGACATCCGGATGCCCGGACTAACTGGCGTTGAACTGCTCAAGCGCATTAAGGATCAGTCGCCTGATGCCATCGTCATCCTCATGACAGGTTATGCCAGCCTCGGTACAGCGGTGGAAAGCCTGCGCCTGGGTGCTCATGATTACCTGATCAAGCCCAGTTCCAGCCAGGACATACGCCAGAGCGTGACACGCGGTGTCGAACGCGCGCGCAACCTGCGCCGCCGCCGCGCCCTGCTGGATGCCATCCGCAGCAACGTCTTCGAACTGACGCGCGCTGATGTTGAGGCGATCAGCAGCGTCTATGAAGATGACGAACCGGTCATGCCAGGCGAAACGCGCTATGAAACGCCTATCGCTGAGACAATCACCAACAACATGACGCTCGGCCCACTTACGATTTATCCGGGTCGCTATCAGATTTCCGTCGGTGACCAGCCCATCGACCTGACGCCAACTGAGTTCGATCTGCTGCTGTATCTGGCGGCGCATCGCGGGCGCGTCGTCTCGTGCCACGAACTAGTGCGCGAGGTGCGTGGCTACGCGGTAGACGAGGCCGAAGCGCGCGAAGTCATCCGCCCGCACGTCAGCAACCTGCGCCGCAAACTGAAACAGACAGGCAAGGATGCCGATCTGATCGTTAACGTGCGCGGCATTGGCTATCGTCTCAGTGAAACGGGACAGTAAGCCACAATACGTGATGAGTGACAATCTTGAGGGGTAGTTTCTATCCCGGCGTGATAGAGGTTTTGAACAAGGGGCACAGGGTTTTGTGCTGCCTTGTTTTTTTGCTGCTCATGCAGCCTGTTTGGGCGGATGCTGACCCCCTCAGCGGGATGACACTCGAACAGCGCATCGGGCAGATGTTCGTGGTCAATCTTTACGGCCCGCAGTTGACCGAGGCCGGGCGCGATTTTCTAACGCGCGTGCAGCCCGGCGGCGTTGTGCTCATCGGTGACAACATCGGCACACCCGAAGCACTCACGGCATTGATCAACAGCTATCAGCAAACGATCACGAAGGCTGGCGGCGTGCCGCTCTTTGTGGCAGTCGACCAGGAAGGCGGCCCCATCTCGCACCTGCGCGACGGGTTCACGCTGTTCCCAACCCCTACCCTACTGACGGCGTCCGGCCAGACCGCACTCGCGCGGCAGGTCGGCGCGGCGATGGCAGCAGAACTGCGCGCGGTCGGCGTCAATATGAACCTCGCCCCTGTCGCCGATCTGGAGACCAACCCGGATAATCCGATCATCACGCGCCGTTCGTTCGGCAGTGACCCGACTCTGGTCAGTCCGATCATCGCCGCCTATATCGAGGGATTGCAGAGTGCAGGCGTACTGGCAACAGCCAAACACTTCCCTGGTCACGGCGAGACCGACTCTGACTCGCACACCACACTGCCAATCCTCGACCTCGCGCGCGAACGACTGGACGCCGTTGAACTCGCGCCGTTTCGCGCAGCTATTGGGGCAGGTGTCGAGGTGATGATGGCGGCGCACATCTGGTATCCGGCGCTGGAGCCGCAAGAAAACCTGCCCGCCTCACTGTCGCCCAATGTCATCACAGGTTTGCTGCGCGGCGAATTAGGCTATGACGGACTGGTGATGACAGACGCGCTGGACATGGATGCAATCGATACATCCTATGCCTATCCCGATGCGGCGTTGAATGCCGTGCAGGCCGGGGTCGATCTGGTCATCGCTGCCCATATCGGCCTGGACTCGCAGGAGGCAGCCGTGCAGGCGATTGCCGATGCCGTGCGCGACGGTCGCATCAGCGAGGCTCGTGTTGACGAGTCGGTGCGCCGCATCCTGGATGCTAAGGCGCGCTATAACCTGCTGGAGTGGACGCCGCTCAACCCGGCGACGGTGACGGAACGACTGCCGCTCGACGCCAACGCCGCACTGGTCGAGGAGCAGTTCCGTGCGGGGGTGACGCGCGTCTTCGACCATGCTGGCCTGCTGCCGCTGACTGAGGCGAGCAATGCGCTGATCATCTACCCCGCTACGCGCCCAACTATCGTACAGGAATGCGGCGGTTACAACATAGAGCTGGACTGGCTCGGCGTATCTGAGTCACCTACTGATGAAGAAATCGCCTGGGCAGCGGACGCCGCCACGCGCGCGGGAACGGTCGTCACCTTCACGCAGAACGCCGATAGGCAGCAACAAGCATTGGTGCAGTCCCTGCCCGCCGAGCGCACAGTCGTAGTGGCGCTGTGGTCGCCCTATGATGTGCTGCTGTTCCCGCAAATCGCCGCTTATGTGGTGACGTACAGCCCGCTGCGTCCCGCTGTGCCCGCTGCCTGCGCGCTGCTGTTCGGGGCGGTAGAGGGGGGCACAATGGCAGTGACTTTGCCCGGCATGTAGGGGCGACACAGTCAAGACTCGGCAGGTAATAATCTTTGATACCACTTCCCAAACCTAAGCGGACTCTACTCGGGCATCACAAACAATCATATACTGATGACAAATTAAAATTTCTATTTGGGGTTGAACTATGTCTTACGTTTTTATCAGCTACTCCCGCGAAGACTCCGCATTTGCAAATCTGCTCGTTGACATGCTTCAAATGCAAGGATTCGGCGTATGGATTGACCGGAGCAATATCGAAGCAGGCGCCGAATGGCAGCAGAACATTGAGAATGCCATCAGGAACTGCACCATCTTTCTCGTCATCATGACCAGTTCTTCCATGGACAGGCAATGGGTTGACAAGGAAATTGAGTGGGCGAAACATTACAAGAGAAAGATATTACCTGTCTCAATAAAAGGCATAGTATTTGACCGCTTAAGCAATTACCAGGCACTCAATTCAGATGAGGCATCTTTTAATAAGAAACTGATCGATTTTCTGGTTGAGCGGGGTGTTCAGAGAACACCGCAGCCTCAGATCGTAACCGTGAACACATCCTTACAAAGCATCGCGACAGTTGCCGCCGTCTCCACAGTGATTGTCATGTTCTTGATCGTGGTTGTTGCGCTGTCCCGGTCGATGGACACTCCTAATTCGCCTGGCAGGACTGTACCGGGGAGCCAGCCAACAACAGCCAATCTCGTCCTGCCCACATCAATCGCCACTGTGCCCACATCTACGACAGAAATCATCCTACAGGCATCATTTCAACCCATTGGGCAATCCGCCGTTCAGAATTCGGATATCGAGACCTCGACCGAGGCACCATATAGTGCCGATGTTTCCATTACACCACGACCATCGCTGCTGCCCAGAGTGACATCGACAAGCCTCCCCTTGATTGCCTTTAACCCTACCGTCGCTCCCGCTAGGCAGCCGACATCCGCTGTGCTCTCAGCCCCCATGCAGGTCTTATTGCCTACGCCCGGTAATACGTCTCCAGCAGTTGCTCCGACTGTTGGTTCATTGCCTACATCCATGCCAGTCGCAACGCTGCAACCGACGAAAACACCTACGACGCGACCACCCCCAACGGTCACACCATCTCCAACGCTAACCAAGACACCTACTCCAACAGCCACCTTAAGTACCGGCCTAACGATACAAACGATCAGCAGTTTCACAGCGCCAGGAGGAAATTCCAACGGTATTACCTGTGATGGCTCACGCCTGTGGGTCTCGGACAACAGTGCGTCCATTTTCAGCATGAACCTGACTGGAGGCAGTTTGCGTGTGTACACATCGCCGGAAGCAACACCAGAAGGTTTGATCTGGAATGGACAGATGTTTTTCATCACGACGACCAGTCGCAGCCGGGTTTACAGTTTTCAGGCAACTCAAGTTGAGATCATTACCCTGAGTTGGTTTGAGTCACCGGGGAGTACGGTGGGCGGCGGCAACGACGATATGGCATGGGATGGAACACACATCTGGTATTCAGAAGGTTTTGGTATTTACAAGCTCGACATTACAGGCAACGTCGTAGATTCATTCGCCGTTCCCAAGACCATTGCTGGCATTGCATGGGATGGAGCAAACCTTTGGATAGCAGAGAATGGATTTCCAGGCGCGAAATTGAACAAGCTCGATGCCCAAGGACAGATTATTGCATCCTATCAAACCTCGGTTTATTGGATTGATGGCTTGGACTGGTGTAATGGCTCCTTCTGGGCAGTCGGAACGGATCAGATTACAATGCCAAGTCAAGTCTATCAGTTACGCTGATCCTGTTCGAACAGCTTAGTCTTCATGTGCAGCGGTCGGCATAGCGATATAATTGAGTAAAGATCAGATAGGAAACACCATCAGCAGGAGTTGCCGGATGCCCCTTTATGACTACCGTTGCACAGACTGCGAAAAGCCTTTCCAGGTGCGGCACGGCTTCAACGACAGCACCCCACCCTGCCCACACTGCGGCAGCGTCGACGTGCAGCGCCTGATCAAGACTGCACCCAGCCAGGCGCGCGGAATGCTGACCAACGCAGGCGACAGCCGGGGCGCGAGCAAAGACCAACTGCGTGACAAGTGGGCGGAGGAAACGCCAAAGCTCCGCAAACAACTCGTTGATAAACTCGGCGAGGATACCGTTAACAAGTATGCGCCTACCCTGAACAACACATTCGAGTGATCTTCATGAATCAAGCCATTGACCATCGCATCTGCTTCGTTGGCGACTCCTTCATTCATGGCACCGGTGACCCGGAATGCCTGGGATGGGTTGGGCGTGCGGCGGCGCAGGCACGACGTGACGGTTTCGACCTGACCTACTACAACCTCGGCGTGCGGCGCGAAACCAGCGCGGACATCGGTCGCCGCTGGGAACGTGAATCTATTCTCCGCCTGCCAGATGGCGCACAGGGCTATCTCGTCTTCTCCTTCGGCGTCAACGATACGACAGTCGAGAACGGGCATCCACGCGTCGATCCGATTCGCAGTGTGCAGAACATGCTCACCATCGCCCGACAGGCCAACAGCCGTTACCCCACGCTGATCATAGGGCCAGCCCCAATAGGCGACTCCGAACAGAATGGCCGCATCGCCGCGCTGGACGATCGGTACGCCCGCGCCACCACGCTGGAGAACATCCCCTATCTGTCCGTATTCGATACCCTCAACAGTGATGACACCTGGCTGCGTGAAGTGGAGTCCGGCGATGGCGCGCACCCCAGTGCGGGAGGCTATGCCCGGTTAGCAGAGATCGTCACAAACTGGCACGAATGGTGGTTCCGCCCATGAGTGAATCCGTCAAGTTCGACCGCGCAGCTGAGTATTACGACGAGACGCGCGGCTATCCACCGGGCGCGGATACAGCCGTCTCCGCACTGATCGCCCAGGCGGGACGCTTTGCGCCACACAGCAGCATTCTGGAAGTGGGAATCGGCACTGGTCGGGTATCGCTGCCGCTCGCCCCGCATGTGGGCAGCATCACGGGCATCGACCTCAGCCGCCCGATGATGGGTAAGCTGCGAAAGAAACAGAACGGCGAACCCATCATGCTGGTCGAAGGAGATGCAACCCGCCTGCCTTTCGCAGCGCAGCAATTCGACGGGGCGGTGGCCTCGCACATCTTCCATCTCATCCCGGCCTGGCAGCAGGCGCTGGCCGAAGTTGGGCGCGTCCTCAAGCCGGGCGCGGCGCTCATCAGCATCTGGGCGGATGAACACAATACCTTTGCCACCCTTTGGGACGCCTGGAATCGCGTCGTGCCCCATAATCCTGAACGGGTTGCGGGTGTGGACTGGCGCAAACAGCCCAATTTCATCCAGGATGCGGGTTGGCAGCCGATGGGCGACAAACTGCAGCACCGCTATGAGCGCACCATCACACCCGGCACGTTCATGGATCAGGTGCGGCGGCGCGTCTGGTCGATGTGCTGGCGCTTCAGCGATGACGACATGGCCGTTGGCATCCCGGCGATGGAAGCCGCCATCGCAGAACACTATGGCAGTATGGACACGATCATACATCTCGACGCGCGCATATACGTCCAGGCCTATCTGCCACCTGCATGACCAACAACGCCAAGATGAAGCATTCGCCAACAGGGTGTTTCCGCAATTTCGGCATTGTCCGATAACCAGCGGCAGCACCCTGCTGTTCTAAATAAACTCTGCATAAACCCGCCAACACAGCAGCACTTGAACCGACAGGCGTGCCGTGAGTTGAATGCTGACTGACACCTCTGAAACGTGATCTTTGTCCACATACTCGCAGCCAGTTACTTCCTATACTGAATATAGTGTCGTGACGTGTTCATTTCTGCCTAAACACATTACGCCTTCGCGAATACCCATTGGACAGATGTCCCATGCATGAGTTATCCATCGCACACAGTCTGGTTGAAACGGCGTCACGCGCAGCACAGGATGCGGGCGTGCAGCAGGTTCAGGCGGTGCATCTGCGCCTGGGCGCGCTGGCGGGTGTCGTCAAGGAAGCGCTGCTATTCAGCTACGACATCGCCGCGGAAGGCACTGTACTCGCGGGATCACGCCTGGAAATCGAGGACATCCCGGTCGCCATCCACTGCCCGAACTGCGCGGTGACATCGACACTCGCCAGCATTCAATCATTCTGCTGCCCCCTCTGCGGTCAACCAAGCGCGGATATTCGCCAGGGGCGCGAACTCGAACTGGTTTCGTTGGAGGTCAGCGATGAACAGCCCACGTATCCTTGAAATTCGGCGCAGCGTGCTGGAGAAAAATGATGTATTGGCACAAAATCTGCGTGCCCGCTTCACCGCTGCCGGAGTCCTGGTGATTAACCTGGTCTCCAGCCCTGGCGCGGGCAAGACTGCCCTGTTGGAGGCCACGCTGCGTCACCTGCGAGAGAATGGCATTGGCGCGGCGGCATTGGTGGGCGACCTGGCAACAGACAACGATGCCCAGCGCCTGGCCCGCAGCGGCGCGCCCGTCCGCCAAATCGTGACGGGGGGAAACTGCCACCTCGAAGCAGACATGATCGAGACACATCTGGCGGATTGGGGTCTTGCCCTCGACAGCCTCGACTGCCTGTTCATCGAGAATGTTGGCAATCTCGTCTGCCCTGCCAGCTATGACCTCGGCGAACATCTGCGCGTCGTCCTGTTCTCCGTCACCGAAGGCGAAGACAAACCGCTCAAATATCCGATCATCTTCAACACCGCCGATGTCGCCATCATCACCAAGATAGACCTCGCTGCTGCCGTTGAGTTCGACCGTGACGCAGCCACCGCCGCCATCCACGCGGTACACCCAGGCATCAGCATCCTGGAAACATCCGCCAAGACCGGGAAAGGAATGAGCAATTGGCTGGATTACCTCAACACCTGCCGTAACTCATTCGCCCTCCATCGCATCACACCCTGATTATGAATACAACACTGGAGCGCGCCATGAATGATCACGCTCCCACAGTCGAACGCCTGCGCCTGACCGTGCGTGGTGTCGTACAGGGTGTCGGCTTTCGTCCCTTCGTCTACGGACTGGCCGTACACTACGGGTTGGCCGGGCACGTGGGCAACAACAGCGACGGCGTCTTCATCGAAGTCGAAGGCTCGCAGGAAGCGCTCACCCGTTTCCGGGATGCGCTTACTGCCAAAGCCCCCCCGCTCGCGCGCATCGAGTCAGTGACTGCCACGCCACTGCCACCACTGGCCGAAACGGGCTTCACCATCCTCGCCAGCCAGTCGGATGAACGTATCAGCGCGCACATCCCAGCGGATGTGGGCATCTGCGATGAATGCCTGCGCGAACTGTTCGATCCCGCTGACCGCCGCTACCGCTACCCGTTCATCAACTGCACGCACTGCGGCCCGCGCTTCAGCATCATTCGCGCCATCCCCTACGACCGTCCCGCTACCACGATGGCGGCTTTCACGATGTGCCCGGCCTGCGCGGCAGAGTATCATGACCCACTCAGCCGCCGCTTCCACGCTCAGCCCATCGCCTGCCCGGAATGCGGCCCTCAGGTCTGGTATCAGCCGCAGGGTGCTGCCGCCGTTCACAGCAGTGATGCGTCCATCACCGCTGCCCAGGAGGCCATCCGTGCCGGGCAAATTGTTGCCGTCAAGGGTATCGGCGGCTTCCATCTGGCCTGCGACGCCACCAATGACGCCGCGCTCGAACGGCTGCGCGAGCGCAAAGGGCGTATCGATAAGCCCTTCGCCGTCATGGTGCGCAGCCTGGAACTGGCGCGTCAGTTCGCACAGATTGACGACGACGAAGCCGAACTGCTCGCCAGCCAGCAGCGCCCAATTCTGCTGCTTCGCAAACGCCCATCGGCGCTTTCGAAGCTCGTCGCGCCTGGCAACCCGTATGTCGGTCTTATGCTGCCGTACACGCCGCTGCACTACCTGCTGCTGGACGAAACGCCGCTGGTGATGACCTCCGGCAACCTCTCCGGCGAACCCATCGCCTTCGACAATAACGAAGCGCTCAACCGCCTCTCGCCGCTGGTTGATGCTTTCCTGCTGCACGATCGTCCGATTCACACACCCTGCGATGACTCGGTGCTGCGAATGCACGACGGTCACGAACTGCCCGTGCGCCGTTCGCGCGGATATACGCCATTCCCCATCAGGCTGCCGTTCGCGGGCGTATCCGTGCTGGCGACAGGCGGCGAACTAAAGAACACCTTCTGCCTGACGCATCAGGGGTACGCCTTCCTCAGCCAGCACATCGGCGACATGGAGAACATCGAAACGCTCACGGCATTCGAGCGCGCTCAGGGGCACCTCACAAGTCTCTACCGCGCGCAGCCGCAAGCCGTCGTCTGCGACCTACACCCGGATTACCTGACCACGCACTGGGCACAATTCCACACGACTCAAACAACCCTGCCGCTGATTCGCGTCCAGCATCATCACGCTCACATCGCCGCCGTCATGGCCGAACACGGTCTGGATGGCGCGAAGCCTGTCATCGGCCTGTGTCTCGATGGCACGGGCTACGGTACCGATGCCACAATCTGGGGCGGCGAAGTGCTCATCGCGGATTACGCCGGGTTCAGCCGCGCCGCGCACCTCAAGCCTGTGCCGCTGCCAGGTGGGGATGCAGCCGTCGAGCGCCCGTATCGCATGGCGCTGGCGCATCTCTGGGCAGCGGGCACCCCCTGGGATGATGACCTGCCGCCCGTCGCCGTCTGCCCTGCCGCCGAGCGCCGCATCCTCGCCCGCCAGTTCGAGACCGGTTTTCGTGCCGTACCGACCAGCAGCATGGGGCGCTTGTTTGATGCCGCCGCGTCGCTGCTCGGCCTGCGCCACACGGTAACTTACGAAGCACAGGCGGCTATCGAGTTAGAAGGCATCGCTGATGATACAGCCGTTGAGCCATACCCATTCGACCTTATCCCCGGAATGCCGCTGCAAATCGACCCAGCGCCTGTATGGGCCGCAATGATCGCGGACTGGCGCGCTGGTGTGCCATCGAGCATCGTCGCCGCACGCTTTCATGAGGGGATTGCCCAGGTGCTGCTGGATATTTGCCTGCACTTGCGTGAACAGGGGCATGGCTCAACAGTGGCACTCAGCGGCGGTGTGTTTCAGAATGTGCGCCTGCTGCGCGCAACAATCGACCGACTGCGCGCTCACGATTTCACGACGCTGGTTCACCGCGCCGTGCCCAGCAACGACGGCGGGCTGGCGCTCGGTCAGGTGGCTATCGCGGCTTATCGCCTTTCCAACCCCAATTGCGAAACAGCACTCACTGCCACATATGTCGAATAGGCACAAATTAGGGAGATACAGCTTATGTGCCTCGGAGTACCCGGTCAGATCAAAGAGATTTACGAAGAGTCAGGCGCACGCATGGGCAAGGTCAACTTTGGCGGCATCGTCAAGGAAGTCTGCCTGGAATACGTGCCGGAAGCACAGGTGGGCGATTACACCATCGTGCATGTTGGCTTCGCCATCACACGGCTGGACGAACAGTCCGCGCTGGAGACGCTCAAGATGTTCCAGGATATGGGCGTCCTTGACGAGGAACTCAACCCCACAGCAGAGGCTGACCCTGGCCTCCACGACAATGCTCGGTAAGGAATACTGCCTATGAAGTACTTAGCAGAGTTCCGCGACGGTGAACTCGTGCAGAAGCTGTTAACCGAGATTCGCCAGACCGTCACCCGCCCCTGGGCAATGATGGAAGTATGCGGCGGCCAGACACATTCGATCATCCGCAACGGCATCGATCAGCTCCTGCCGCCGGAAATCGAGCTGATTCACGGCCCTGGCTGCCCGGTGTGCGTCACCCCGCTGGAAACGATTGACCGCGCCCTGGCAATTGCCGCGCAGCCCAATGTGATCTTCTGCTCGTTCGGCGATATGCTGCGCGTGCCGGGCAGCCACAAAGACCTGTTCACCATCAAGAGCGAAGGCGGCGACATTCGCATCATTTATTCGCCGCTGGACGCCCTGAAAATCGCCCGCGAAAATCCGACGCGTGAGGTGGTTTTCTTCGGCATCGGCTTCGAAACCACCGCCCCGGCCAACGCTCAGGTTGTATTCCAGGCGCGCAGGCAGGGCGTCAGGAATTTCTCGATGCTGGTCTCGCACGTCCTGGTGCCGCCTGCTATCGAAGCGCTGATGAGTTCGCCCACCAACCGCGTGCAGGCGTTCCTGGCTGCCGGGCATGTATGCAGCGTGATGGGCTACTGGCAGTACGAACCACTCGCCGCGCGCTATCACGTCCCCATTGTCGTGACGGGTTTCGAGCCGCTTGATGTCTTGTCTGGCATTCACCGCACCATCGTGCAGCTTGAATCCGGGCGTGCCGAGGTCGAAAATGCCTATTCGCGCGCCGTGCAGCGCCAGGGCAATATCCCCGCACAGCAAATCCTCAATGAGGTCTTCGAGGTGTGTGATCGCCAATGGCGCGGCATCGGCATGATTCCGCAAAGCGGTTGGGCGCTGAACGAAAAGTATCAGGAATTCGACGCGGCGACGCGCTTCCATGTCGATGATCTGCACACCCAGGAATCGGCGCTCTGCCACAGCGGGGAAGTCCTGCAAGGGTTAATCAAACCCAACCAATGTCCCGCCTTTGGCAAGGAATGCACCCCGCGCAAACCGCTCGGCGCGACGATGGTTTCGAGCGAAGGCGCTTGCGCCGCTTACTACAACTACGGACGTTTCATCGCCCTGGAGAGCATCCCCGGATGAGTGCTAACATCGACTTCAGCCAATGGGTCTGCCCTATGCCCTTGCGCGATTACCCGCAAATTGTCATGGGGCACGGCGGCGGTGGCAAACTTTCGCAAGAACTGGTCGAACACCTCTTCCTGCCCGCCTTCCAAAACGACGCGCTGGCCTCGTTGGCGGATGGCGCGGCGTTGAGCATCGGCGGTGTGCGGCTGGCCTTCTCGACCGACTCCTACGTCGTTCGCCCGCTGTTCTTCCCCGGCGGCAGTATCGCCGATCTGGCCGTCAATGGCACGGTCAACGATCTTTCGATGCTCGGCGCGCAGCCCTTGTTCCTGAGCGCAGGCATGATCATCGAAGAAGGTCTTGCCATCAATACGCTGGGCGCGCTGGTCGAACGCATGGCGGCGGCGGCGCGCACAGCAGGGGTACAGATCGTCACAGGCGATACCAAAGTGGTCGATAAGGGGCACGGCGACGGGGTGTATATCAACACCAGCGGCATCGGCCTGATTCCCCAGGGGGTGAACATCGCCCCGCAGCGCGCCCAACCCGGTGACGCCATCCTCATCAGCGGCACAATTGGTGATCACGGCATGGCGATCATGAGCGTGCGCGAAGGGCTGGAATTCGAGACGATCATCCGCAGCGACTCCGCGCCGCTCAACGGTCTTGTCGCCGCAATGCTCGCCACAGCGCCGGACATCCACGTCCTGCGCGACCCAACACGCGGTGGTGTGGCCTCATCGCTGAACGAAATCGCCCGCGCCGCAAAGGTGGGCATCGCCCTGGAGGACCGCTACCTGCCCGTGCGCCCGGAGGTCGCAGCCGCCTGTGAGCTGCTCGGCATGGATCCGCTCTACGTCGCCAATGAGGGCAAGCTGCTCGCCATCGCCCCCGCCGAACACGCAGACCGGCTGCTGGAGACTATGCGGCAGCACCCGCTCGGTCAGGACGCAGCGATCATCGGCCATGTCGTCGCCGAACATCCGAACATTGTTGTCTCGAAAACAGGCATCGGCGGCACACGCGTCGTCTCGATGCAAATTGGCGAACAGCTCCCGCGCATCTGTTGACCGCCGCGCGGTACTGACAGCCTTCAAAAGAGATGGCGTGGGGTGCAGCCAGATACGGACTGCCACCCACGTCATCACAACTGATCTCTGAGCGCGTACCGGCACTCAATCAACCAGCACAACTGCGTTTACTGTACGAGACCGATCGCCGGCCACAACACCGAGTTGTCGTACTGCCACCATTCCTCAGCGATCTTGCCATCTTCAAAGCGATGGGCAGATGCCCAAATCAGATCCTTCGCCTCTTCACCCTGCGTGAAGTTCAGGATCAGGTAGCTGATGCACATGTCACCTTCGCAGACGGCCAACTGCTTGCCCACCTTCAGACCCGTGAGGCCCGTTACCTTGCCCATTTCTGCGGCAACGGCGTCCACGCCTTCTAAAACCTGCATGTAATCATGCACCACCACATCGGACGCATATGTCGCGGCGAAGTCGGGTGTGCAGCCCTCACAGAAGTTCGCATACAGCGCATCCAACACCGCATGATGATCGGCAGGAGTGCTGCTAGTGCTACTGAGCGTCAAACCCCAGGGTGAAAGGTCAAAATCAGGATAGTCAACCGACGCCCACCCCAATCCTTCCAGGAATCCCGCTTGATCCCAGGCCGTATAGGTCTCCGCGATGAGTCCATCGTCATAGCGGTCAACATACAGCATCATCCCGCCGGATTGTTCGCCTGTAGGCGGCGTGCCGAAATACTCTCCTACCATCTCGCCGACCTGATAGACATACACGCCCGTCAAATCACCTTCTGCCAGCACCAGGCTTTCGGTGAACTTGTAGGTGTAGGCGGATTGAAAATAGATTTCGTCGGCGACACTTTGATCTCGATTACTTGTTACCCCTGCGGTGTTGAAAGGGTTAAAGGCCAAAGGCTCCGGCGCAAATAGCAGATAGACGAGTTCCGGCATCTGTTCGTTGCGAACCAACTTGATGTAGGCCAGTTCGTTGGCCCGGTTGACCTCTGTCATATTCGCGGCTGGCGCATCCTGTGCCAGAACGCTCCCACCCAACACGATCACAATCATCAGAACAGCTAAAGTACGCATGACCGAATTCTCCTTTTGTGTTATCGTGCACCTGATTTCAGCCTATCCTGAAATCAGGATGAATTTCACCCATCTCCAAGGAGGGAAAAAGTTGGGTGCATTATCAAATTCTGCTACAATCAACAGATAATACGTTCTGCGCTCCGTCAAACCCGGAGAACATCGTGGATCATCAGACCCTCGCCCTTCTCATGCCATCGCTCAGTGAGCGTGAGTGTGAGATTTTGCTCCTGCTGGCCGATGGACGTTCGGACGCCGAGATTTCCCGGACGCTTTGTCTGCAGATCTCTACGATCAAATGGTATAACCGCCAGATCTTCAATAAGCTCAACGTTGCGAATCGGCGTGAGGCAGCGCAATGGATGCGTCAGGCGAGCGCCGAAGCGAACCAACGAAGCTCCATTCCTGACAATCTCCCAGCCCCACCAACGCCCTTCGTAGGTCGCGCCGCAGAAGTCGCCACCATCAGCAACCTGCTCCGCAAGACACGACTGGTCACGATTCTTGCTCCTGGCGGGATGGGCAAGACGCGCCTCGCGCTGGCTGTGGCCGACAACATAAAGTCCACATTTCCCAACGGCGTTTATTACGTACCTCTGACAGCGACCTCCCCCAATGAGTCCATAGTAGGTACTATCGCTCTTGCCTTGAACCTGTCAATCCAAAGAGATGTTGATCTTGAGCTTCAACTTCTTGCCTATCTGCATGGAAAAGCAATGCTCTTGCTGCTCGACAACTTCGAGCATCTACTCGATCAGTCCATGCTTGTCAGCAAGATGCTGCAAGCCTCGCCCAATCTACGGATACTGATCACATCACGAGAACGACTGCATTTGCACGGCGAAGCCATCTTCAGCTTAGGCGGTCTGAGCTTTCCGCAGACGATTGACGCCGCTGACACCGACAGCTATGACGCGCTCGACTTTCTGGTTCAGATTGCTCAGTTCAACATACCCGATTTTCAACTGGATTCCAGAACCAGGATAGAAGCTATTCAACTTTGTCAGATGACTGGCGGGATGCCGTTGGCCCTGGAACTCGCCGCTGCCTGGCTTGAATCGCTTTCGTTAGCGGAAATCATCGCGACGATCTCTCACAACCGCACGCTCATGGTCTCGACGCTGCGTGACCTGCCTGAACGCCACAGCAGCATCACGGCCATCCTCATGGCCTCCTGGCAGCGCCTCTCAGCAAAACAGCGTCATGTGTTCATGCGACTGACCGTCTTCCGGGGAGGGTGTTCACGCACGGCGGCACGGGCTGTAACGCAAACGCAGCCCGAAACCCTTCAAGCGCTTGTTGATCACGGATTGTTACGACTGAACGGCGCGGGCCGCTATTCGCTCCATGAGTTGCTGCGCCAATATGGAGAAGAACAGCTCGCCGCGAACGGATTAACCGATGAGGCGAGAACCGAACACAGCCATTACTACTTACACTGGCTGTCCGAAAGTGAAGGCGATCTCAAAGGAAGACGCCAGTCCTCTGCGCTGGATGAAATTGACTCGGACTTCGAGAATATCCGCGCTGCATGGCTGTGGGCAGTAGAACAGCATGACCTGGTTAGCCTCAATGCAGCCCTTGAAAGTCTGTACTGGTTCTGTGAGTTTCGTAACCGTGTGCAGCAGCGTGCAGAACTACTCCACGCGGCAATGCAGGTCTGTAAAGACGAACATCGGGCGAATGAGCTGTATAGCCGTCTGCTGGCGCGCTCCTGGGCCAGCAAAGGCATTACGGCATTGCCCACACGCCTGTCAACAGCCGCCCGCCATATGTTGAGGCGTGCCTATGCCAGCGCCCATGCACAGCACAATCATCATGAACTTGCCGTCTGCTGTTACCAGCGGGCTTTGATTGCGGCTGCTGCCAACAATGACCGGGCGGCATCCACACTCTTTCAAGTGGCGCATAGTCGTTTCACAGAACAGCACGATCAATTCTATGTGGCACAAACGCTGCTATGGTGGGCCTTTACCCAGGTCGATCTGATGCACTTTGCTGAGGCAGAACTTCACGCACGTGCCGCGGTCCATCTTTTGCAGGAAATCGGCGAGGAAGTCGGGCTAGCGCGCGCCTTTCTCACGCTGGGCGCTGCGGTCGAGAATAAGCCCGACTACCCGGAGGCTGAACGCTGCTATGAGGAAGCGTACCACCTGCTCAGCCGGATGGGTACCCAGGTGGATGCGGCCAATGTAGGGGGTTGGTATTTGGCTGGTGCGGCGCTCCGAAACGGGGATTTTGGCCGCCACCGCGAGTTAGCCGAAGAACTCCTGGCTGTCGCGGAACACCAGAATATTGCTGCGCTCAAAGCGCGCGCTTATGGCAGTCTGAGTCTTGCCGCCTTCATTGACAAAGATTATGAAGCTGCTCGACGGCTGGCGGAACAATCCATCGCTCATTTTGTTGATCACTCCAGCGGCATCATCGCGCCCGTTTTTCTGGCTTATGCCCTGTTTATGCTCGAAGAAGTCGAACAATCCTATACGCTGCTCCAACAATCCATAGTTTCTATGGCGAACATACGCTTCCTGGTTTTTGATTTCATGATTCTGCCGCTGGTCGCCGTCCTGCTTGCTTACAAAGGCTTCCCCGAACACGCAGCAGTGGCAGTGGGACTCTCACTTCATCATCCGGCCAGCATGTATGCCTGGAGCAATCTCATTTTCACGCGCACCCACGTCACTGCAAGACTTCTCGCGCAGCTTGGCGTGGAGGTATACGAGAAGCTGGTGCTGCAAGCCCAAAGCCTCAATGCTGTCGACGTATTTAGCTGGTTTGTGGAGATCGGCCAGATGACCCCGTTGCCTCCTCTTACCCCCTCGGGTATCAACCTCACATCGATATCGCCGCCAGTCCAGACGAAATGGCTTGACCGAACAGAATGACAGTTCAGATTCCAGCGACTCACAGGTCATCGCCATCAAAGCGATTTTCGCCGCCAGGCAGGTTTTCCCAGCCCAAGTCTCGTCCGCCAAAATCCTTCTTACGATTATCGATACGCCGCTCCTCGACGACAATGCCATTTTCGATCTTCAGGTGCGTCTCGAACTCAAACACTGACCCAAAGCCCATGTGAACATAGTGCAGCATCTCACCGCCGGGAATCCGCAGAACACCAGTGAACCAATCCGCCAAGATCGGCTCGTCGCCCACAACGCGGTAAACGCCGTCAATCGCAGTCAGGTACAGGCGGCCATCTTCCAGTTTCCAGGTGCCGATGTACCGCCGCCAGCACGCCGTCGAATAGATGAATGAAGTGATGCGCCCGGCAGCCATTTCCTTGCGAACTTCATCGTAGTCGAGGGATATAATTCGCGGGTGATCGGTAGGAATAGGCGGGCAAAACGCCATCGATTTTTCCTCACCTTCCAGAATGATGCGTTCATGAACTTGTGCGGTCACGATTTCCCCCCACAAACAGTTGATTCCAGTGAATCCCAGCATAGCGGAACACCACGTCGCGCCTGTACCCTCGTGATTGGGGGTCTGTAGCAAGATCACGATTCAGCCTTATCCGCGTATTCTCTGTATACCAGATCAAAAGTTCGACCTATCGCAGGGTAAGGATGTAACATCTGGTCGCCTCAATAGACAGTTCATTGCACCTGTTCAATCGCGTTACACTCAGTCGTAATGTCACCGGGCAACCACTTAATCAGGAGGGCAACCTGTGCAGAACGTTCCAGTCGTCGAAGCCCATCACCTGTGCATCGACTACTTTCTGGGCAATCGCTGGGTCAATGCCATCCGCGATGTCTCCCTGATCATCCAGCCGCTGGAAATTCACGGGCTGGTAGGCGAGAGCGGCAGCGGCAAGTCCACGCTGGCGCTGGCGTTGATGCGCTATCTGGCGAAAAATGCGCGCATCTCATCGGGCGAGATTCGGCTGGACGGCAGCGACCTGCTGGGGCGCAGCGAGCGCGAGATGAGCGACATCTGGGGGCGGCAGTTGAGTCTCGTGCCACAGGACCCGCTGGCCGCACTCAACCCGTCGTATCGCGTCGGCGACCAGATCGCCGAGATCAGCCAGCGCCACGACGGATTGCCGCGCCGCGCTGCCTGGAAACGAGCCGTCGAGATGCTCGAACGGGTGCGGATTGCCGACCCGGAAGCCGTCGCCCGCAAATACCCGCATCAACTCAGCGGCGGGATGCAGCAGCGCGTCACGATTGCGATGGCGCTCAGCACGCGCCCGCGCCTGCTCGTGTTGGACGAACCCACCACCGCGCTCGACGTGACAACCGAAGCCAGCATCCTCGATCTTTTCCGTGACCTGATACACGAGAACCAGGCCGCTGCACTGTATGTCTCGCACAACCTCGGCGTCATCGCCCAGATGTGTGACCGTGTGACAGTGCTGTACGCGGGCGAGGTGATGGCAAGCGGGCCCATCACGGAACTGTATGGTAGTCCGGTACACCCTTACACCATCAGCCTGCTGGCGAGTATCCCGCAGCCCGTCGGCGGCACCGAAACCCGACTGCCAACGATCGACGGCCTCGCACCCTCATTGGCGGACCGTCCATCTGGCTGCACCTTCGCCCCACGCTGCCCCGTCGCCCAAGACCTCTGCCACGCTGAAAAGCCACCGCTCGAAGTCATCCACGATGGGCAGTGGGTCAAGTGTCACCGCTGGCGAGAAATCGCCACAGGCAGCCTGACGCCGCTGACCACGCCGATTGAAGTACAGGCCAACAGCGCAGCACCCGAAGATGATCAGTATGTCCTGAACGGCAACGGGCTAGACAAGCGCTTCGGGCAGTTAAGCTGGTGGAGCCACCTTCGTAGGCAGAGCGGCAGTGTGCAGGCGCTTGATGATGTGACGGTGCGCGTCCGGCGGCATTCCACGTTGGGACTCGTCGGAGAGAGCGGCAGTGGCAAGACCACCCTCGCCCGCTGCATCGTCGGATTAGAAACTGCCGATGACGGTGACCTAACACTGCTCGACCTGCCCATCTCGCGCGTCTTGGCTGAACGTCCTCAAGACGCACGCCGGGCGCTCCAGATGGTCTTCCAGAATCCCAATGATACGCTCAACCCGTATCACACCATCGGGCAAGCGCTCTCCCGCACCCTGCGCCGCCTGAGCGCTGTAACGCTCAGTGAGGAACAGATCCAGTCTCGTGTGCGCGAACTGCTTGACATGGTGCGCCTGCCCACCGACTACATCAACCGTTATCCCGGCGAGTTGAGCGGCGGCGAGAAACAGCGCGCTGCCATCGCCCGTGCCTTCGCCACGCAGCCTGAACTGGTGATTGCCGATGAACCAACTTCAGCGCTGGACGTTTCGGTTCAGGCCGTCATCCTTAATCTGCTCAAGGATTTGCGCGCGGCGGGAAATGCTTCATACATCTTCATATCGCACGATCTGCGCGCTGTCGGCTATCTGGCCGATTGGCTGATGGTCATGTATCTCGGCCAGGTGGTCGAAGAAGGCACGCTCGACCAGGTCTACAGCAGCCCTTCGCACCCCTATACCGAAGTGCTGATCTCGGCCATCCCCATACCTGACCCACAAATCAAACAGGGACGCATCTGTCTGGACGGTGACATCCCGAGCGCGGCTAATGTGCCAGCGGGCTGTCGCTTTCACACGCGCTGCCCGCGAAAAATCGGCATGATCTGTGAACAGCAGGAACCACCCTGGCAGGATGCGAGCGACGGCCACCGCATCCGCTGCCACATCCCGCCGGATGAACTGGCGCAGCTTCAATCTGCTGCCTCAGCACAACCGCTCGAAAGGAGGTGACGCATGGCTCGGTATTTGCTGCGGCGCAGCGCACTGCTCATCGTCACACTATTCATCACGTCGCTGATCATCTTCGCCCTCACGCAGCTCGTCCCCGGCGATGTTGCCCGACTGATCCTGGGACGTGACGCCTCTCCCGAAGCGTTGCAGGCACTGCGCGAAGAATTCGGCCTGAATAAACCCGCGCCGGAACAGTACACCAATTGGCTGATGGGCTTCGTCAGTGGCGACTGGGGGCGTTCGTTCACAGGAGGAAATCAGCAGGTCAGGCCGCTGGTCATAGAGCGCGTGGGCAATTCGCTGCGGCTGGCCGCGATGACGCTGGCGATCAGCGTACCGCTCTCCGTTGCGCTGGGTGTGATCGCCGCGCTAAAGGAGAACACCTGGCTGGACAGCCTGATCTCGGTCTTCTCGCTCTCGGTCGTCGGCCTGCCGGAATTCGTCACCGGATTGGTGTTGATCAACGGGGTCGCGCTCGGTGTGCGCAGCCTGGGGCTGCCCGCCACCGCCGCCGTGCCGGATAACACGCTGGCGAGTTGGGTGAACCAGCTCATCCTACCCTCTCTGACGGCCACCTTTGTCCTGCTTGGCTACATCTCGCGACTAACGCGCGCGGGCGTGCTGGACGAACTCAAGAAACCTTATGTTCGCACGGCAGCGCTCAAAGGACTGAAACCGCGCACCGTCATCGTCAAGCACGTGCTGCGTAACGCCCTGCTGCCGACCATTACGGTGATCGCGCTCAGCTTCGGCTGGTTGGTTGGCGGGCTGGTCGTCATCGAAAGTGTCTACAACTACCCAGGCTTGGGCGCGTTGATCGTCGATGCTGCCAAGAAAAAGAACCTGTTCGTCCTGCAAGCAAGCGTCATGGTGACGGTCTTCTTCCTCGCGTTCGCCAACCTGATCGCGGACATCCTCTACGCCGTGTTCAACCCGCGCATTCGCCTCGAATGAGGTGGTTTATGGTGGGCATAGGGATTCGCGCTGCTATCCATATAATGAGGGCAGTTGTCGGCACTGTACCCAGGGGATAGGATCGATGAGTTGGGATAAACATTTCGCTGATCGCACCGCGCAGATGAAGCGTTCGACCGTGCGCGAGATTCTCAAACTGACCGTCAAACCGGAGGTGATTTCGTTCGCGGGCGGGCTGCCTGCGCCAGAGTTGTTCCCGGTGGAGCGCATTCAGGAAGCCACCGATATCGTGCTGGCGGAGCGCGGACGCGAAGCGCTGCAATACAGCACGAGCGAAGGAATGCCAGAACTGCGCGCCTGGATTGCCCAGCGCATGTCCAGGGGCAGCTTCCAGATCAGCCCCGATAACATCCTGATTCTCAGTGGTTCGCAGCAGGCGATTGATCTGGTGGGTCGGGTGCTGCTCAACGAGCGCGACCGCGTCATCGTCGAAAATCCCACTTACGTTGGAATGCTCTCCGCCTGGAAACCGTATGACATCGACTTCAGCGCCGTGCCGACCGACGCCGACGGCATGATCGTGGATGAGATGCAGCCGCTGCTGGATGAGGGTGGGCACAAACTGCTCTATTCCATCCCGTCGTTCCAGAACCCGCAGGGCACGACCATGAGCCGCGCGCGCCGCCAGCGGTTGGCCGATCTGATCGTTCAGTACGATCTGCCGATGTACGAAGACGACCCCTACGGTGAACTGTATTACACCGATGAAAAGATGCCTTCCGTGCTGGAAGTCGAAGCCGCGCGGCGCGGGACGACCAGCATGGACGACTGTATGGTGATGTATGCGGGCACCTTCTCCAAGACGCTGACCCCGGGTCTGCGCGTTGGCTGGATTGCAGCGGCCTACCCCGTCATCGACAAAATGGTGCAGGCCAAGCAGGGAACAGACCTGCACACCAGCACTCTCTCGCAATTTATCACCTACGAACTGGTGCGCGACGGCACATTCCTGGATGACCACGTTGCCTCTCTGCGCGATGTCTACCGCCGCCGCCGCGATCTGATGCTTCAGACGATGGACGAATACTTCCCACCGGAAGTCACCTGGACACGACCGACGGGCGGCCTGTTCACAATGGTGACCATGCCCGAACACCTCGACGCGGTGGAAGTCCTCAAGCGCGCGCTGGAACAGAACGTGGCTTTCGTGCCGTGCGACGGATTCTTCATCGGCGATACCGGGCATAACACTTTCCGCTTGAATTACTCCAATGCCCGCGAAGAGCGCATTGTTGAAGGTATCAAGCGGTTGGGCGGCGTGTTGAAGGAACTGCTCGTCATAGCGTAGTAGGCCAATCGTCCCGATTACAATTCACATTAGCCGGACTTTGGGCAATTGTTAGGCCTCATCGGTAGTATAATCACGCCTATACCACAGGGGGCACACTTGCTATGACGACTCCGGAATCAGTTGACCGCCGTCAACTGCTCAAGAACGCGCTGGTTGCACTCGATGAGATGCAGGCCAAGCTGGACGCCGTTGAACGCGCGCGCACTGAACCGATTGCGATTGTGGGAATGGGATGCCGTTATCCTGGCGGCGTGAACAGCCCGGATGATTACTGGCGACTGCTCGTGGACGGCGTGGACGCGATCCGCCCGATTCCGACCAGCCGCCTCGACACCAGCATGTATGCCGATGCCGACGTGCCCACGCAGTGGTACGGCGGCTTTCTTGATTCCGTCGATGGTTTCGACCCACAGTTCTTCGGCATCTCCCCGCGCGAAGCCTTGTCGCTCGACCCACAGCAGCGTCTCGTGTTGGAGGTCGGTTGGGAGGCACTGGAAAACGCCGGGCAAGCTCCCGACCAGCTCAATGGCAGCAGCGGCGGCGTGTTCATCGGCATCTCAACCAATGACTACGCGCAGCTTTTACGCCAAGGCGGCGCGTCACAGTTGGATGTCTACAGCGCAACGGGCAGTGCGCTCAACGCCGCGCCCGGACGCCTTTCATACACGCTCGGCCTGAACGGCCCCTGCATGGCAATCGACACAGCCTGTTCATCTTCGCTGGTCGCCCTGCACCTGGCCTGCCACAGCCTGCGCAGCCGCGAGTGTGATTTCGCGCTGGCTGGCGGCGTCAACACCGTGCTGATGCCAGAAGCCTTCATCTGCTTCCTGCGCTGGGGCATGATGGCGAGCGATGGCCGCTGCAAGACTTTCGATGTCGCAGCCGACGGTTTTGTGCGGTCGGAAGGCTGCGGCATCATCGTCCTCAAGCGCCTCTCCGACGCGCAGGCCAACGGCGACCGCATCCTGGCCGTCATTCGTGGCTCAGCCGTCAACCAGGACGGGCGCAGCAGCGGGCTGACCGTCCCCAACGGCCCGGCGCAGGAAGCTGTCATCCGCAAG
>JAEUQX010000367.1 GCA_016788625.1 Anaerolineae bacterium
GCGCGCACCGCGATGTACAGCAGCGGCGCGAGCGGCCCGGCCTGCTCGACGGCTGCCTGAATGCGTTCCAGGCCAATCAATTGAATCGCTAGCGTCAGCCCGACGGTGATCGCCACGAAGGAGAGCGCGGCGGCAATCAAGGCGCGCGGTGAAAATGTTTGTTCAGCCACAACCCATCATCCTCACAATACGATAACTATCCGCATTCTAGCCGGGAATGCGCCAGCGTTGTGGGATTTTTCACCAATTCCTCAGCGGCAAGAAGAATTAAGATTTTTCCAGTCTTAATGCTATTTATTGACTTTATTCATTAACATCAAGACAGTAAAGTTTTACGAAAGCGTGAAGCTCATGGCAAAAAACATCAGTCCTATTGAAGGTTCATCCGTTCTGATTACCACTGACGACATCCGCCTGGCTCGCGACCTCGGCTTTCTGCTCACAGTTGCGGGGCTGAACAGCAGCAACGCAACGATTGGGGCGGAAGCGCTGCGCGTGATGAAACACCAGATGCCTGATCTGCTGCTGCTCGACCTGGATATGCCCGGCGATGACGGCCTCGACCTGCTGCGCCGCCTGCGCGCGGACGGGCGCTACAACGGGTTGGCGATCATCGCCATGTCCGAATCGGACGAACTCAGCACGCTGACCACCGCGCTTGACATTGGCGCGGACGATTTCCTGGCGAAACCCTTCGATGTCTACGATGTGCTGGACTCGATCAAGCGCGTGATGATTGATCGGATGACCTTCCAGCGCGCCAGCTAACAGTTTTATCAGCGGTTATTATTGGGCATTTTTCATTATTGCCCTGGCGGGGGCGACTCCAAGCGCCCCCCGTTTACCCCTCCGACTAGCCCGTCACGCGCTTGACCGCGCCTTCAATGCTCTTCTCCGGGCTGATCTTGATCTCTTCATCAAGCACCTTGCCCGTCTCATCAATCACCCAGTGCGAGCGGATGATGCCCATGTAGGTCTTGCCGTACATGGATTTCTCGCCCCAGGCGTCCCAGGCTTCCAGAACCTTGTGATCAACATCGCTGAGCAGGTCATAGGGCAGGTTCTGCTTCTGTTTCCACTTGAGCAGGTCTTTCTGCGAGTCCGCGCTGATGCCCAGCACGACCGCGCCGCTGGCTTCGATCTGCGGAAAACGATCACGGAAGCCGCAGGCCTGCGTCGTACAGCCGGGGGTGTCGGCCTTGGGGAAGGCGAACAGGATCACCTTTTTGCCGCGCAGGCTGCTCAGTTTGACCAGCGTGCCATCCTGATTCGGCAGTTCAAAATCGGGGGCTATCTCTCCAACTTTAGGCATGGTTTCCTCACTGTTTGAATGCATAACAACCTTCATTGTAGCGCCACTGAGCGGCGCTTTAGCGCTGTGCAGCGGAGCCATTCATCAGAGTCTCATGATCTGGCCGCCAGCATTTCTAACCATCGAAACTATTGCGTTTTGGCGATTCGACCTATACTCATTCATAGGAGAGAACGACTCAAAACAGGATAATCCTCGTGGCGAAACGTGACGTATTCCAGACGGCTCGTGAAGAAATGGTCGTCCGGCAGCTTGCCGAGCGCGGCATCCGCGATGCGCGTGTGCTGCAAGCGATGCGCGATATTCCCCGTCACCGCTTCGTCAGCGCTGAACTGCAACACCTGGCCTACCGCGATTGTCCCCTGCCGATTGGCGATAATCAGACCATCTCGCAGCCCTACATGGTCGCCTGGATGAGCGAACTGCTGGCGCTGCGCGGTGGCGAACGCGTGCTGGAGGTTGGCACGGGGTCGGGCTATCAGACGGCGGTGCTGTGCGCGCTGGCCGGGCAGGTTTACAGCCTGGAGCGGCACGCCCGCTTGGCTGACCGCGCCGCCACGATTCTGGCCGAACTGGGCTTAAACAACGTGGAAATTCATGTGGGGGATGGCAGTCAGGGTTTGGCCGATATGGCGCCGTTCGATGCGATCATCGTCACGGCTGCTGCGCCCGCGCTGCCCGGACCACTGCGCTCGCAGCTTCATCCCCAGGGGGGGCGTATGGTGCTGCCCGTTGGCGACGACCGTCAGCAGTATCTGGAACTGGTGACACGCAATGGTGACCGCTGGCAGATCGAGCGCGTGGGGGCGGTGCGCTTTGTGCCGCTGATCGGGCGCTACGGTTTCCGTGCGGTGCGGCGTGATGATGACGACAGCGCCGTGGTGTGAATTCTGGTCACATTCATGTGCGATAACAGCGGATAGATATAGTAGGGACGGGATATATCCCGTCCCTACAGACCCGCCAATGACCATTTAGAACCTGTATTTCGCGCCATTGGTTAGTAGGGGCGCAAATGCATTGCACCCCTGCGGGTTATGAATACTCCTACTGGTTTTCCAGCATCCGTATCATCTCATCAACCGAGATGACCGAGGCGTCTTCTGGCGCGGTGATCGGCGCAATGGCGTTGAAGTCGCTCAGGTTGGCGCTGAAGCTCAGACTGATGTCAATCGGATCGATAGCCGGGCTGTCGCCGCCAAACATATCCGCGATCACATTCAGGTCGAGCGGCCAGTTGATCGTCAGCGATGTGGAGTGCACGTATTTGTCGTCCAGGCCAATCGTCTGGCTGTTTTCAACCCTCAGGCTGCCCACTATAGCCTCGATCATAGCCAGCGCCTGTTCCATTTCCGTCTTGCTGATTTCCGCGCCCTGCTGTTCGATCTGCGCCATGAGCATCTCGCGGTAGGCATCGCTGGTCACCAATCCGGCGACATCGACGGTCGTGACGAAGACCGCGGCCTGCTGAGTGCCGACGGTGGTATCGGCTACCCGTTCGATGTTCAGATAGCCTTCCATCAGCGCGTTCGGGTCGTCCATCGGCACTTGCATCGCGCCAAGCTGTTCTTGCAGCATGGAGAGGTCGATCTCGCCGGAATTCAGCGCTTCGGTGATGCCCCGGCTGAGCAGTTCCGCCAGGTCAACGCCGATCCAGCCGCGCGGCAGTTCGCCACTGGTGTCCAGCCCGGCGAGCTTGTTCAGGTTCAGATAACCAAAACCATCGACCAGACGAGCGCTGAAGCCAAATTTATCGGGGATGTTCGGCTCATCAATCGCCTCGCGCAGATTGGCGGGCAGGAAGACCACGATAGTCAGGTCGCCGGAGATCGCGCGCAGTGCGTTCGCCACAAGGTCAGGAAGCTGATCGAGGTTCTGGAACAGCGCGCCCGTATCGCTCATCAACGCTTGCAGCGCTCCGCCGCCCAGATCAAACGCGCCCTCGCCCGTGATGCGGATGCTGATGCTCTCTACTGGAGCGTCGGGCAGGTTGGCCGCACCGGCCTGCAATTCAAAGCTGGCGCTGGCGGCGTTCAGGCTTTGCATCGCTGTGGCGGAATCACGCAGCAGCGCACAGTCCGCCTCGGCCAGATCGCCACACGGTACCAGTGGAATATCCTGCGCCAGCGACGCGCCGCTCACAGAGAGGAGCAGGAGCGCGAGGACAAGCCACAGTAGTTTACGCATGAAAGTCTCCAATCGTTTAGGATTCTCCACTTTCATTATACGGCGTCCTCACTGGAATAGTTGCTAAAAAGCTGCATAATTGGCGCATTGTCGCCAGGACGAAAGACCTATGCACCGTTTACCGTTAGCGCTCCAACCACCCAATTCCCAGGTCAACATCCGCCGTGTGCGGCTGAGCGATTGCAGCAGCCTGTCCGAGAACTGCTGGCCGAACCGCTCGTTCGCCATCATCTACGATGTGGTGCAGCGCGCCGAGCAGGCCGCCGCCGAGGGGCGTGGGTTGGGCGTAGTTGTAGTTGGTCAGGATGGTACCGTACGGGGCTATGGGCAGTTCCTCAACTATCCGACCTGCGGCGAGATCAGCGATATGATCGTCGCCCGCAGCTACCAGGGCCTGGGCTATGGCACGGCCATCATCCAGACGCTGGCACGGGCTGCGCGTGATATGGGCGTGCAGGAACTGGAGATCGGCGCGGCATTCAGTAATCCGCGCGCCGCCGCGCTGTATCGCCGCCTGGGTTTCGAGGACAGCCACTCGCTGATGCTCGACCTGGGCAATGGCAAGGAGCGCGTGGTCTTCCTGCGGTTGAATCTACAGGGAGAGCCACAGGAATGAGCAGCGCATTCGCGGGCAAACGCTGCATCATTACCGGGGCGGCCAGCGGCATCGGGCAGGCTTCGGCGCGGCTGCTGAAGGCGCAGGGCGCGCGGCTGGCGCTGTGGGATCGCGACGCGGACGGCGTGCAGAGGCTGGCTGCGGAGTTAGGCGCAGAGGCTTACGTGGTCGATGTGACCGATGCGGACGCGGTGGCTGCGGCAGTCGAACAGTCGGCGCTGGGCGGGCTGGACGCGCTGCTGCACTGCGCGGGTATCCTACACACGCGCACTTTCGAGCAAATCCCGATCAACGATCAGCGGCGCATGGTGGAAGTCAACTTCATTGGTACGATGACAATCGCACATGCCGCTTTGCCACACCTGCGTTCGTCACGCGGCTCGCTGGTGCTGGTGGCATCGCTCTCGGCATTTTATGGCGCGCCGGAATACGCCGTCTATGGCGCGACGAAGGCTGCCGTGCTGAGCTTTGCCCAGGCGCTGCGCGTCGAACTGGCAGGCAGCGGGGTGCATATCGGCGTGGTTTGCCCGCTGTTCGTTAACACGCCGATGATCGCGGGCTACAATGGCAATACACATCTGATCCGCAGCCGCTCGCCGTTGTTCAACACCAGCGAACCGGGACAGATCGCCGCCGTCATCCTGCGGGGTATCGAGCGCCGCGCCTTCATGATTTTCCCTGGTTGGCGCACGCGGTTGGTCTTCTGGATCACGCGCTATGCCCATTTTCTGAATCACCGCGTCACGCTGATGACGTATCGCCAGGGTGGGGGCTAGTTTAGGCAAGGGCAAGGCCGCCCACATTGAATGGTGACCATAACGCACCAGTAGATGAGGACAGACTGTTTTATGACCATGCATGATCAAACCACCCAGCTTTTGGGGCCGATTCGCCGTTCAGAGTTGATTGAAGGGGTGTTCTTCGCGCCGATTAAGGCTTATGAAGATGAGCGCGGGCGCTTCATGGAGACTTTTCGCCGCGAATGGTTTCCCTGGGTGAATTGGGATCGCATTCAGGGCAACCGTTCCGACAGCAAAGCGGGCGTGCTGCGCGGGCTGCACTATCACCACCACCAGATTGATTACTGGTATGTGCCGGATGGCAAGATACGCGTGGGCATGGTTGACCTGCGTCCGTCGTCACGCACGTTCATGGTGACGCAGACGTTGGAGATCGGCAGCGAGAACAACCTCGGCGTGTTCATCCCGGTGGGTGTCGCGCACGGTTTCCTGGCGCTGACCGACGCGACGCTGATGTATATGGTCAACAACTACTACAACGGCGGGGCAGACGAGAACGGCGTGGCCTGGAACGACCCGGAGATCGCGCTGAACTGGGGCACACAGGCGCCGCTGCTCTCGCCGCGCGACCAGAAGAACCGCTTCTGGCGTGATATTCCCGAAGGCGAACGTCCGCGCTAACCCGCGTTGGCCGTCTTTTCCTGAAATTCGAGATACTCGCGCACAAAATCGCCTTCGTCGGTGGCGATCAGCACGCCGGAAAGCTTGTTGATCGTCAGTTCGCCGAAGTGGTCGATCAGGCGGTTGATCTGCTCACGCACGATCAGCATCACATCGTCCCAGGCGACACCCACCGGGAGCTGCGGCTCGCGCACGCTGCGGGTGCTTTCCAGGTAGGCCAGCACGGGTTCGACGTTGGGGAAGATCAGCGCGTTGGGCAGGTCGTAGCGCACGACGCCGTAAAAGTGCCGCGCCAGCAGCCGTGTGCCGCTTTCCAGCGTGAACAGGTCGGTGTGCGCCATCGGCACCTGGATGTTGGTCGTGCCCGGCGGGACGAGCAGCGTCACGGCGCGGCGCATCAGCACCTGGAGTTCGGGCATGTTGTGCAGGCTGTTGGTGCTGGCGAGGAAGATGCCGCCCGGCTTCAACACACGGCGGCACTCGATCACTGCCTGTTCCATATCGGGCACATGAAACAGCATGTGGTTCGCCATCACCACATCAAATGTGGCGTCCGCGAAGGGAAGATGCTGCACATCGGCGCTCAGCACGCGCTCCGGCAGCGGATGTGACTGGAGCATCCCTGGAAATAGATCAAGCCCCCAATAATCGACCTGCGGCGCGCGTTCCTGCAAGGCCGAAAGCCAGCGCCCCGGCCCACTGCCCACATCCAGCACCCGCTCATCGCCGCGCCAATCCACGCAATCCAAAGCCCACTCGATGAAGTTAATCGGCGGCACGCTGTAGCGCTCGTGAATGTCCTGACGCACGCGCAGCGCTTCGTCGGTGGTATACATTTTCCGCACGGCATCCGGGTGATTGGCTGTGAACATGACCGCTCTCATGAAGATAGACACAAGATCATATATACACTATAACCGAATTACTTCGTACCGCAAACAAGGAAACGTGAAGGGTGTGAGCTTCAGATTTTGGGGTTACACGGCGCAGGCGTCTAACTCTTTCCTGCAAGAACGGTCGTTGTGAATGGGATGATGTGCGCGCATCTTTCCAACTGTATACTATCCATCAAGGTGGATGTGCTTTGTTGGAGGTGGTTATGAAACGGCATCGCTGGATGTTACTCATCACTATTCTGATGTGCACAGCTTTTGCCGGGGTATCTGCTCAAACGGATACTGTGACGCAGTACGGTTCCCAGGACATAACATGGCGTCTAGACGCGGCAATTGATTATGCAGCGGGGCCTGCTGAGGGGACTAACCTGTTCATGAGCGTAGCGACAGACGCGGAAGGCAACATCTATGTCGCTAACCTCAACAATGTTCTCGTTATTGATGGGGAAACGGGCGAGACGATAGACACGATTTTCGATGAGAGCGGCACTATCCAGCAGTACAGCGATGTTGCTGTCGCTGCTGATGGCACACTGTGGATTGCTGACAATCGGAGTCGGGTTTACCGGGTGGATGCAAGCGGCACTATCCTGACTACCGTTGCCTTCGAGCCGGTGCCGCCGGGTTTTACCGACGAACGAAATCCGGGGAGAATAGAAGTCGATCCGGATGGCAATCTGTATGTGAATTATAGCGGCTTCGGCATCTTCTTTCAGGTCTTTTCACCGGAGGGCGAATACATACGCTCGATCATAACCGGGGCTGGCAGGCTTAGCGGTGTTAACCACTTCACTTTCGCAGCAGATGGTACGCTGTTTTTTCAAGGGGCAGGCATTGGCTGGATCACAGAAGAAGACGGCCAGGCAGTGGTCCACGAATTTGCAGCAGAATTCATGGAGCAGCAGGTGTTTATCCAGTTCTACGGTATTGCGATGGACGATGCAGGCAATATCTACTTTAGCGCGGGCGCGGATGGCGACAGCGGTGTAACCGTTTTTCAACTGGATAGCGAGGGGGCGCTCATAGGACAATACGGTCGTGGACAGGAGCGTGCCAGGTGGGCAGATGAATTTGGCACGGACGAAATTGGGCATACAGCTGCGCTGGCATTTGCCGCTGATGGCAGCCTCATCATCGCCGATATAAACAACACGAACAGCAAATTGACCAAGCTTACGATACAACATGAGGATTAATCCGCAAGACGGTCGGGCATTTTGTAGCGAGCGTGCGAAGCTTATCGGCAGGCGCACGAGCACAGCGAAGTTAGAGACGGTTCCGAACAAAAACGATTTCTTCAAGGATGTACGAGCATGGTCACACTTGCTGATATTCAAGCTGCCCGCGCGCGCATTGCGCCCTATCTGTACCCCACGCCGCTCGAACCCGTTGATGGGCTAGGCGCGGCGACCTGGCTGAAGCTGGAGAACGCCAACCGCACACACTCGTTCAAGGCGCGCGGCGCGCTCAACGCTCTGCTGGCACTGCCACCCGATGCGCTTGCCAGGGGCATTGTCACGGCATCATCGGGTAACCACGCGCAGGGACTGGCCTATGCCGCGCATGTCGTGGGGGCACGCGCGCGCATCCTGATGCCGACGCACACGCCACAGCGCAAGGTCAACGGCGCGCGGCGTTACGGCGCGGACGTGCTGCTGTTCGGCGCGAATTACGATGAGACCGAGGCCGAGGCACGGCGGCTGGAACGCAGCGAGGGCATGACGTTCGTCTCGCCCTACAACGATCCGTTCGTGGTGGCGGGTGGCGGCACAGTCGGGCTGGAACTGCTGGACGCGCTGCCGGGCATCCGCCGTGTGCTGGTGCCTGCCGGGGGCAGCGGCCTGATCTCCGGCATCGGCATCGCGTTGAAGGCGCACGACCCGACGATTGAGGTCATCGGCGTGTGTTCGGTCTCTACGCCCGCGCTGTACAACTTCATTCACGGCGGGCAGCTTCCGCAAATCTGGGACACGTTGGCCGAAGCGCTCTCCGGCGAGATCGAAGCCGGGTCGATCACCTTTGACCTGACACGGCAGGTCGTCGATCGTGTCGTGCTGGTCGCGGAAGAGACCATAGCCGAGGCGATGCGCTGGCTGGCGTATCAGGCCGGTTGGGTGGTCGAGGGCGGTGGCGCGGTGGGGGTGGCAGCACTGCTCAGCGGCGCGCTGCCTACGAGCGATGTACCCACCGCCGTCGTGATCACGGGCGGCAACGTCGATGCGGAGACGCTGCGGCAGGTGCTGACGGCGGGGTGATTGTTCACGCCCGGCTACGCGCTGAACGGCGCGACCAGTGGGCGAAGCTACGAATGTGAAACAGCTTGACTGCTTTGGGCAGTGACAGGCCTAGCCCGCGATGGGGGGACGCCGTGATTTGCGCCTCCTGCTGCTCAGACTGAGGCTGGCTGATGCGCTGTAGATACAAGCGGGACTGTTCATTGAGGTACTGGTTCATGCTGCTGCTCCTGAAATCGGTCGTCAATTTCAGGGTAGCCGCTTGGTGGTTGACGTGTCATTCCACCAAAGATGAATGCTCAGGTTGATTGTTCGTCAATCAGTCCCAGTTCATGGGCGCGCAGCAGCGCCTGTGTTCGACGTTCGACGCCCAGTTTGCCGTAGATGTTGTTCAGATGCTTTTTGACCGTGCCCGTCGTTACCACCAGCCGCTCAGCGATTTCGCTGTTTGATAGTCCCTGCGCGACCAGGCGCAGCACCTCGATTTCGCGCTCGCTCAGTGCGTCGGGAAGCGCGGCTTTCGATTGTCGCGACGCGGGCGCAGTGCTCGCCAACAGTGCGCCGAGTTCGTCCAGCAGGACATAACCCAACTGGCGCGGCGTCCAGCGCCTGCCGGCTTCGAGGGTGCTGTTGTAATCTTCCAGCGATAACAGCGCCCGTGCGTCGTGAAGCTCTTGTTCAACTTGCAGCGCCATGTTGTGCCTGATGAAATGGTCAGGGGCGTAATGCAGCGCGCTCAGCAGTTCGACCGTCCGCA
>JAEUQX010000369.1 GCA_016788625.1 Anaerolineae bacterium
GATTCGTCTGGCCGCGCGAATTGCCGGACTCGCCATCGAACATGCACAGGCAGAAACCGCCTTGCAAAACAGCGAGGAAAAGTATCGCAGCCTGGTCGAGAGTTCCGATTCGATCATTGTCGTGTTTGATGAGGCCGGCACGTTGCAGTTTGCCAATGAAATCGCGGCAGCCCAGCTCGGTTTCACTTCCAAGTCGATCGTCGGCCAGCATATGGTGGACTTTTTCGCACCGACTACGGCTGAACAGCAGCTAAGCGCCGTGCGCAGAGTTATCAGCAGCGGGATGGGTGTCGTAACTGAGTCGCCGAGCGAGTTTGCAGGCGACGTGCACTGGTACCGCACCAGTGTCCAGCCCATCAGGAACGCGGCGGGAGGGATCATTTCCGCGCTGGTCCATGCAAGCGATATCACGCAGTTCAAGGTCGCAGAAGCATCGCTGCGCCAGAGCGAAGCGCGTTACCGGCAGATGTTTGAACGAGTCAATCTGCCCAAGATGATCATCGACCCGGTCACAGCCCGCATCCTGGATGCCAATCGGGCAGCGGTGGAATTCTATGGATACCCGCTCGAAACGCTGAAGACGATGACCATGATGGAGATCAACGTCGCGTCGCCGGAAGTCATTCGCGCGAAAATCAACCGAATCCTGAAGCAGGAAATCCAGTCCTGTCCCTTCGAGCAGCGCCTGGCCGATGGCAGCCTGCGCGATGTGGAAGTCTATTCGACCCAGGTTGACCACGACGGACAGCAGGTTCTGTACTCTCTGTTTATTGATGTCACCGAGCGCAATCAGGCGCAGGCGGCGCTGCGAGTTGCCAATCAGGAACTTGAGCAGCGCGTTCAGGAACGCACCAGCGCGCTTGAAAAAGCAAAAGACCGAGTCGAAGCGATCTTCAATCACAGCGGCGATGGTATTCTGCTGCTGGATGCGGCGCTGAACATTCAGCAAGGCAACCATGCCTTCGACCAGATGTTTGCGATGGCGGGCGACGAGTATTTCCACCAACCGCTCTGGCAGTTCGTCCAGGCAGCGGATCGGGCACAGCTCCAGGCAATCACCCAGGAAGTGGTTCAGCTCCATGTCACCCGGCGTATTGAATCGCGGGTGCAGTCGCGCCGGGGTTCCAGTTTCGACATCGACATCGAGATCAGCATCGCTCCGGTGAATCGCTCAGAACACGCCGTTGAAAACATCGTCGGCATCATCCGCGATATTTCCGAACGCAAGCGCGCCGAGCGGGCGCTGCGGCAGAGCGAAGAACGTCTGCAAATGATGCTGACGGGCACGCGCGCCGGGACGTGGGAATGGTTTGTCCAGACAGGTAAAACCACCTTCAACGAACGCTGGGCGGAAATCGTCGGCTACACGCTGGACGAACTCGCCCCCATCAGCATCGATACCTGGACTCGCCTCGCCCATCCTGATGATTTGCAGGTTTCCGGCCAGCTACTGGAAAAACATTTCAGCGGGGAATTGGGCTATTACGACTGCGAAGCCCGCATGAAGCACAAGGACGGGCACTGGGTGTGGGTGTGGGATCGCGGCATGGTGCTGGAGTGGACACCTGATGGTAAACCGCTGCGGATGCTGGGCACGCATGTGGACATCACGGAGCGCAAACAGGTAGAGGCAGCCCTGGCCGAGGAACGCAACCTGCTGCGCACGGTCATCGATACTGTGCCGGATTTCATCTATGTCAAGAACACGCAGCACGAGATCATCCTCAACAACAAATCCCATGCGGAACTCATAGGGAGTCGCGCACAGGATGCGGTAAAACCGGCCACCCATCTGGATGGGCTGGCGCCAGAGTTACAAGAGGCGATCCGGGCATCTGAAGCGCTGGTGATTGCGACCGGAACGGGACTCTACAATGTCGAAAATCAAACGATCCGTCCGGATGGATCGCGCTTGTGGACATCCACCACAAAAGTGCCGCTCTGTAACCTCAACCGTGAGGTCATCGGGATTGTGGGCATCACCAGCGACATCAGCCACCTGAAACAGCATGAAATGCTGCTTCGCAAGAGCGAAGAACAATATCGACTGACGGTCGAGGCCATGTCCGAAGGGCTGGTGGTTCAGGATGCAGATGGGGCGATCAGGCTGTGTAACAGCGCCGCCGAAAATATCCTCGGCTTGACGGCAGAGCAAATGGTGGGGCGCAAGTCGATTGACCCCCGCTGGCGCTCCATCCATGAAGACGGCTCGCCATTCCCAGGCGAAGATCACCCGGCGATGGTCACGCTGCGCACGGGAAGACCGCAGTCGAATATCATCATGGGTGTGCATAAGCCTGATGATTCGCTGACCTGGATCGAGATCAGCACCCGTCTGATAACGACTGCCGATGACCGACTCCAGGTTGTCGCCACATTCACCGACATTACGGAGCAGCGGCGGGCAAAAGAAGCACTGGCCGAAGAACGTAACCTGCTGCGCACGGTCATCGATACGGTGCCGGATTTCATCTATGTCAAAGATACCCAGCACAGGATGATCCTGAACAACACCGCTCATCGCGCATCTTTGGGCGCTGTTTCGCCCGAAGAGGTCATCGGCAAGACTGACTTCGAGTTGTTCCCCGCAGACCTGGCCGCCAAGTTCGAAGCGGATGAGCAGATCTTGTTCGAGACAGAAACAGCGGTGACACGTGTCGAAGAACGGTCTATCGGTGTACACGGCGGTGATATCTGGGGACTGACCACCAAAGTCCCGCTGCGAAATATTCAGGGTGAGTTGGTCGGGCTGGTTGGCATCACGCACGATGTGACCGAGTTGAAAGCCAAAGAAGAGGCCCTGCGCCGCAGCGAGCAGCAATTGCGCGAATCCCAGAACATGCTGCGGCTGGTGCTGGACACCATCCCGGTGCGCGTCTTCTGGAAAGATCGCGACTCGGTCTACCTCGGCTGCAACCAGCTCTTTGCCCAGGATGCCGGACTGCCGGATTCGACCGCGATCATCGGCAAGCGCGACTCTGAACTGCCCTGGCTGGCAGCCGAAACCGACAGTTATCGGAGAGATGACCTGGCCGTCATCGAAAGCGGCATCCCCAAGCTGGATTATGAGGAAACCCAGCGGACTGCGCGCGGCGATAACCTGATCCTGCAAACCTATAAACTGCCGCTGCGCGATGCTGACGGGCAGATCATCGGCGTTCTGGGCGCTTATCTGGATATCACGCAGCGCAAACAAGCGGAACTGGCCCTGGCAGAGAAGTCGAAGGCCGAGCGCGAGATGCAGCACTATCTCGCAGCGCTGCACAAGATCACCCTGCGACTCACCCGTATTGAAACGCTGGATGAGTTCTATTACCTCACCGTCGCCGAAGGAATGAAGCAGTTTGGTTTCGAACGTATGGGTTTCCTGCTGCATGACGAAAGCGATGGCAGCGTTGTTGGCACCTATGGGACGGACCCACAGGGCAGCGTGGTGCCAGATCACAGCCTGCATATCCGGCCAGAGCATCTGACGGGCATTCTCAGGCGCACACTGGATCGGGCAGAGCGCTTTGCCTTTGACGAAGAAGCGCAGCTTTTTGCCAATCTCAAACCGATCGGTGTTGGGCAGAACGCGGCGGTGGCGCTGTGGAATGGCAAACTGCTGGGCTGGCTGGCAATCGACAATGGCGTTCATCACCGCCCCATCACGAAGGCGCAGTTGGACATCCTGGCGCTTTATGCGCTGACGGTCGGCTCGCTGCTGGCGCGCAAAAGCACCGAACTCGCCCTGCGTGAAAGCGAGCAGCGCTACCGCTTGCTGGCGGAAAACATCAGGGATGTCATCGTCAAAGTTTCCATGGACGGTGTTTTCACCTTTGTTTCGCCTTCATCTTATGAGCTGACGCGCCACATGCCCGAAGAACTCATCGGAGTACCGGTGATGGCGACGGTGCATCCTGATGATGTAGCGGATGCGATGGCTGCTATCGCGCAGGCCATGCAGAGCAGATCGACATTCTTCTCGTTGCAGCAGCGTATCGCCCATAAGGACGGCCATTATGTCTGGGTCGAGGTGACCAATACTGTCGTCGTGGATTCCGAGACGGGTGAGCCGCTTGAGATGATCGGCATCTTGCACGATATCAGCGAACGCAAGGCGGCAGAGGAAGCCCTGCGCGAAAGCGAAGCCCGTTACCAGAGTGTGGTGCAAACGCAGACCGAACTGATCTGTCGCTATCTGCCGGACTTCACGCTGTCGTTTGTCAACAATGCCTACTGCCGCTACTTTGGCAAAGAACCTGCTGAATTGATCGGGCACAGTTGGCTTGAACTTGTTCCAGAGCCATTACGTCCACAATTCAAAGCGGAGCGTGAAGCCCTGATGCGGGCGCGCGGCGCCATCACACTCGAGATGCCTGTTGCTCAGCCCGACGGGATCGAACGCTGGATGTCCTGGACAGATCAGGTCATCCTCGACAGCCGCAATCAGGTGGTGGCTGTTCAGGCGGTCGGCATCGA
>JAEUQX010000377.1 GCA_016788625.1 Anaerolineae bacterium
GCGATGCGAGCGCAACCCCCAGACCCACGCGCGAGGGCAACCTGGAAGATGAGCCAACGCCCACGCCAACACCCCTGCCGACGGCCAGCCCGCGACCAACCTCAACGACCAGCACAGGCGCTGAGACGACCAGCATCGCCAGTGTTTCAACCGTAACGCCGCAGCCCAACCTAACGTTCACACCCACTCTGCCGCCGACTATAACAGCTACGCCGGGACAGGGGCAGCAGAGTTCAACCGAAACCAGCGCTCCACCCACGCCGAGCGCGACGCCGCTGGTGATCGCCGCTGCCGGGGTGCTCGTACGCAGCGAGATTTCCGGCGAGGTGATTGGTGATGGTACGCTGCGCCTCTACGCGCCGACGACGCTCAATTACCCGGATTCGGCTACCGTGCGCGTGGAACTGGAACTGAACAACCTGTATATCACGCCGACGCCCGCCGGGGCACAAGGCACGCCGCCGCCGCGCGTCACGACGACAGCAGGTGAGCAACCGACGCCTGTCCCGCCGCTGATCACCGACAGCGGGCTGCTGATCTACCAGCGCATGGGCGCGACGCTGCTCTGCGACGCGGCGGCGTTTCGCGGCTGCGATGCCGAGCGCGGTAACGAGCAGACCAAGCTGGTCACAGGGCGAGTCACCTCGTGGTCATGGATTATCGCACCGGAACAGGCGGCCAGCGGCTTACAGAATCTGCGCGTCGAGGTGTGGATTGTGCAGCGCAACCTGGACGGCCAACTGGAATTCCTCGATCTGGAAGGGGCACAGTATCCGCTGCAAATCACGGTCAACGCGGGCGGCTCCGATGCCCTGCCGCTGATCATCGCCGCGCTGGCCGTCGCGGTCATCGCGGGCGCGGGCTGGTTCATATTGCGCGGCAGACTATCACCCGCAGCGCCACCCGTTCAGCAGCCCAAATCCGCACGGCCAGCGCCGCTGGTGTTCATCAGCTACCGGCGCGGCACGAGTTGGGGGCAGGCGCGCTCGATTGAGCAGAACCTGCGCCAGCGTGGTGCAAACACGTTCATCGATATTGACGACATCAACGAAGGGCGCTTCGCCGAGACGATTCAGCACGCCATCGAGCAGTGTGACTACTTCGTGCCGATCCTCGCACCGGGCACGCTCGACTCGGTGTGGGTGCGCAAAGAAATCATGCTGGCGCTGGAGAACCGCAAGATCATCGTGCCGCTGCTGGTGGATGGCTTCAAGCTGGATGAGGGGTCGCTGCCGGACGAGGTGCGCGACATCGCCAGCCACAACGCGATCACGCTGCTGCCGGAGTTCTACGAAGAAGCGCTCGACCGTCTGGCCGAACGTTTCCTGCGGTTAGGAGATAAAGGTCGCTGACATGGATGCTCCTGAGGACTGCATACTGCGGGTTTTTATCAGTTATTCGCGTGCAGATATCGCCATTGTCGGGCCGTTACAACACCACATACGCGAACTGGGAGTGGTTAGAGAGTTCAATCCTGATATCAGGCTCGTTGATGTCTGGTATGACCAGTTGTCCATCCAGGTTGGCCGCTCTTGGCGCGAACAATTGGAGCAAGGTCTGCTGAACGCGGACGTACTCTGTTTGTTCATGTCAACGGAGTCAATCAGATCGCAGTATGTTCGTGATGAGGTCGAGTCGGCCTGGGCACAGCAAAAGACTGTGATACCCCTCCTCTGCAAGCAGGTAGAAGATACTCAGCTTAATCCGGAAGCGCAGGCTTTCCATGCTCGTGTTCGCCCAATCCAGCGCATCACGCTGACCGGTATTACACCGCAGTTGTCGCATCCAAATATGGCGGTCATTGACAGCACAATTGAGATCGAATGGCATAACAAAATCGAGCTTTTGCGCAAACAATGCAGTAATTTTGACGAAGAACGTAAGCTCATCAAGGTGCTGTGCAAGATAGATCATCGATGGGTTGCAGCATACTTTGGAGAGCGCGTACGGTCATTGATGCAGCACTTTGATGCCACTCACGCACAATACTATGTTGGGGCGCTCGCATCCAAATCGAATGCCGAGGCACAGCGTATTCTCGCAACGTTGCAGGAATGGTGGGATGCGGAGATCAACCCGGCCTACACGGGCTTGTTAAAACGTGCGGTTCAACATCCTTTGTGTGATTAGCTGGGAAACCTCCGACTTGTCGGTCAAAATGGTTCAAATTCAGTAACCTAATTGTCAAAAGTGTACAATATTTCGTATTACAAAACACGCAACAGCTCCTTCTAATGATACACTGAATAAAACATATTATAAGGAGACTGAATATGCAAACACAGTCCCGGTCTGAGATTTTTCGATGGCTGGGGTTGGGCATTGCACTCTTCATAGCAGCTCTGGTTACCAATCCCTCCGAGACATCCGCACAAGGATGTGACCTCAACGCGATAGTCCAAGACGTCGGTCAATATCAATTCGCTGGTTCGGGTGATCCCAAGGTCATCCTGATGCAGGAGCGCCACGATCTGGTTACAGCCCAAATTGAAGGCGCAATCATGATTTACCGCCTGACGCGGGACTGTGGTTTCCGCGTTGTCGGCCTGGAAGCGGCTTTTCCAGACACGTCGTTCGATACACAATGGTTCACAGCTTCATTGCCGCAGAACATCCAACCGTATATTGCGGTACGCGTCCTCGGTGAAGGCGAGATCAGCCAAGCAGAGTTCGCGGCTATGGTTTATCCCTCCATTTTTGATGGCTTCAAAGTCGTAGGAATCGAAAGCGCTGACCTTTATAACCAGGAATTTGATTTCGGAGAATCAGGCGGAATTGACCTCGCAATGATCTACACGGGTCTCACCCAATTGAGCGAAAGTGATCTTTCCGAAGCGCTAACGAAACTGGAGGAAGCTCCAGGCACTGATGAAGATCCGGATGCTTATAACGAGTGGTATGACGATTTCACGAGCTTTGTCTTCACGAACAGCACCAACCAGGACATTCAGGACTGGTACGCTGCTTCACAGGTGGAAGGCGAATGCGTGGTCAACTCTATTGAGGCAGAAATCGACAATCTTGATCTTGCCATCCAGATCGTCTCTTCGCTTCAATCCTCCACTGAAGAAATGCTCGGTGTTGAACTGACTGAAAACCTGCGCGATGCGGAGAGTGTGCGCGGTTTCTATGTCAACGCCCACGACCGCAGTGTCGTCATGGTGGATGAAATTGAAGCAAGTATTCAGCAAAACTCTAATGCACCGGTCGTCGCCATCATCGGTGCAGCGCATACAGAGTGGATGGTTGACACCCTACAAACCAGCGGCTACGGAACAGCAGTAGTGTCTCCTCAAAGCTTCTGTGACGACAGCACTGGCGTAAGCCTCTCTGACGCAGCTTACGGCAGTAAAGAAAAGGCAATGAGCGTTGATATGCCTGGGTTACTGGGCGCAATTCTGACAGGGAACTCAAAGAAACTCCCAGTTGTGTTGGAAGAACCCTGGTTCCAGATCAAAACGGTTCTGTATGGTCTTGCCACGCTCGTAACCGACGGACTGGCTCAAAACCCTAATGCAACGCTGGAAGAAATCCTGGGCGCTGTGCCACTGATTCCTGGGGTAACGGTTGATATGGCGTCCCTGCAACCTGTTCCAGGCGTGCCTGATCGCTGGACTTTCCGCGTCACGCTGAATGTGGACGGCGTGCGAGCCGAAGAAATCTTCATTGGTATTGGAACTACCGGCATCAGCGAGCCAGGCAATTACCAAACCCCCACTGAACTGGATATCGAACAACTGCTTTTGCAGGAACTGGAACAGCTTCGTGAGGAAGGGTTACCCGAAGTTGATCCGGGCAAACCGGAAACTCTGTTGACTGAGGTAGCGCCTGATGTAAGAGCGGCCTTCAGCACGAATCAGGCAACTGCAATATCGATCATCTCCAGCAAATAACCAGTTAGAGACCAAGGCGAAATCAAAGATACTGCCCGCATCAAAGCCAACAGAAGTGCTAAGCTGCGGGCAGTATGTTGTTTCGGATTTCTGACAGTCTACGATCCCGGCGTCGCTTCCGGGGTGGCTTCGGCGGCGGGTTCGCTCGTCGCTTCCGCAGCGGGTTCCGTCGTCGCCTCGCTGGTCGCTTCCGCAGCGGGTTCCGTCGTCGCCTCAGTCGTATCGCCGATCTGCGCGGGCGGAAGTCCTGCGGTGGAGAGCGCCTGGTCAATCGCCGTCTGCACCGAGTTCAGGTCAGGCGACGCGACCACGGTGCCGTTCACATAAACCGAAGGCGTGCCAGGGATACCCTGAAGCTGCGCCGCCTGAACTGCCGCCTGCGTCACCTGCCGCGCAGCATCACTGCTCACGCAGGCATTCCACGCGCCAGCATCCAGCCCCAGGTTGCTCACACCCGTGCTGAGGCGATTAGCGGAGAAAGCCGTGTTGGCGTACAGCTTCTGCCAGCTAAACAACGCGTCGTGCATCTCCCAGAATTTGCCCTGCTCGCCCGCGCAGATCGCCGCCAATGCCGCGCCCTGGCCGTTGGTGATGCTGCCCGTCCCGTACATCGGCACGTAGGTGAACTGGATTTCACCCGCGCGCACCCGCTCGATCAGCGTTGGCGTGACCGTCTCGTGGAAGTCGGCGCAGTGCGTGCAGTCAAAGCTGGAATACTCCACCACCTGCACGGGCGCGTCGTCACTGCCAATCACGAGAAAACCCTCATCGGTGGTGCGCTGCGGCAGCCCGGCGTAGCGCGTCGAGGACGCTTCGGAAATTGGCGCGTCCTGCGGCTGGTTGATCAGGATCAGCAGCACAATCGCCAGCACGACGATCACCACGCCGCCGATCAGCACAGCCGTCTGCCGCTGCCGTTTACGCTCCTGTTCGCGTTCTTTGCGGCGTTCAATGGTTCGGTTGCGCCCCATAATGATATTTCCTTCCTAAAATAGCTTGAAATCACGGCTGTCGAGTCTACTGCGCTCCCACCAAACTGCAAGCCTTTCTATCCATTATTCATACAGTCATCATCCATCGCGCCGTTCGCCAGCACGCGGCCAGGTTCGCTACAATAAGCGTCTTTATCGACACCGGAGCGCCGCTTGAACCGCCGCCTAACCATCTTACTGCGTTCGGATGCCGCCGCCGCCCTGCTCTGCGCCCTGTTCGCACTGCTGATCTTCCAGCGCATCGCCCTGGACGGCATGATCCTGGCGCGCGGGGACATCTACACCTACTTCTACCCCTACTGGGCCGCCCGCAGTGCGGCGCTGGCTGCCGGGCATATCCCGCTGTGGTCGCCGGAGCTGTTCATGGGCGTGCCGCTGCTGGCGAACAGCCAGATCGGAACGTTCTATCCCCTCAATTGGCCGCTGACACCGCTGCTGCCCCCCGCCGCCGTGACGATCAGCCTGCTGCTGCACGCGGCCTGGGCCATGTTTGGCGTGTATCAACTGGGGAAGCGGACTCTGCGGCTGTCTGCGCTGCCCGCGTTGTTGGCCGGAGCGGTCTACGGCATGGGCGGATACCTGGGCGCGCAGGTTGAACACGTCAATCAGTATCAGGCGCTGGCCTGGATGCCCTGGTTATTTCTACTGTTTCATCAGGCGCGTTCCCTGCAGGGCGTGCTGCTGCTGGGCGGCGCGCTGGCGCTGCAACTGCTGGCTGGTCACCCACAGACGGTGTTCATCTCGCTGGTGGGGTTGGGGCTATATGCGCTTGTAGCGGCATGGGCGGACGGCACTGCCCCCTCCGCTGGTCGCCGTAGGGATGGGATATATCCCGTCCCTACAGAAATCCTCGACCACTCCCTTCCAGTGGCTGGCTGGACAGTGACTTTACGGGATACATTCCTCCATATCGCGCGACGTTTGGGCATCCTCGCCGCTGCCGGGGTGCTGGCCGCGCTGCTGGCCGCGCCACAGCTCCTGCCCACGCTGGAACTGGTCGCCAGCTCGAACCGCAGCGGAGGGCTGACGCCGCAGCAGGCGATGGCGTTCTCATTCAACCCGTTCCTGATCGGGCGCGGACTGCTGCCGAGCTATGAGGGCTTGGTCTTCGGGGAATACGTCGCCTATGTGGGTGTGATCGCGCTGGCATTGGCGGTGATCGGCGCGTTCAGCCGCCCGCTGCGCTGGCCGTGGCTGCTCCTACTGGCGCTGGCCTTCGCGCTCGCCCTGGGGTTGTATAACCCGTTGTACTGGCCGCTGACCAACCTGCCGGGCTTCAGCTTCTTCCGCGTCCCGGCACGCTGGCTGGCGCTGCTGGCGCTGGCGACGGCGCTGCTGGCAGGCTGCGGTTTGCAGGCGCTGCTCAACGACCGACCACGCCTGCGCCTGCTGCTGCCTATCCTGGTGCTGGTCGGCAGCCTGGTCGCGGCCAGTTTCCTGTCTGACCGTATGGCGGTGGATGTGATCGGCCCGGCGCTGCCAACGGGCGTGACGCTGCTCGGTTGGGGCGCGGCGCTGGTGGTCGCGCTGGCGTTGATCTGGCTGCGGCATAGTGCCATGCTGCTGGTCGTCGCGGTCATCGCTGAACTGTTCCTGGCCGCGCAGATCATGCCGCATAACCAGGTTGTGCCGCCGGATGTCTACAGCGCGCCACGTTTCACCATTAGCCAACTGCGGGCGTATACGGCTGATCAAACGCCGCCCGGACGTTTCCTCAGCATCACGCCGCTGGAGTTCGACCCCGGCGATGTGGCGGCGCTCCAGGCCCGCTATGCGGGGTTGAATATGAGCGAACTGGGCACGCGCATCGCCCTGGTGGCGACCAAGATGCGCGAGGTGATCGCGCCCAATCTGGCGCTGGTGTGGGGGCTGCCTACGATTGATGGCTTCGACGGCGGTCTGCTGCCCAGCGATGCCTATTCAGCCTTCACCAGCCTGCTGCTGCCGCCGGGCGTCGAACCGACTACCGACGGACGCCTGCGCGAGATGCTGGCGCTGCCGGAATGTCGCGGCGCGTGCATCCCGGAGCAGCGCTGGCTCGACCTGAGCAACACGCGCTACCTGATCGTCGATAAGGTTGGCGACATCTGGCACGAGGATGTGGCCTATGATGCCACGTTCGCGCAGAAGCTCGCGGCGGGCGAAAC
>JAEUQX010000385.1 GCA_016788625.1 Anaerolineae bacterium
CTGGACGCCTTCTATCTGCTGCGCTCGCAGCGTGACGCCGAAGGGAAGATCGTTGATTTCATCATCACCGATGTCAACACGGCTGGCACGCGCCTGCTGGGCAACCTGCCCCATCGTTCCATCATGGGCGGGCGGCTGACCGAACTGGCCTCCTGGATGCACAGCCCCGAATTTCTGGAGCGGTATGTGCGCGTGGTGGAAACGGGAGAAACGCTGGAAGAAGACAGAGCGATCACCGAGCAGGGCAGCGATAGGCCGCAGTGGCTGCACCATCAGGTAGTGCGCGTGGGCGACGGACTGGCCGTGACGACGCGCGACATCACCGACCGCAAGCAGGCGGAAGAAGAACGTCTGGAGCTGGCGGTGCAGCGCGAACGCGTGCAGATGCTCCAACACCTGATCAGCGATACCTCGCACGACCTGAAGACGCCGCTGGCTTCGCTGCGCACCAGCATCTACCTGCTGCAAAAGTTCATCGCCAACGACGAGCGCCGCGAGCATTACGCCGCCATGCTGCAAAAGCAGATCGCCCATCTGGTACGGATGCTCGATGACCTCAGCACGATGGCGCGCATGGAGGACGCGAAGGAAACCTTCACCTTCGAGATGCTGGATGTCAGCGAACTGCTCGCCAGCATCGCCACCGAATACGAACCGCTGGCCGCGCAGAAAAACCAGACGCTGACCTACCTGAACTCGTCGATGCTGCCGAGTCTCCCGATTGACGCTACCAAGATGCGCCGCGCCATGACCAACCTGGTCAGCAACGCGCTGAACTATACCCCGGTGGACGGATGCATCACCCTGCGCAGCGAGCAGCGCGGTGAGACCGTGATTGTTGAGATCAGCGATACCGGCGTGGGCATCGGCGAGGACGATCTGCCGCATGTCTTCGAGCGTTTCTACCGCTCCGAGCGCTCACGCGATAGCAACAGCAGCGGCACCGGGCTGGGGCTGGCCATCACCAGTAAGATCGTCGAGGCGCATCGCGGCCATATCGAGGTCGAGAGTCAGATCGGGGTGGGCAGCACGTTTCGCATTGTCCTGCCGCTGAGCAAGCCAGTGGTGCAGTCGACATGAGCAGCGTCATCTTCGGCGGCACGGCGGCCTATCACCTACGCCTGGACGAGCATACCCCAGTGGGCGAACGCCGCATCGTCACAACTCCCTATGGCGATTCCGCGCCGTTCGTCTGGCTGCCTGCGGTCGAAGCCTGGTTCAGTTCGCGGCACGGCGAGGGGCAGTTGCAGCGCTCGGCGGCCTTCGTCAATCATCGTGCCAATATCTGGGCGGCGCGAGAGCTGGGCGCGGCGAGCATCCTTTCGTGGAATGGCGTTGGGGCGATTGCGCCGGGGCTGGCGGTCGGACAGGCCATTGTGCCCGACGACGTGCTGGATATGACGCGGGCGCGGGTGCATTCCCCGCCCCCATCACAGGACATCCCTTTCACCTTCGACCCTGACCTGCGCGCGCGTCTGGTCGAGGCCTGCGCGGCGCTGAACATTCCCTGCGCGACGCATGGCACCTATGTGTGCACAGAGGGGCCGCGGCTGGAAACGGCAGCGGAGATCGCCATGTATGGCTGGGGCGGCGCGGCGGTGGTGGGCATGACGCTGGTGCCGGAGGTCTGGCTGGCGGCGGAGATGGGAATACCCTATGCGTCGCTGTGCATCATCACCAACATGGCGACAGGACGCTGGCACCTCGACCCGCGCCGCGACTTTGGGCCAGGTGTGGGCGTCAAAGGCTTGCAGGTCATGCTGGCTGCGCTGAGGGTGTAAGAATCACACCCGCACGGGTTCAGCCTTTTCGTCAACGGGCAGCGTGAAGATGAAGGCCGAGCCTTCGCCCGGTTCACTTTCCACCCAGATAGTCCCGCCGTGCGCCTCGACCGCCAGGCGGCAGAAAGCCAGCCCCAGACCCAGACCCTTCGGCGCGTCCTTATACTTCACACGGCTGAACTTATCGAAGATCTGGCGCTGCATGTGTTTGGGGATGCCCGGCCCGGAGTCACTCACCACGATGCGAATGCCCTCGCTGCTGCGTTCCGCACCCAGCTTGATCGTCCCGCCCATCGGGCTGTACTTGACCGCGTTTTCCATCAGGTTCGTCACCACGCGCAGGATCATGTCCGCGTCACAGGTGATGAACGGCAGTTCTTCGAGCATGTTGAAGATCAGCTTCTGACGCGACTCGCTGGCGAGCGGCTGCACCAACTGCGCGGCGTTGGCGAGCAGGCTGTGAACCGAGGTCGGCTTGGGGTCGAGCACCGCTTTGCCTTCTTCCAGCCGTTGAATATCGAGCAGGCTTTCGATCATGCGCGAAAGCTGGCGCGTGCTGCGGATGCCCACCTGGAGCAAGTCCTGCACCGCCGGCTGCGTGCTGTTGGTCAACAGCCGCCCCAGGGTCGAGAGGCTGCTGTAAACCGTGTGCAGCGGCCCGCGCAGATCATGATAGACCATCGCCGTCAAATCCTGGCGTAGTTGATCCAATTCCATCTGCGCGGAGATATCCTGTTCCACCCAGGCAATTACGTCGTAGTCATCAAAGAAGACCCGCCGCGCGCGCACAGTCACTGGAATGTCGCCGCCTTCCGACGGCCAGGCGGTCGAACGGAACTCGACCTCGTGCCCCATCTGGAGCGACTCGAAACGGTTCGCGCCTATCGGCCCCGTGCCCATGCGGTGAATGGCGGAGATCGGCAGCTTGAGCAAATCCTGCCGCTTGTAACGCAGCATCTCGCAGGCCCGGCGATTGGCATCGACGATATAGCCATCCAGGTCGGTGATGATGATCGGCATCACCGCATCCTCAAACAGCCAGCGGTAATGGCCTTCATCTTTCGGCGTGGCGTTCAGCACCACAGCGCTGCCGATCACGGCGGAGATGGTATCGACGACCGAGGCCAGCCATTCGATGATCTCCTCGCTGAAGTGGTCTACCTGGGGGTGAATCAGCACCAGCACGCCGTACATGTAACCGTTCTTCTCCATCGGCAGTCCGATGGCCGAACCGCTCTGCGGTACAGCGTCATTCTCTTCCAGACGCGGCCAGCGCGGATCAGTGCTGATGTCGCGCACGACGATCAGTCGGCGGCTGTGATGTACAAAACCGATCAACCCGCGCGAAATCAACCGCAGCCACAGCTTGCGCTCGGCTTCCGGCTCGGCGCTTTTCATCGCCAGAATATCGTCCACGCGGTCATCCTTGCGGAAGGTGACGACGCAACCGTGCTGCACGCCGATTGCCTGCCCGGTCATCGTCAGCGCGGTTTGCAGCACCGTACGCGGGTTGGCATCCTGGTTACGCATGGTTTTGACAATGGCATAGAGCGCATCAAGACGCTGGCGTTCGCTGAACATTACACCCTCTGGAAGGTCGATCACGTGCACCTTGGGATCATCTCTCTTCCAAGTGTACACGACATCGCTTTTACAGCGCCCAGACAAAACCGAAAAACGGATGAATTTTGTGTGGGAAATTTGTCATAGGCGTTAACTTTTGAGGCTGCGGATTTCCGCCAACAGCTCGCGGAACGACTGTTCGCGGTTCTTGGGGTCATAACGCACCGTCTTCAACTGCGACAGTTCCGGCGGCAGCGACTCGGTATTGGCGTAGAGGAACGGGATGATCGGCTTCTCGCGGTTACGGAAGTAGCGATAGGCCAGCCGCACATAGCGTGAATCGAGCGCTTCCGGCGAGACGACGATCAACAGCAGCCAGCACTCCGCCAGCGCCTGCTCGACCGCGATCATCCAGTCATCGCCGCCCTGTACGAGGTACTGATCAACCCAGATTTGCTGGTTGGCATCCTGCAAGCTCACCGAGAGTGGGACGACGATGGATTCCCATTCGGAACGCGCGTAGGCAATGAAGACGTGATCTTCCAGCGAACCGGGCTTGAGGCCGGTGCCCAGTTTGGTCGTCTGCCGGCGCGCCTTGGCGGCGAACGGGTTGCTCTCCGACGTATCCACCGCGATCTGCGTCGTCTCACGCGTGGTTCGGCGCGGGTCGGGGCGCGTCAGCTTGTTGGCCGAGTCAATCTTTACATCGTCCGGCTGCCAGGTGAAGCACATCTCCACGACCGTCGCCACCTGAATCAAATCGTTGGTGTGCAGTATGGTGGGCTTATTGGCGTTCTGCACCTTGCCGTTGAGCATCGTGCCGTTGGTCGAGCCGAGGTCTTCCAGATAATAGGCGTTGTTCGACCAGCGCAGAACAGCATGAAAGCGGCTGATCTCCGGGTCCTGAATGGTGATGTCGTTGGTCAGGTCGCGGCCAATCCTGATTTCCGGGGTTTTGAGGGCGATGACATTGCCAGGTTTGGGGCCAACGGTCATCACCAGGAAAGGATTCGCGCCATCTGGCGGTCGGTCGGAATACGCGTGGACGGGCGGCTCATCGCTGACCTGACTCAGTTCTTCGCTGGCGGCAGAACGTTCGTATTCGAGCGTGACGTTTTCGCCCAACTCGATGAACGCCCCCGGTTTGAGCACCCAACTGGTGCGGACACGCTGCCCGCTGACAAATGTGCCGCGCGTCGAGTTCAGGTCTTGCAGTTCATAATCCGCCATCACGCGGATCAGCTTACAATGCTCGCGGCTGACATCGTTATCAAGGATGACGATAGAGTTTTTGCTGCCGCTGCCAATCGTGATGATATCGGCGTTGAGGTCGAAGGTTCTGCCGGGCTGCGGGCCGCGTCGCATGATCAAGCGGGACATATTATGGCCTATTGCATATTGTGCGTTAGTGCGTGCCCTAATCTTAACAAAACCCCGCCATCAGCGAAAGTCGGCTAGACGGGCGCCTGCGCCGCCACCAGCCCCATGATTGGCACCAGCTCCTCGGTCTCTGTTCCGGCGTTCAGGAGCAGTCCGCCGCGATCGACATCGGCGAAGGAGTAAAAGGCATTGACGCCACCCTGGAACTTCTCTTTGATGCGCGATTCCAGTTCGCCAGAGTCCTTAATGCCTGTGATGATGATGAAATGATCGTCCAACACGCCGACGAAATCATCGCTTGTGCCCAGTTCGCTGATGGCCTGCTGAATCGTGCGCGCGGCGAAAGCGAAAACCTCGTTGCCCGCCATGAAGCCGTAGACATCGCAGTAGGTTTTGAAGCCTTGCAGGCTTAGGCGGAACTGACGCGAGGGCTTATCCAGATAGCTGCGCCGCTCGATCTCTTCATCGACCAGCGGGCCTGTCGGCAGCCCGGTGCGCGCCTCGTGCAGGTTTTCGCGCGTGGCACGGCGGATGGCGCCCTGCACGCGCAGGCGCAGTTCATCCAGGTCGAATGGCTTGGTGATATAGTCATCCGCGCCCAGTTCCAGTCCCTTGACCTTGTTGGCGCGTTCGTCTCGCTGCGTCAGGAAAATGATCGGGATGTACTTGGTCAGCGACATCTGGCGCAGGCGGTTGCAGGTCTCGTAGCCATCGATGTCCGGCATCATCACATCCAGCAGGATGAGCTGAGGGAAGTTGGCGCGCGCCATATCCACGCCGCCCATCCCCGTGTCGGCATGGAACACTTCATACTGATGCGAGGTGAAGTACATCACCAGCATCTCGGCCACATCGTAGTCATCTTCGATAACGAGTAAGCGTTTCCCTGGCATAAGACTGCTCTCACCTGGTTGAATGACGAATACGGAACCTTTAATCATCGCCCAGAACGGCGCTCACCCGGAACTGGTGATCTTCGACATCCGGGGCGTTGGCTGTCACCTGGTCGGGCGTGAGCGGGGGCGCGGCCACATCCGGGCGCGTCACGTTCTTCAGCGGCAGCACAGACGCGGTCGGCGCGATCTGCGAGGTATCCACTTCCTGAAGACGCTCGAAGTATTGCAGAATGTGCGAAAGCTGCCCGGCATAGAGCGCCACTTCGGCGTCGCTCAGGTCGAGCCGCGCCAGTTCCGCGATGCGCCGGACTTCCTCGTGCGATAACTCCATCGTGTCCTGCTCAGCTTTCCTACGCACATGATCATGATAGGCTGATCTTATCACAGGAGTTGTAGGCAAACCAATCACAAACTTGTTTTTCGGGTTTTCAAACTGTCACAAATTTCAGAAATGCGCTTAGAATAGGGATGAGTGAAGGACTTTGGTACGGTCTGCCAAAACCTGTGCAGCGCCGCCTGACTGATGGGAATTATGGCAACAAAAGAACTCACGCCCCAGATCGACACCATCCTCGCTGCTAAGCGGCAGGCGCTGAATGAGCGCAAGTCGAAGACGCCTATCGAGGCCGTGCGCGCGCTGGCGAGTATGCAAAAGCGACCGCTGCCGTTCCTGAGCGCGATTGCCGAGGATGACGCGGTGACGCTGGTGGGTCAGGTGCGTTATGGCGAGGGCGTGCTGGCCTATGACCCGGTGACGACGGCACTCGATCAGGCACGAGCCGGCGCGAATGCCATCGCGCTGTTCACCGACGAGAGCCTGTATGCGGGCGGACTGGACGATCTGGTGTTGGTTTCGCGCGCGGTGAGCGTTCCCGTTGTCAGCCAGGATTACTTCTTTGACGAGTATCAGATTGTCGAAGCGCGGGCGGCGGGCGCATCTGCCCTGGTGCTGCGCGCCAGCCTGCTGGAACAGTCCAAGCTGCGGGCGCTGGTTTCCGCCACGCAGCGCAACCGCATGACGGCGATTGTCGAGGTGCGAACGCCCGCCGAGCTGAACTACGCCCTCAGCCTCAGCCCGTATGTTATTGGCATCTGTCCGCAGGATTTCCGTTCAGAGAACCCGCTCGCTCCCGAATGGCTGATCCGCCCGCTCATCCCCCACAATATCCGCGTCATGGTGACAGAAGGTCTGCACAGCCTGGAAGCGGTACAGACCGCCGTACAGATCGGCGCGGACGCCGTGCTGGTCGATGCCGCACTGCTCGAAGACCCCGGCGATGCTGCCGAACTACAGAACATCCTGCGGCGCTCGTACAGCAACCCCTTCTAGTGGATAAACCAAATCACTCCTGCCTGTTGCAGCGACAGGGCACTACCGTGTCCGCCAGAATGGGTCAGGCATATTCGAGGGAATAGTCCAGAAGAATTACATCGCCCGCGCGAGGAAGTAGCGCGTCAGGTGGAAGCCAGCGGCGATGATCAGCAGCGGCAGCACCAGCGGCAGCACGAACTCTGTGAACAGCCGCAGCCCGGTGTCCATCGGCACAAAACGCAGCAGATTAAGCAACACGAAGTAGAACCCGCCCGCGACGACGGTGCTGATCACCGCGCCTGCCCGCTGACGAATGGCCGCGCCCATCATGATGCCGAGTACGCCGATCATGAACGGCTCCAGCGCCAACCGCAGCATCGAGACAGCCAACCCGGCGACAATCGCCGCGCGGGAGAGCAGTGGGTACTCATCAAACGGCCAGATCATGGCGTACTGCGAAATCAGCAGCGGCATACTCATCAGCACGGAGGCCGTAAGCAGCAGCCCCAGGTCTTCCACCTGCCGCCAGATGGCCGCCGCCACCTTGCTGGCGATGATCGCCTGGGTGTGGAAGGGCGTGACGAGCAGCAGGTTGAGCGTATTGTTCTGGAATTCGTCGGTCATCGTGCGCGCCGCCGCCATGCTGATATTCACCAGCACATGAGCGTAGAGGAACACGGTGAACGGGAACAGCAGAATCGAGGCGGTGATCAGCGGCAGCGAGAGGTCGATCAGGCCGGGCAGCGGAATAGTGAGCAGCACCAGCGCGGCCTGGATGATGAACGCCTGCCGCAGAAATTTCGTTTCCGGGAGAATGGTCTTCCAATACAAGCCGAGATGCCGCCGGATGATGGGGTTGGAACGGCGCGCCCAGGGCGGCAGGCGCTGGTCGATGTCAATATGCCGAATCGCCAGCAAGCGTGTTAACTGAGTTTCAGTCGTTGTCCGTTCCACAAAATTCATCCTCTGGGTACATTTCTATATTACTCCTAAGCCCGCCTTCAGGTTCATCCGTAGTCTTCACGCTCGTTGCGGATTTCCCGTGAGCGCAGGAAGATTTCGATGCCCAGCAGCACCACCGCCAGGAAGAAAGCGATGGGCAGGCTGAGGACACGCAGGATTTGCAACCAGGCACACAGCAGCGCGAACAGACCAATCCAGATGCTCTGGCGCACGATCACGCCGCCGGGGGGCAGGTCTGCCGTCACGGGTGTGAAGCGCACATTGAGGTAGCGCACGAAGGGCAGCGCCGTGCCGGTCACCGCGATTTGCAGCAGCAGGAAAAAGACCCACTGCTGGCCGACGCGCGGCAGAGTGGTGGTCACCAGCACATACAGCCCACCCCACCCCGCCAGCATCAGCACCACACCTGTGATCAGCACGCCGAGATGATCGGGTGGGATGCGCTCGCTGTTGGGGTCAGCTATCGTGCTGATTTCGTCGTCGTCGTCAAATAAGGGTTCGTTCATGATAAGCCTCTAGTGATCACTGTGCCACAAAACCGCCAGTGGGTCAAACCCCTGCTGACCAGAACGCTTGAGCGTCTGGCGAAATCATGCTATGGTGTTTTACAGTCTCATAGGCTTCTTGGGAGGGGGGCACGATTATGGTCAACAGTGAAGGATTACGCCTTCTTGGGGTATTCGCACACCCCGATGATGAAACCTACTGTGCAGGTGGCACCTTCGCCAGGTACGCACAACAGGGAGCGGAGATCATGGTCATCTCTGCCACCAAAGGCCAGGCCGGGCAAATTCAGGATGCTCGCGTCGCCACCCGCCGCACGCTGGGTGACGTGCGCGCTCAAGAATTGGACCGCGCCTGCCAGCAGCTTGGCGTTCAGCACAGCCTGTGCTGGGGCTATATGGACGGCACGCTCAAGGATGCCGACACGCAGCAGTTGGTCGGGGATGTGGTGCGCGCGATGCGTGCGTTTCGTCCCGATGTCGTCATCACCTTTGACCCCAGCGGCGCATACGGCCACCCGGACCACATCGCCATCAGCCACGCCACCACGCACGCACACCGTCTGTCTGGCAGCCCACAGCACTATCCCGAACATCTGGCAGATGGCCTGCAACCGCACCAGGCACGGCGGCTTTACCACAGCTTTTTCCCCAGCCGCCGCCTGCTCATGCTCGACCAGTTGGTCAAATGGCTGACGAGCCAGGAGACACGCTTTCAAGGTTCGCTGAATTTTGTGCATGGGCTGTCGCTGTTTGCTCAAGAATCGACCATGCTGCATTACACCAACGACTTCGTGGAGGTGCGCTGGTTTCCGCCGGACTTCTGCATTGTCGAGCAGGGCGAGATGGGCAACTGCCTGTACGTCATCATCTCCGGGATGGTGGATGTGGTCAAAGAAGAAGCTGAGGGCAGCTTGACGACCGTCGCCCGCCTGGGGCCGGGCAATTTCTTCGGCGAGATGGCATTGGTTGAACCGAACACACCGCGCAGCGCGCATGTGATCGCGGTAGACACGGTGACCTGTCTGATCTTCTCCCCCGGCGCGCCCACGAACTTTGCCGGGCGTGGCGCAGGTGCGAACCTGACCGAGGTGCTGGTGCATCATGCTGACGACGAAGCCCGTGCCGCCGGAGCCACCACCTGCATCGACGTGACTGACTTTACCGACAAGAAGATCGCAGCCGTTGCCGCGCACCGAACGCAGGCCATCATCGAACCGGATATGTTCCCGCGTGAGATGCTGAACGAACTATTTGGGCGTGAGTATTTCATCCATGTGCAGCCGGATGTTGGCCTGGAAACTGAGTTTTTCGGCGATTCGTGCTGACGTGCAGTCGGCAGTTCACTTCCATATCAACAAACGCCTTGCCTTTCGCTACAATAACAGTCCACCCCGATACAGATCAGCAAAAGGTCAGCGGTCATGATTACCGATCAGAAAATCCTCGGCGAAGGTCTGGGCTTCGATGATGTGCTGCTGGTGCCACAGCGCTCATCGATCCGCTCGCGCTTCAGCGGTGAAATCAGCACGGCGGCGCGTGTGGTGCGCGGCGTGCCGGAAATCCAAATCCCGATCCTCTCGGCCAACATGGACACCGTGACGGGCTGGAAGATGGCGACGACCATGGCGCTGGGCGGCGCGTTTGGCGTCATCCACCGCTTCATGAGCATTGAGGAACAGGTGAAAGAGGTGCGCCGCGTCAAGGAGCGGATGCGCGTGATGGAAGATCACCCGCCTGTCATCCCGGCCAGCGCCACCATCGCGGACGCGCGCCGCCTGCTGCGCGAGCGCGAACGCGGCTACGTCATCGTCCATGCGGGCGAGTCGTTCAACGGTTCGTTCCTGGGCATCGCCACGCCGCGCGACTTCGACGCCGGCGCGTCCGATACACCGCTCGACCAGATCATGACCCCGCTGGAACGGATGTGGACGGTACCGCCCGGAACGACGCTGGAAGGCGCGGTGGATGTCATGAAACAGCGGCGCATCGAGAAGATTCCCATCGTCGATGAAGCCGGGCATCTGGTGGGCGTGTACACCATGAAAGACCACGAATACTACCAGCATTACCCGCACGCTTCGCTGGATGCCAAAGGGCGGCTGCTGGTCGGCGCGGCCATCGGCGTGCAGGAAGGCGACATCGAGCGCGCGCTGCGCCTGGTCGAGGCCGAGGTCGATGTGCTGGTGCTGGACATCGCGCACGGCGAACTGGATTATACGCAGGAGATTCTGCGGCGGCTGAAGATCACCGAGCGCGTGACGACGCCCATCGCGGCGGGCAACGTGGCGACCATCGACGGCGCGCGTTATGTGCGTGACTGCGGCGCGGACGGCGTGAAGGTCGGCGTCGGCCCCGGCTACGTGTGCGAGACGCGCGACGTGGCGGGCGTGGGCATCCCGCAGATCACCGCCATCCTCAACGCGGCCAAAGCCTTCCAGAACGATCAGGAGCGCATCCCGATCATCGGTGACGGCGGTATCCGCAAACCCGGCGATGTGGCGAAGGCCATCGCGGCGGGCGCGGACACGATCATGATCGGCTCGCTGCTGGCAGGCACGGAAGAAAGCCCCGGCGAAGCGGTCGAGCAGGATGGCATCCTCAAGAAGATGGTGCGCGGCATGGCCTCGGCCTCGGCCTTCGAGAAGCGCCGCGCGTTGGGCGAAAGCACGACCAGCGCCGAGGACTACGTGCCGGAAGGCCGCACGACGTTCACGCCGTACAAGGGCAAAGCCAGCAAGGTGCTGAAAAAGCTGCGCGGCGGGCTGCTCTCCGGCATGAGCTACAGCAACGCGCGCAGCATCAGCGAGATGCACGAACACGCGCAGTTCGTCATCGTCAAAAACCCGCTGGGGCCAGAACAGCGCCGCCCGCTGCAAAGCTGAGGTGACATTTAGGCTGCCCGTCGCCTAGAATTCAGCAGCAGCAAGATAGATTGGCGCACATTAGAGATAATCTACGCGCGGGCGGATCTACGGCGCAAGCGCCTAATCCGCCCCTACAAACCCCCACCTTATGTAGGGGAAGATGAGCCTCGGCCAAGGCGTATATCCTCCCGTTACCACCAATGACGCCCAATAACCTGAGAAACACCTCGCGTTAGAAAATTATTTGCTGGTCGTTATTGGAGTGATGTATAGTGGGGA
>JAEUQX010000409.1 GCA_016788625.1 Anaerolineae bacterium
GCGATTGTACAGATGGTCAAGGTTATGCTGACCACAGAACCGAGGTAAGATGGACGAGCGAGGTTATGGTTGTTCCAGCCGTATTGTGCTGGGCTTCTTCGTGATCATTTTTGCGATCGTAAGCTGCATTGGCACACTGACCTTTCTTTTCGACAACGCCTGCTACAATTCGATGAGCAAGAAGATACCGATCTATCCCAATGCGCGGGTTACGCTGTCACAGCATAACTTCATCCGCCCGTTCGGGATGGGCGAGACGCTGATCATGCTGGACTCTGACGATCCGCCCGATGTGGTGCGCGACTGGTACGGCAAGACGGTGGGCGAGGCCTATCGGGCGGTGCAGGCTGGCAGCAATGATCCGTTCTTTTATATGGCGAATGCGCGCTACTCGATTTCGGGCGCGACCGACGGCAGCGGCACGCAGATCATCCTGAGTGGCGTGTGCGCGAGTTGACGAGAATTGCTTAATGCTGACGAAACTAACCATCACCAATTTCAAGCGTTTCCAGCAAGTCGAGATCGAACTCGGTCAGCATGTCGTATTCATTGGGCCGAACAACTCCGGCAAGACGACGGCGTTGCAGGCGCTGGCATTGTGGTACGAAGGGGTAAAGCGGTGGAAGTCTCGCAGCCCTGAAAATGAGGATGTGTCCTTTCTGTCGTTTGCTATCAATCGTCTTGATTTGGTTTATATCCCCGTACCCGATGCCGAACTACTCTTGACCGACCTGGGACAGAAGAATAACAGGAATCTTCCAATCCTCATCAAAGTAAACGGTATCAGCCAGCATCAGGAATGGACGGCTGATTTTAGTTACGTTTACTCCAACGCTGAGTCAGTTGTCGTTCGATTTAAGGGTACGGAAGATCAGCACGAGTTCATGCGCAATTTTGTGCCGAACATCGTTTTTCTCCCACCCATGTCCGGCTTGAGTGCAATCGAACCCCGCATCGAGCGAGGACGCATCAACGTCCTCATCGGCGAAGGGCGCACGGCGGAAGTGCTGCGGAATCTGTGTTATCTGATCTATGAAGACAACGCGAAAACTGGCTACTGGGATAGGCTGGTTGCGGCGATTCGCGCTATGTTTCGCGTGGACTTGCTACCCCCGGAGTATCTCCCTGCTCGTGGCGAAATTCGCATGGCGTACCGCGAAAGCAGTGGCATACTCCTTGATTTGTCCTCATCCGGGCGCGGGATGCTTCAAATTCTCCTGCTGCTGACCTACATGTATATCAACCCTGGCGCGGTGCTGCTGCTGGATGAACCGGACGCGCATCTGGAAATCATCCGCCAGCGTGAGATTTATCACCTACTGACTACGGTTGCGCGTGAGCAGGGATCGCAGATTATTGCGGCCAGTCATTCCGAGGTCATTCTGGAAGAAGCATCCGGCCTCGATACCGCCATCGCTTTTGTCGGCAAGCCGCATCGCATTGACCGCCAGAGCAGGAGCCAGGTCGCAAAAGCTCTCAAGAGCATCAACGCCGTTGATTACTATTTGGCTGAACAAACGGGCTGGGTGTTGTATCTCGAAGGCTCGACCGATCTGGCGATATTGCAGGCCTTCGCGCAGCGCTTGCAGCATTCGGCAGCAGCAGTGCTGCAGCGTCCATTTGTGCATTATCTGGGTACTGATACGCCTAGGAAGGCCGTAGATCATTTTCAAGGGTTGCGGGAAGCCAAGCCTGACCTCATTGGTTTGGTGCTGGTTGATCGCCGCAAGACCACCTCGATTCCAGGATTGCAGATGATCGCTTGGTCGCGTCGAGAAATCGAAAACTATCTGGCCGTGCCAGACGCCTTGCTGGCGTATGCGCGTTCCAATGAGCATGAGGAGGTGATGGCCGAGATCATCCGTGATTATGTCCCACCTATCGCGCTGCGTGACCTCGCGCACGCATGGTGGAGGGATACAAAAGCCAGCGATGACTTTCTTGATCATCTCTTTTCCGCTTATTTTGAGAAGCTGGGCCTACCCAATCTGATGCTCAAGCGCAGCTATCACGATCTCGCTAACGATGTTCCAATCGAGCAAATCGATCCTGAAGTGATCGAAAAACTCGATGCCATTGTTGCGGTTGCACAGCGCGCTCAACCACGAACGGATTAACCATGAACCTTGAAGCTTTTGTCCGCGCCATGCCCAAAGTTGAACTGCACGTCCATCTCGAAGGCGCGATGCAGCCCGCCACGCTGCTCACCCTTGCACGGCGGCACAATATCGCTTTGCCAGCCGATGATGAAGACGGCATTCGCCAATGGTATACCTTCACCGATTTCGCGCATTTTGTGCAGATCTACATCAAGATTTCGGAGTGCATCCGCACGCCG
>JAEUQX010000490.1 GCA_016788625.1 Anaerolineae bacterium
CTGCCGCAGGGTGGGCTGCTCAACGTCGTGGCGAAGGACGCCGACAAGGTGTCGCTGGGCACGCTGGCCGCCACGAACAAGGAGATGATCGCCCGCGCGCGCGACGGCAAGATCAAGCCGGACGATATTTCTGGCGCGACGTTCACCGTGAGCAACCTCGGCCCGTATGATGTCGAGCACTTCCTGGCGATCATCAACCCGCCAGAAGCGGCCATCCTGGCGGTGGGCACGGCGATGAAGATTCCGGTCGTGCTGGCCGATGGCACACTGGGCGTTGGCACGCGCATGAAAGTGACGATCAGCGTCGATCACCGCGTCAGCGACGGCGCGGAGGGCGCGCAGTATTTGCAGGCCTTCAAGGCGCTGCTGGAACACCCAATGCGCCTGCTGGTGTGAGACCACCTGACACCGTTTGAAGGTTGATGTTCATGCGTTTTCGTAGGGGCGGCGCGCCAGGTCGCCTCTACACGCTGCCTTCGCCATCCATGCTTAATCCCCTACTGCAAGTTCACGGTGATTGCTTGCGTTTGACTTCCTTATTGTAGTACCCTACTGCTAATAAGAAACGATGGAAGGGTTCCTTACATATAGATAAAGTTGCTCACAACCTCCTGCCTGGCATGATAGGTAATACAGGAGTTCTTCAATGCAACCTAATAATTCTCAACAAGGGTCAATTTCAGCCTCCTATGGAGTAGTATTACGCGAGTGGATAAACAAGTTTGGATATAGTCATCCTGAAACTATTATCACAAGAGAGTGCAATAATATCTTAGCGGGTGTTGGTTTACGACCTATTCAATCGTTGGATGAAACGATTATTTGTCATTTGGGGATTAATAAGGGACTTGTTAAACGCATTACGCTTCGGGATGTAATTATCAAAGACCTTCAGTCCAAAATAGATCTATTTATTGGTATTCAGCCAAATAACGCGGCTACTAAATCTGTAAAAACTGGAGAAGTTTTGTTCACTAACTTCCGCGCAATATTTTTTGGAGATAATTATACAGGCAGTATATTTCAAAAAAGATATTCACCTTTCGTTTATATGCTTCATTTCAAAGATATTGTTCGATACGAAAAGGTAGCATTTAATGATTATACCAACTTGAAATGCATAACACACAGCAACGAAGTGGATATTAATATACAATTCCCACCTATCTTTGATGCGACTGTGCCAATGTACCCCTTTCCTCCTGCGACAGCAGCAGAAGCGGAAGAAAGAGAACGCACATTTCAAAGGATAATTGATGGCACTAAAATGTCTACAGAGCTGCAATCTGCAACAAAGGACGCTTTCTTGCAGCTGTTGATGGTATTGATCACTCAAAGACCACCTACATAAACCGTAGTAAATAGTTTCATATACTTTGATTTCGGTAAAGGTCTTTCATCGTCAGCGACGGCGCGGAGGGTGCGCAGTATTTGCAGGCCTTCAAGGCGCTGCTGGAACACCCGATGCGCCTGCTGGTGTAGTCATCGGGCTGCCTCCGTATCGATGCGGGCGTTATGCTGGGTTCTGCGAAGCACAAGCCGTACACTCGCAACCCAGCATGATGCCCCTGTACAGCGTTCAGGGCTGTCTAGCGCGTGTTTTGGGGTTCACGTATCCATTGATACAGCGCAGCGCCAATTGAAGCGCCTACCAAGGGTGCAAGTATATACACCCACTGATGCTCCCAGATACCCGCTATCAAAGCTGGGCCAAATGATCGAGCAGGATTCATGGATGCCCCGCTGATCGGCCCACCCCAGAGCGCATCCAGCGTAACCGTGAAGCCAATCGCCAGGGCGGCTGGTGTGCCGACTGCTTTGGTATCGGTTGCCGCTGAAATGATCACAAACATCAAAACAGCGGTCAACAGCACCTCCAACCCAAACGCTTGCAGCGTTGAACCCACTGGCAGAGTTGCGCCAAGCGAGGCAATATCCCCGATAAGCAAGCGCAGCGTCAATGCGCCTAGAACTGCACCGAGGACTTGAGCCACAACGTAATAAACCACCTCGCGCCATGGAAAGTGCCGTGTGATGGCAAAGGCGACGGTGACGGCGGGATTGAAGTGTGCGCCGGAAATGTGCCCCGTCGCGGCGATCATGACCATAATGATCAATCCGAATGTGAGGGCAATTCCGACATGTGTCAGGGCACCGGTCTGCGCGTTGACCATGATTGCCCCGCAGCCTGCCGTGACTAACCCGAATGTGCCGATGAATTCCGCGCCTGAACGACGGAGTAGACTGCGATCAGCGGCGCTTGTCATCAGCCTGCCCCCTCCCGCAGCATCTGAGCATACACGTGCGGCATTCCACCATCTTCCGGAGTCGCTTCAATGGCGCGGGCAATCCGTTCGATCTCATACACCACCCGGATGAACGTGACCTGTACATCGCGTCCTGTCACCGTCAGCGTCATGTACCCGGCGCGTGGATCGCGATCTTTGGGCTTGCCCACGCTCCCCGCATTGATGATCTGTCGTCCACTCGGCAGCACCTTGTGATACGGCAGGTGGGTGTGTCCACAGACCAGTACATCGGCTTGTGCGATGTCCATCATTCGCTCGAAGTAGTCGTCAGGACGATCCTCAAACAGGTACTCGTTGATCTTACGCGGGCTGCCATGCACCAGCAGCACCTTAAGTTCATCCATCTGCAGGGGTATTTGGGCGGGCAAAGCGCGTAAGAAAGCCTTGTTATCGTCGCTGGTATGCGCGTTTGACCATGCGATTGACCGTTCCCCACGCTGGCGGTCAATCTCCTGTTTGTAAGCACAGCCGCAGTCATCGCTGCTGTTTCCTACCCCTTGATCGTAGTTGCCCATCAGGGTTGGGATGCTGCGCTGCCGGATCAGGTCGACGACTTCATTCGGGAATGTCCCGTAGCCAACCAGATCGCCGAGGCAGTAGAGGTTGGTCAAGCCGCGCGCATCAATGTCCTGAAAGACCGCTTCCAGCGCAGGCAGGTTTGCGTGAATATCTCCGAAGATCGTGGTGGTTATCGACAAGTCTTTACTCACTTTCGCTGATTGGGAGGGTGGTAAGGAAGTGTTCAATCCGCGCCTTTAAGCGCTGTGCTGTGACTGCGAAGGCTTGCAGGCGGTCGCGTTCATCCGCGATGGCGACCGGATCGGGCAATCCCCAATGAAGCTGCTGAGCGCCGCCGGGAAATGTTGGGCAGACTTCGCGCGCTTTGTCGCATACGGTGATCACGTAGTCGAAAGGCTGCTCGACAAATGTCGCTATCGGGCGGGACCCCTGCCCCCGTATATCAATGCCCATCCGGTCCATCACGCTAATCGCATCCGGGTGAATCGCCGTGGGATGGCTGCCCGCGCTGGTGACGTGCAGGCGTCCATGACTCAGGTGGCGCAGCAGTCCTTCCGCCATCTGGGAGCGAGCACTGTTGTGCGTGCAGACGAATAAGATCCGCCTGGTCAGCAGGCGTGATGTGTCAAACGTGTGGAGATCCATTCCTATTGCCGGATGCAGTGCCTGACCCGCCTCAAGAAAAAGCTGCCGCAGACGCATGAGATCGAGGCTGTAATAGATGTCGCGCCCATCGGCTTCACTGCGGCGGGTGGTGACCAGCGCTTCTTCACGCATCTTCCTGAGATGATAGGAGACCAGGTTCATCGGCTGCTGAAGCAGTGCGACCAGTTCGTTAACCTGATAATCACCGCTGGCGAGCGCCTTGAGCACCCCCCAACGCATCTCATTCGCCAACAGCTTGATAAAATCGGGCGGTTGTAATGCCTCCATCAGACTCCCTCCAGAGTTATTGGGAATGGCGCTTTTGGATTCCAGTCCAGTAGGGCGAATCTTGAACTGCTCGCCAGCACAAAGCCGCAGGATGGCTTCAGCCGTCTACGAATGGGCCGAATTGTCGGTACCGTGAAACAAAACGCCGCGTACCACACCCAAATCCTTTCAACCATAATTGCTTCAATATTTGTTGAAGTATATTGGTGATACGGCAGCATGTCAACAGCAGTGAATAGTGGTTACGATGATTTCAATATTGCCGCGCAGAACCTCACACCCGTCCTGGTTGCAGGGGTGTTACAGCCCTGTTACACTTTCCCCCAAATCATGGGGGTTCACAGCCTCAATATATCCTCAATAAGATGAGAGTGTCGCACTGGGTTAAATATTGACCCCGAGGTGCGCCGGTCAGCGCCAGTCTGCTGGGAAGCTCAGGGCTAACCATCGCCCCGCCACCCCGAAAAAAAAGCCTTTAAGGCGTAGCCGTTATGGTCAACAAGCAATTAGCTACTGTACTCCATACACTTTATCAGGAAGAGCGCGCCCACCGCCTAAGACGCCTCGAGCGCGTGACTCAGCCCGATCCACGCCTGGTCGCGCTGCACTTCAAAACCTTTTCCCTGGAGATGATAGCGCCCGTGCGCCATACCACACCTCCCGAAGGGAACATCACGCCGTTCGATGAGCTGCTCGCATCTGCCACCAACCCGGATGAGCGGATGCGCGCCGTGCGGGAACTTCACAAAATGGGCACAGAGGATGCAATCGCCGCCCTGATCAACGCACTGAACGACCCCGACGAGCAGGTGCGCATCAATATCGTCAAAGCCCTGGGCGACCTGGGCGATCCCCGTGCCGCCGAGCCGCTCGCGCACATCCTGCGCGCTGCTGTCCGCCCGGAAGA
>JAEUQX010000497.1 GCA_016788625.1 Anaerolineae bacterium
CGGCGGCAGACTTCGACCCCGTCCGGTTCGGAATTCAGCGAAATATCGAGGATGATGACATCCGGCGATTGCTGTGCCGTCAGATTCAATGCCTCTTGTCCGCTGGTAGCCGTGATAACCTCATAACCATAGCCACCCAGACCGATTTTGAGCTGCTTGCGAATCTGCGGCTCATCATCCACGACGAGTATTTTCAGTTTCATGGTGTACCTCGTTGATGGGAAGTTCAATGACAAAAGTAGCGCCGCTGCCAGGTGTATCTTCAACCATCAGTCGCCCCTGGTGAGCAGCGATGATGCCATTGGCAATGGGCAGCCCCAACCCGATACGACCAGCGCGCCCATGATAAAAGGGTTCCATCATATGCGCTTTCACATCAGCGGTGATCGTTTCGCCATGATTGATGATGTTCAGGACAGCGTGATGCTCGTTAACGGCTCCGTGAATTTCAATCCGCGACTCGGCGGGTTCGTAGCGCAGGGCGTTATCGACGATGTTGCTGACCGCCTGCAATATCAGGCCATAGTCAAAGTCAACCAGCGGCATGTCTTCGGGAAATACAATCCTGATGCGCTCCTGTCGGGTCAACTGCCAGACACGCGCGGCCACATCACCTACGACTTCTTCGAGCGAATTCAATTGGCGATTGAGGGTTAATGCGCCTGCTTTGAGGCGTGACAAATCGAGCAGATTGCCAACCAGTTTGTCCAGTTGATCAACCTCATGCTCAATCGTCTCAGCAATCGTCGTTTCTTCTTCACGGGTGAGCTGATCGTGAAACTGCCGCAGGTTGCTGGCCGAAGTTTTGATAATGGTGATGGGTGTTCGTAAATCGTGAGAGACAGCATGAAGAATCGCCGTCTTGAGCTTATCGGCTTCCTCAAATTGCTGGCTTTTGCTGGCGCGTTCTGCCAGGTCAATTCGCTGGAGCGCCATCGCCGCCTGCGAGACACAGGTGTGCAGCAGTTGGAGTTGATGTTGCAGCAGGTCTTCGGCGAAAGTGACACGCACCGTACCGTAAATGTGATCGCCGCCTTGCAGCAAAAGATAGTGAACAGGGCTGTCGTCCACCAGTGTTTCGCTGGTGTAAGGCAGCACATGGGCCTGCTGCGCGTATAAGTCTTCACGCAGCACCCGCGTGAGGGCCTCATAGACCCCGGCTGTTTCGGTCAATTGATTAAACGAACGGGTAAGACGGTAAAGTATCGCCTGTTCGCGAGCACGCTGCTGTGCTTCCTGTGTCTGCTGCCGAGCGCTGGCCGCCAGCCGCCCGGCAATACTCGCTACAATCAGAAATACCAGCAGATCCAACACTTCCCGCGAGTCCGCCACCAACAGGCTGTAAAAAGGCGGCACAAGGAAGAAATTGATGCACATGAAGCTGACAATCGCGGTCAAGGACGCGGGCACGGTACCCGCACGAATCGCCACGATGACCACGAAGAGCAGATAAATCATGGTGAAATTTGCCAGCGTCAGGGTATCGCGCAGGAGCACAGCGCACAGCGTGATTGCGGCGACCACCAACAGTGCGATGATCGAAACCCGTACCTGTTGCAGGCTGTTCAAGAGTCACCACCAGAGGCTTGTTTGACACCCTGATTCTACAACAGACGATAGGAGCATTGAATCGGTCTTGATACTTTCCTGATACTCGTTGAGTCCTTTGCCGCAATACGATTGATGGCTGTGGACTCGTTTGTCCGTTGCGTTGGGCGCCAGATGCATGATACCCTACGAACGCTTTTGTCCGTCAGGTATAGGGAATGGTGACTGTGCAAATCCCGTTCAATCGCCCCGGTTTCGTCGGCAGTGAAATCGAATATATCCAGGATGCCGTCAAGCGCGGCCATATCTCTGGTGACGGCTACTACAGCAAACAGTGCCATGCCCTGCTCGAGGGAGCGCTCGGCGTGCGCAAGACGCTGCTGACCACCTCCTGCACGCACGCGCTGGAGATGTCCGCCATCCTGCTCGATATTCAACCCGGCGACGAGGTGATCTGCCCATCGTTCACCTTCGTCTCGACGATTAATGCCTATGTGCTGCGCGGCGCGAAACCGGTCTTCGTCGATGTGCGCGCGGACACGCTCAACCTGGACGAAACCAAGCTGGAAGCGGCCATCACCCCGCGTACCAAGGCTATCCTGGTCGTGCATTACGGCGGCGTCGGCTGCGAGATGGACGTGATCATGGAGATCGCCAACCGCCACAACATCCCGGTGGTAGAGGACAATGCGCACGGGTTGTTCGCGCGTTATAAGGGGCAGTACCTGGGCACGTTCGGCGTGATGGCGACGCAAAGCTTTCACGAGACCAAGAATTTCCAGTGCGGAGAGGGCGGCGCCCTGCTGATCAACAGCCCGGCTTATGTCGAACGCGCCGAGATCATCCGCGAGAAAGGCACGAACCGCAGCCGCTTCTTCCGGGGGCAGGTCGATAAGTACACCTGGGTCGATGTCGGGTCGAGCTATCTGCCGTCGGATTTGCTGGCGGCGTTCCTCTATGCCCAGCTCGAAGCGCGCGACGATATTCAGTCCAAGCGCCGCGCTATCTGGGAACGCTACGAGCGCGAACTGGGCGATTGGGCGGCTGAGTTCGGCGTACAGCTTCCGTTCGTGCCCGCGCACTGCGAACAGGCTTACCACGTCTTCTACATCGTCATGCCCTCGCTGGAGACGCGCCAGAGGTTGATCGCGCATCTCAAGGCACAGGGCATCCTGAGTGTGTTCCATTATCTGCCGCTGCACCTCTCGGACATGGGCAAGCAGTTCGGCGGGCAGACGGGTGACTGCCCCGTGACCGAGCGGCTGGGCGACTGCCTGCTGCGGCTGCCGTTCTACAACGACCTGAGCGCCGACGAGCAGAGCCGCGTGATCGATGCGATTCACCAGTTCGACGGCTGGGCATAACAATAGGATGAATGTTTTCCCCGGTTGACTGTTCCAGTTCGGAAGTGTGCTATAATGCACTTCAGGCAGCAGTCGATAGTTCTCTGCCAATGGTAAGATGCGGGTTTGCCCCGCTGCCAGGCGAGCGGCTGATGACTATGCGCCAACAACAAAAAGTTATTGACTTAGACCGCCCCAAAAACCCTTCTTACAAGAACTTTTTAAACAGTCAGTTTAGAAAGCAGTATTCTACAGAAAGGAAGTAACCTGGTTTACTAACGAACCAGGGAGTTTGATTCTATGGCAAAATCATCATCACCTAAGCTGCGTATCGTCCCATTGGGCGGGCTGGGCGAAATTGGCAAGAACATGACCGTCTTCGAGTTGGGCAACGACGCCATCATCGTAGACACCGGCATCATGTTCCCGGCCAATGACATGTTCGGGGTCGATTACATCATCCCGGACTTCAGCTACCTGACGGGGCGTAAAGACCTGAAGATTCACGGCATCCTCTACACGCACGGGCACGAAGATCATGTCGGCGCGACGCAGCATGTCGTGCAGGCGTTCCCCGGCGTGCCGATCTATGCCACGCCGCTGACGGCTGGTTTGATCGAGGTCAAGCTCAAGGATGCACAGCTTCATAAGTCCACCAAGATTCACACCTTCCGCGCGGGCGATGTGCTCAAGGTCGGGCCGTTCGTGGTCGAAAGCTACCATGTCTGCCACAGCATCCCAGACTGCGTGGGCTTCGGCATCAACACACCCTACGGCATCATCGTCCACAGCGGCGATTATAAGTTCGACAACACGCCCGTAGACGGCAAGCGCACAGATTACGCCAAGCTGGCCGAATTTTCGCGGCGCGGCGTGCTCATGCTGATGGGTGACAGCACCAATGCTGACTCACCTGGTTGGACGCCCTCCGAAAGCGTGGTCGAGGGCGCGTTCGACAGCGTGTTCCGCCAGGCCAAGGGGCGCATCATGGTGGCGACTTTCGCCTCGCTGATCTCGCGCTTCAATCAGGTTGGGGTGGTGGCGGAGCGCTACGGGCGCAAGATCGCCGTGGCGGGCACGAGCATGGCGAAGAACATCGAAATGTCGCGCGAGCTGGGCATCCTCAAAGTGCCGGACGACATGTTCATGGATCTCAGCCGCATCGGGCATTATCCGGTCGGTAAGGTGGTCATCCTGGTCACCGGTGCGCAGGGCGAACCCTCGGCGGTGCTGGCGCGGCTTTCGACCGGGCGGCATCGCCAACTGGATGTGCAGCCAGGCGACACGATCATCCTTTCGTCACACACCATCCCCGGCAACGAAGAGTCGGTCAACCGCACGATCAACCGCCTGTTCCAGCGCGGCGCGGACGTGATCTATGATCCGATTGCCCAGGTGCACGTCTCCGGCCATGCGCGCCAGGAGGAAATGAAGCTGCTGATTGGCCTGACCAACCCGCAGTATTTCATGCCGATACACGGCGAACTGCGGCACCTGCGCGCCCATGCCAAGCTGGCACTTCAATCCGGCATCGCATACGATAAGGTGTTCGTAGTTGAGAACGGTTTCGTCATCGAGATCGACAAAAACGGCGCGCGCGTGGCTGAACGAGTGCCGGGCAGCTACGTGTTCGTGGACGGCAGCGGCGTGGGTGACATCGGCAAGGCCGTCATCCGCGACCGCGAAGTGCTGGCGCGTGACGGCTTCATGATGGTCGTAGTCAACGTTGATAGCAAGAGTGGCGAAATGATCGATGGGCCGGAAATCGTTTCGCGCGGCTTTGTCTATTTGCGCGACTCCAATGAGCTGCTGGATACGATCAAGGGCACAATTCACGATGTGCTGCTCAGCCGCAACGGAGACAGTCCGGCGCGGCTGCGCGAGAAGCTCCAGGAGAGCCTGGGGCGCGTCCTGTATAACGAGACCAAACGCCGCCCGATGGTCTTCACCGTCATCAACGAGCGCTAAGACAGAGCAGCCCGCGTTGTGATCAGTAGGGGTGCAATACCTTGTGCCCCTACGAAAAACGTATCACTCTCATCCCCATTTCCTGCGCCAATCCCCCTGGAAAGCCATGCCCACACCGTTTGTCACCATCGCCGGGACCACGCTGCCGACCTTCACCGTTGCGCTGGCTGCTGCTGTCCTGGTCGGCGCGGGGCTGCTGCTGCGCCGCGTGGAACGCCCCGCCGCACTGGCCGACGCGCTGCTGCTCACGCTGCTCGGCGCACTGCTGGGCGCACGGCTGGCGCATGTGATGCTGAACTGGGATTACTTCAACGCGAACGTGGGCGAAATCCTCAACCTGCGCTTGGGCGGACTGGACTGGCACGGCGCGGTGATTGGTGGGTTGGCAGGTTTGCGGCTGGGCGCGCTGCTGCGCCGACCGAGCGCCGACCTGCGCCCGCTGCTGGACACGTTCGCGCTGCTGCTGCCGCTGCTCGGCGCGGCGGCATGGTACGGCTGCGCGGGATGGGGCTGCGGCTATGGGCGTGAGGTGGCAACGCTGGCGGATTACCCGCCCTGGGCTGCCGCCGAGAGTCAGGATGTGTTCGGCATCGTCGCGCCGCGCCTGAACACCGCCTTCTTCGGTGGGTTGCTGTGCGCGGTTGTACTGCTCGTCGCGCTGGGGATGGCCTGGCGTGGATGGATGCGCGGGCGACGCTTCTGGTGCGCGCTGGCGCTACTCAGCGCGGGGATGTTCGTGATAGGGTTCTTGCGAGGTGACCATACCCTGCTCTGGCTGGGGCTGCGCGCCGATCAATGTTTCGATCTGGGGTTAGGCGCGCTGAGCGTGTATCAAATACGAAAGGGCTAGACGATGGTGGTTCTAAGCGGCATCTACACCTACCCAATCAAGTCATGCGCGGCGCTGAGCCATACATCAGCGACCATCGACGACCGCGGCCTGCCGTATGACCGCCGCTGGATGATCACTGATCCCGATGGCATGTTCTTCACACAGCGCGAACTACCCGCCCTGGCGCTGATTCAGCCGGGAGTCGAGCCGGACAGCCTCACCCTAAACGCGCCGGGGATGCAGCCGATGCGTGTACCGCTGGCCTATCCCGGACAGACGACACGGCAGGTCGAAGTCTGGGGCGATGTGTGCGACGCCTGGGACGAAGGCGATGCGCTGGCCGAATGGCTGAGCGATTATCTGGGCACAAAATCGCGGCTGGTACGGATGACCGATGCCTTCGTGCGCCCGGTAGACCCGCGTTACGCGCCACAGCCTGCCCGCACCGCCTTCAGCGACGGGTTCCCGCTGCTGATCGTCTCCGAGGCATCGTTGGATGACCTCAACCGCCGCCTGGCCGAGCGCGGCAAGCAGCCCGTGCCAATGAGCCGATTCCGCCCGAACCTGGTGGTCAGCGGCAGCACGGCCTATGCCGAAGACGACTGGAAGGTGGTGACCATAGGCAGCGTCACGCTGGATGTGGTCAAGCCCTGCGCCCGCTGCGCCACCACCACCGTTGATCAGGCGACGGGCAGCGTGCCGGACAGCGCCGAACCCCTGGCAACTCTGAATACGTATCGTAAAATGAATGGCAAGGTTTACTTCGCGCAGAACGCGATACACCGCGCGCCGGGCAGCGTGCGCATCGGGGACGCGCTGCAAATTAGCGAAGCATCGCTGTTATGAACGAGGGGTAACCGCGAACAGACTGCTAAGGACTAGAGGCTCTTTATGACCACTTATGATGTCATTATTCGCAACGGGCTGATCATCGATGGCAGCGGCAGCGCACCCTATCACGGCGACCTCGCTATCCAGGGTGACCGCATCGCCGCCTTGGGTGATCTGGGCGACGCGCGCGGCACCGTCGAAATCGACGCGGGCGGCAAAGCCATCACGCCCGGCTTCATCAATATGCTCAGTTGGAGCGTCGAATCGCTGATCGAGGATGGGCGTTCGCAGAGCGAGATCCGCCAGGGCGTCACGTTGGAAGTGATGGGCGAAGGTTTCTCGTTCGGCCCGCTCAGCGAGGAGATGAAACAGGCCGGGACGCGCGGTATCCTGGGCAACTACGATATTCAGTACGACATCGAATGGACGACGCTGGGTGAATACCTGGAGTATCTGGAAAAACGCGGCGTCTCGCCCAATATCGCCTCGTTCGTCGGCACGTCCACGCTGCGAATTCACACGGTCGGCTACGACGACCGCGACCCGACTAGCGAGGAACTGTCGCGCATGGAGGAACTGCTGCGCCAGGCGATGACCGAGGGCGCGATGGGGCTGTCATCGGCGCTGATCTACCCGCCCGCGTCGTATGCCTACTCGGAAGAGTTGACCCAACTGGCTAGCGTCGTCGCGGAATACGATGGGCTGTATATTTCCCATGTGCGCGGCGAGGGCAATACGCTGATTGAAGCAATTGAGGAGTTCATCGACACCGTGTCGATGGCACAGGTACGCGGAGAAATCTACCACCTCAAGGCAGCGGGCGAGCAGAATTGGGACATGATGGATGAGGTTATTGACATCCTCAACGAGTCCCGCGAAGACGGTCTGCCCATCACGGCGGACATGTACCCCTATCCGTACTCCGGCACCGGTCTGGATTCGTGCATCCCACCCTGGGCGCATGACGGTGGCCGCGCCGCGCTGAACGAGCGACTGCGCGACCCGGAGACGCGCGCGCGCATCAAGGAGGCGCTGGCCGAGGACTCGTTCGACTGGGAAAACATGTACTTCCAGAATGGGCCGGACAGGATTCTGCTCGCCGGATTTCGGCAGGAACATCTCAAACCGCTGACGGGCAAGACGCTCGCGCAGGTCGCCGCCGAACGTGGCACTGCGCCGGACGACACCCTGCTCGACCTGGTACTGGAAGATGACAGCCGCGTCTTCTGCATGTACTTCACCATGTCGGAAGACAACCTGCGTAAGCAGATCACCCTGCCCTATATCAGCTTCTGTTCGGACGCCGAGTCACAAGCGCCAGAGGGCGTATTCCTCAAGTCCAGCCCGCATCCACGCGCGTATGGCGCTTTCGCCCGCGTGCTGGCGCGCTATGTCCGCGACGAGCAGATCATCCCGCTCGAAGAGGCCATCCGGCGCATGACCTCGCTGCCCGCCGATAACCTCCGCATCAAGGAACGCGGCAGGCTGCAACCGGGTCATTACGCAGATGTCGTCGTCTTCGACCCGGCCACGATTCAGGATCACGCCACGCCGGAAAATCCGCATCAGTATGCGACGGGCGTGCAGCATGTGTTCGTTAACGGCGTGCAGGTGCTGCGCGATGGCGAACACACAGGCGCGAAACCGGGGCGCGTGGTGCGCGGACCAGGATATGGCAAGCAGCCCTTCGAGGCGGTCTATCCCGCAGAGCTGCTGCCGCTGTTCAAGCTCGGCCTGGGTTACGATGGGACGTATGCCGAGTTCGGCCTGCGCCGTGATCAGATACCCGACCTGATTCGCATCGTCAAGGACAGCCGACTGTATGTGCGCGACAGGGAAGATGATCCGGTTCAGTATGCGCCCATTCATGCGGCCTGGATGCTCTCGCGGCTGGGCGCGGCTGAAGCATTGGAAGCCGTCAGCCAATTGATCATCTACATGCACCCAATTGGCCCCAGCGAGATTCTATCGATCATGGAGACATTCGGCCCTGTTGCCATTGCCGAGATGACCAAGATCATCGAC
>JAEUQX010000468.1 GCA_016788625.1 Anaerolineae bacterium
TCGATTGGGAAGATGTGGACGTGGGCGACCCGCTGGCCGATCTGAGCATCGCGCGGCTGGAAATGCTCTGGATGTGCGGACAGGCGGCCATGCACGACTTCACGCGGGCGTATCAGCAGCTCATGCCGCATCTGGATTACAGCAATCTGTCCGCCTGGGATTTGTTCGCGGCGCTGCGTCCGGCAGGGCAGTTCGACGAATGGGCAACGACCTGGGCAAACAGCGGGCGTCCCGATGTGACAGCGGCCATCCTGCGAGAGGCACATCACTGGTTCGTGGCGCAGACGCTGAAACGGCTCACATGAACCCTCAGATCTTCCCACCCTGATCGGGAAAACTTCCCGGCTGATCGGGAATACCCCCCAAGACACCCCGAACCGCAATCTCCTACAGTGAAGATGCAGACTTTGTACGCATCTGACTGAGGAGATCAACCATGAAGAAGCTGAGCATTTTTGGGCTGCTGCTGCTGGGTGTTGCGCTGCTCGTCGCGCCGACCCTGGCACAGGATGCCGCCGAAGAAGCACCCCTGGTGGTGAGCTTCGGCGATGAAACAGGCTTATTTAGCCTACAGTATCCGGCTGATTTCTTTGTTGCAGGTCAGAGTTGGATTGAGAGTGCCGGATTGCCGTTCCCCAGCGTCGTTTTTAGTTCGTCACTGGACATATTCAACCGACCTACTGCCCCTCCCTACGCACCCATCGCAATGGGTGACTGGGGTGTCGCCGTGATTTTCTTCCCCAAAGCCATGTTCGCGCCGATGGGTGTAGCGGCTGACGCACCGATTCTGGATGTGGCGAATGCCTGGGCGCAGATGTCATTGTCCGAGGCCGACCCTGCGAATGTAACTTTCCTACCTGACCCGGTAATCCTCGACAGCGGCGCGGAAGCGATTGTGATTATCGGTGACGCAGACGATGGTGTGGAAGATCAATATCTGATGCTGCATGAGATCACCGACGGCGTGATCGTCCTCACCACTATCGTGAGTGCGGTTGATGGGCGCACCGACGACATGGTTGCCGCGCACCTCGCCCTCACCAACAGCATCGAATTCACGGGCACAGCCGAAGACGTGCTGGCGATGATGACACCTCCAGGACAATAGAAGGAGCATAAGACCATGAAGAAGCTTTTCACGCTTGGACTGTTGGTGAGTCTGGTACTGTCTGGTCTTGCTGGAAATCTGGTTGCCCAGGAAGAAATTCCCCAGTTCATCATCACCGCATCGGCAGAGGCACTGGTTGCACCGGAAACACTGCCAGAAGGATTGGTGACAGTGGCATTCGAAAACAGCGCCGAAACACCGTTCATTGGCATCTTTGGGCGTCTGAATGAGGGCGTCACGATGGAAGATTTGATGAAGGCGATGGCGGAGAATCCCATGGCAATGATTTCGCAGGTCACGCTCAAAGGCGGGCCGGGAGTCATGCCCGGACTGTCAAGTGCAATGACGTATAACCTGGAACCAGGAAACTACGTGCTGATGAATGTGGGTACACAGCCACCGCAGATGGCTCTGATCGGCGTGGAGGATGGAGAGGATGCTGAAATTGCTGAGCCTGTCGCCGATGTGACGGTAGTGCTCGAAGATTTCGTCTTCGGGATACCGCTTACTATCCCTGCTGGCGAGCAATTGTGGCAGATCGACAACACGGGCGAACAGTGGCACGAGATTGCGATTGTACCCGTTGAGGCAGGAACGACGCTGGAAGACGTGCTGGCGCTGCTAGAAGCGGGTGAACAATCCGGCTTGCAGCAGCTTCCGCTGGTGATGCCATTGAGCAGCGGCGAGAGAGCGTGGGTTACGGTTGATCTGCAGCCAGGCAACTATGCGATTATCTGCAATCTACCGGACATCCTGCACATGGACGACATGAAAATTCATCATCAACTTGGGATGGTGCAATTGGTGAGCGTTGAAGCAGTTGAGGCCGATGCGACAGCGGAAAGCGGCGGCTAACCAGACCTGATGTAGGCGCCATCCATCAGCCAATAACTTCCACTATAATAGTATCCAGGGACGAGGCGGTTGTCCCCGTCCCTGCACCATCATTCCACGCGAAACTTGTCCGGAATTGAGTATCAGGCGTGATGTCAGAAAACATGATTTCCAAGTCCGAATTGTGCCGCCAGCTTGCGAACCTGGGTGTTGAACCGGGAGGTGTGCTGCTGGTTCACAGCGCGTTCTCGCACGTGCAGCCCGTTGAGGATGGCCCGTCCGGGCTGATCGCGGCGTTAGAAGCGCAGCTCGGCGCACAGGGAACGCTGGTCATGCCGAGCATGTCCTACGCGGATGAAGAGGTCTTTGATGCAAAAGTTACGCCTTGCAGAGAAGAAGTGGGTATTGTGGCGGATACGTTCTGGCGGCTGCCCCATGTGCGGCGCGGCGACAACGCTCATGCTTTTGCGGCATCCGGCCCACAGGCAGCATTCATCACTGCGCCATCGCCGCTGAATGTGCCGCACGGGCTGGACAGTGCTGTAGGGCGTGTGTATGAACTCGACGGGCAGGTGCTGCTGCTGGGCGTTGGGCATGATGCCAATACCACGATACATCTATCAGAAAACCTGGCAGGCGTGCGCTACCAGTTGAAGTCACGGCTGCGAATCCTTAAGGATGGTCAGCCTGCCTGGTTTGAGTTCGCTGAAGTCAATCACTGCTGTCAGAACTTTGAAAAAATGGATGCCTGGTTGGACGCGCGCGGCTTGCAGCGTAGAGGCCGGGTCGGACACGCCGAAGCGCGGCTGATGCGCTCCAAAGCGATTGTTGAGACCGCGCTGGAACACCTGAGCCGGGACGAAACGGTCTTTTTACATCCGCGTGGCGTGGACGAGGAATGCGACGCTGCGTGGGAGAGTTTGAGCAGCTAAACCATCGAGCAGTAGGCGGATGGGGAAGAATCATCATGCGTATCGTGATTAT
>JAEUQX010000522.1 GCA_016788625.1 Anaerolineae bacterium
AGGCCGCTGGCACTGCGAGCATCAATGATTCGCATCCCATTCGGCAGCGTTGACTCGCGGTATTCGATGAACTGCCGCAGGTCGAGCGTATGCCGTTGGATTTCGCTTTCCGTCCACTGCTGCGGATCAATTGGCATGATACGCCTCCATGAAAGCCTGCACCTCGGACAAGTGCTTCGCCCCCGCCATCGGCCCCATCGCCGTGACAGCCAGCGCGCCACAGGCATTGGCAAAGCGCGCAGCTTTGACAGGATCATCGCCTGCCAACCAGCGCACCAGGAATCCCGCATCGAAACAGTCCCCTGCCCCGGTGGGATCAACCTCTTCGACCGAGAAACCCGGAACATCGGAGATTTCAGAATGCCAGACGGTGCAGCCGTCCGCCCCCTTTGTCATCACGATCAGTTTATCGGGGTTGGCGCGGCGCAGCAGGTCAACCGCCTGCGCAGTATCTGGGACGCCCACCAGAAACTGGAGTTCCTGTTCGGTCGGCATCAGCACATCAGCGGCGGCGATGAATGGCGCGAACACATCCTTGGCACGTTCCGGCGACAGCAGCTGCGGGCGGATATTGGGGTCAAAGCTGATCTTTGCGCCAACTGCCTGGGCCATCTCCAGCGCGCGCAGCCCGGTTTGCAGCGCCCCGTCGTGCATCGATAATGCCGACCCAGTCACATGCAGGCAGCGCAGACCGTCGAACAACTCTGGTGTGAGCATCTTTGGCGAAAGCTGCCCCGCCGCCGCATGACGGGCGTGAAACACGAAATCGCGCGAGCCATCGTCATTGTAGGCGATGAATGCCACCCCGGTGGTGTAATCAGTCAGCGTATGTACACCGCGCCGGTCAACACCATCCGCTTCAAGCTGGTCGAGCAGGCACTTACCGAACTTGTCCGCCCCCACCGCGCCAACCGCCCCTGCCTGCGCGCCCAAGCGGGCAGCCTGCACCGTGAAGATGAACGGCGCGCCGCTGGGATACGGCCCCGTGAACAGCGCAGGACGGTCAAGCGGGCGGCTGACTTCCGTCCGCATCACCTCAACCAACGCCTCGCCAAACGTCAGCAAATCGAGCGCCATCGTTTAGAGCGCACCTTCCGCCGTGCCGACCATGTGCTTGACGACCAACTCTTCGTTCGCACCCTCGCGCGGCAGATTGGCGGCAACCTTGCCTCGCCGCATAATCACCAGGCGATTAGCAACGGCCATCACGTCATGCATCGTGTGGCTGATCAGAATGACGGGCACACCCTGGTCACGCAGCGAGCGAATCAGCGCCAACACCTTACGCTGCTCTGGTACACCCAATGCCGCCGTCGGTTCGTCCATAATCACCAGTCGCGCGTTCCAGTAGATCGCACGGGCGATGGCAACCGCCTGGCGCTGACCACCGGAGAGGTTGACGAGTTTCTGCTTAAGCGACGGAATGTGAATGTCCAGCCGATCGAGCACCTTGGTCGCTTCCTGGCGCATGAACTCGTCATCCGTGACCGGGAAGAGACCCATAAAACGCTTCTTCTTCTCTTTTCCCAGGAAGACGTTCGCGCCCACGTCCAGGTTCTCCGCCAGCGCCAAATCCTGGTAGATCGTCTCGATGCCGCGGTCACGAATTTCTGACGGCGCGTGATTGGTAATCTCAACACCGTTGAACGTGATCTGCCCATGTTCCGGCTTATACACGCCGGAGATGCACTTGATCAGGGTACTTTTGCCTGCGCCGTTGTCACCTAACAGCGCGACGACTTCGCCCTGTGACACTTCAAAATCAACATTATCCAGCGCCGTCAGACCACCAAAAAACTTCGAGACGCCGCTGCATGTGAGGATAGGGGCTGTACTAGGCATTGGCCTTCAGCCTTTCCAGCGCTGTTTGCGCCTGGTTGACCAGAACCGCGATGATGATGACCACGCCAACCACCACGAACTGCCAGATCGGGTTGACGTTCAGGATGACCAGACCGTTTGACAGCACATTGATGATCAGCGCGCCGATGACCGCGCCGCGTATAGTGCCCTCACCGCCAAACAGGTTCGTGCCGCCGATGACGACTGCCGCTACTGATTGCAGCAGCGCCGCCTCTGCCGCATTGGGCACACCCGCCGTGAAGCGGAAAGTATGCAGCACACCTGCAACGCCTGCCGTGAACGCAGACAAAACATAAATCCAGATCAAATGATTGCGAACATTGATCCCCGACCGCACCGCAGCTTCCTGGTTACCGCCGATGGCATATGTATGGCGGCCAAACTGCATCCGGCTGAGGATAAAACCGAACACGACCACCACCAGTATTGTGATGATCAGCGGATACGGCAGCAGCCCAGCGATACCGCGTGTGATTGCGGGCGGCAAATCCGTCGGGCGATTGAGGAAGACAATCCCCTGCTCCGGCACCCACCACAACAGGCTGCCGCTGCCAACCGAACGCAGCGCGTCCTGCAGGTTATTCGGCAGACCACCGACGATCTGCTGCCCATCGGTGAGCAAGAAAGCTGCTCCACGCACAATGCCGAACATGCCTAAGGTAGCGATGAACGCCGGAACTTTGATACGCGCGATCAGAACGCCGTTCACGAGACCCGGAATGAGCGAAAAGAATAGCGCCAGCACCACACCAATCAAGATGGCAGGAGCCAAATCAGCACCGCCATTGATCAGATCGCGCATCACACGGGCGCAGATCACCGACGACAACCCAACCGTCCAGCCAATGCTCAAATCGATACCAGCGGTGATGACCACGTACGTTTGGCCAATTGCCATTAACGCAACCATTGTGCTGGTCACCAGCAGAGTCGAAAAATTCGCCAGTGTGAGGAAACCGCGTCCAGTCACCGAAAAGAAGATAACCATCCCCAGCAGGAAGATGTAGGCCCAATTCTGAGCCATGAAATCCAGCACACGGTCACGAGCTGGACTACCCTTGGGCACATTCGCGGCGCTTACGGTCATAACGACGTCCTGAATGAATAACGGCAGTTGAATACAATTATCGACGCGGCAGTTTTGAGAATGCCGCCATACAGATCATAAGGAGCACAACTACACGCCATGCCCACCAAAGATACAGACAGGGGCAAGATCACTCCTGCCCCTGTGTAGCTCAGTTCAGTCTAGCCCGTGTAAATGAAACGGGCACTGTTCGGGTCATCAACGTTCTCAGCCGTGAAAACGAAGTAGCCCGTCGGGACGCGCTTCGGCACAGAGGTGTAGCCGCGAGCGCTCGCCATTTGCAGGACGACGCCCAGGTAGCCCATGTCAGCGGGCTTCTGCGCGATCACCAGCGAGACTGTGCCATCGCGCAGGTAGCCGATGTTCTCTTCCGAAGCATCGAACAGCGCCACCTGTACCGCGCCTGCCAGCCCTGCCGCTTCAATTGCCGCGCCTGCACCCAGCGCACCGAACGTGTTCGTCGCGAACATGCCCGTGATGTCCGGGTTGGCTTGCAACACGGCAGCCGTTTGCTGCTGGGCTTGATTGGCATCATTGCCATTGTAGTCCACGCGTACCACTTCCAGACCACGAGCGGCGGCAGCTTCGACGCAGCCCTGTTCGCGCTGATCAGTGGTGCTGATGCCGGGGTTCACGTTCTGGATGTAGATCTTCGCGCCTTCACCGAGGGCATCCGCCAGAGCATTACAGGCAATCCGACCACCCTCTACGTTGTCTGAACCAACGTAGCTCAGCGGAAACTGCACCGCGCCAGCGGCATAGTCGCCATCGCCGATGAAGGTATCAACGGTCAGGACGGGAATGCCAGATTCATTGGCGCGTTCCAGCACCGGGATCGACTGTTCCTTGTCGTTCGGGGCCGTCACCAGCGCGCTGATGTCACCACGCGCAATCAGCGCCTCGATAATCGGCACGGAGAACTGCACATTGAACTGTTCCGGATCCTGCTGCACGACCTGGATGCCGTAGCGGGCAGCAGCAGCATTCACGCCGCGCGCCATGGTGATGTAGAAGGGATCGGGGTTCACACCGGGAACAAAGCCCAGGATCGTGCTGCTGTCAAACCGAGCAGCAGGTTCGCCGCCTGTGCTGCTGTAGACAAAGCGCGCTGCTTCGGGATCATCGACGTTTTCAGCATTGAAGACAAAGTAGCCGGTCGGGATACGCTTCGGCACGCTCTGGAAACCATCCAGGTAAGCGGTCGCCATCGCCACGCCCAGGTAGCCCATATCGGCGGGCTTCTGCGCGATCACCAGCGAGACCGTGCCATCACGCAGGTAGCCGATGTTCTCTTCCGAAGCATCGAACAGCGCCACTTCGACAGCACCCGCCAGGCCAGCGGCTTCAATCGCCGCGCCCGCGCCCAGCGCGCCGAACGTGTTGGTCGCGAACATGCCCGTGATGTCCGGGTTGGCTTGCAACACGGCAGCCGTTTGCTGCTGGGCTTGATTGGCATCATTGCCATTGTAGTCCACGCGTACCACTTCCAGACCACGAGCGGCGGCGGCTTCGACGCAGCCCTGTTCGCGCTGATCAGTGGTGCTGATGCCGGGGTTCACGTTCTGGATGTAAATCTTCGCGCCTTCACCGAGGGCATCCGCCAGAGCATTACAGGCAATCCGACCACCCTCTACGTTGTCTGAACCAACGTAGCTCAGCGGAAACTGCACAGGGCCAGCGGCGTAGTCGCCATCGCCGATGAAGGTATCAACGGTCAGGACGGGAATGCCAGATTCATTGGCGCGTTGCAGCACCGGAATCGACTGTTCCTTGTCATTCGGGGCGGTGACGATAGCGTCAATATCACCGCGAGCGATCAGAGCTTCCAGGATCGGCACAGAGAACTGGACGTTGAATTGTTCAGGGTCCTGCTGCACGATGTCCACACCGAGGTCAGAGGCGGCCTGATTGACGCCCACGCTCATCGTGATGTAGAACGGATCGGGATTCACGCCGGGAACGAAGGCAATGGTATAGCGTTCCGGGGCATCCTGAGCTGCCACC
>JAEUQX010000542.1 GCA_016788625.1 Anaerolineae bacterium
GGCAGGTGTCCGCAATGTGCAGTACCGCACCTTCATGTTCGGCACGATGGCCGTGCATTGGGGGGAGAAGTAACAGCCAGGTAGTCAGGAGTCGTTTGTGTCAGACTACAAATTGATTTTGCATCCTGTCAATCCGTTTGCTGGTCTGGCCTACCCTGTAAGCTTTGTAGGCAACTCAGAGCGGTTGGTTTCTTCGGTGAAGGTGACACACAACGAGCGGTAGGAAAACAAGACCATATATAGTTGGAACTATCACAACTGTAAAAAGGAGCCAAAATCAAGGAGCTTGATTAGCACAATGTGACAGAACTTGCGCGGTTCTGGATTCACCTTGGCATAGTCACATAGGCGAAGCCGTTCCACTCAAGATCTGCCCACTTATTTGAGGGGAAAATCACATGGAGAGGAACAAGGGTAAAGGGGGCTGCCTAGTACCAATAATAGTAGCTTTGATTGGTGCCGCAGCAGTCTTAGTCGCTGCAGTGATTGGGATACTTCCAGCCGTTTTAGACAGATTAGAGGGAGAAACTACACCAACTGGTTCCAGTTCAGCAGTCACCCAAAGCACGGCAACATTTATCTCGGCAGTTCAGGTTGTATTACCGACGAACACCCGACAGCCTCCGGAACCAGACAATGCCCAATGTCCCGATATGGATGGCGATGGGATCTGCAACTCAGATGATTTATGCCCCAACGACCCTAACAAAACACAACCGGGTGCTTGTGGTTGTGGGACAGATGACCGCGTAGGCGATGCGGATGGAGATGGGGTGTGTACGCCAACGGACCAGTGCCCCAACGACCCCAACAAAACACAACCTGGCACCTGCGGTTGTGGCATTCCTGAGGGCACGTGTCCAACATCCGTATCATTCCCGCAAGATGAGGTGGCATATTACACATTCAATGGAAACGGACAAGACGGTGTCGGCAATAGCGACGCAATCATCCAGGGCGCAACCTTTGCGACGGGTCGGGATGGGACCAGGAACAGCGCTTTGCGGTTCGATGGGGTCGATGATTTCGTGCAGCTGCCGAATGCAGCAGCGCTTAATTTAATGACATTCACGATTGTCATCTGGCTGGAGTTCGATAGTTCGCGACCAGAGGACGATTGGATCATTTCAAAAGGCTCACTGTATGGCAATTTCAGCATCTTGCGCACCGGTGCCAGTGCACAGTACTGGGCAGGTTATGCGTCCTATGCTCATGTAACACAGGGCGGAAACTGGTCTTCAGTGGCATCAAGCGACCCTCTCCCGATTGGACAGTTCTTCTGTCTCGCCATAAGCCTGGATGCCAACAACTTCCGATCCTATCTGAATGGACGCCTGACCCAAAGCGCCGCGAATGTATCACCGCCGCAGCTCAACGATAGCCCGGTCTATATTGGCGCGGGTGGGTATAACGACGTGAATGCATTTTTCCGCGGTGTTATTGATGAGGTTCAGATCTATGGGCGCGTGCTAAGCGATTCTGAAGTTGCTCAGCAGTGCAGGTAGTGTTGAGCGGTTTATACGATATCAACGTTCAGCAATTCGTGGTATCGCCACGGAAGGGTGGATGTATTTGTACTGTCACCTTCAGTAACGATGATCCTAATGAACTGACAAGCACGAATGGATGACTTACAAATGACTCACACCAACCGCCTCATCATCGGTATTTCGGGCGCGTCCGGCGTCATCTATGGCATTCGCCTGCTGGAAGTGCTGGCGCAGGACACGAGCATCGAGACGCACCTCGTCCTCAGCCCGGCGGCCAAAGCCACCATCTCTCAGGAAACGCCCTGGAAAGTGAGCGACGTGGAAGCGCTCGCTACTGTGGTGCATAAACCCGGTGATATCGGCGCGAGCATCGCCAGCGGTTCGTTCGATACGCTGGGCATGATCATCGCGCCGTGCAGCATCAAAACGCTGTCATCGATTGCCAACAGCTACGACGCAGACCTGATGACGCGCGCCGCCGACGTGCAGCTCAAGGAAGGCCGCCCGGTACTGCTCATGGTGCGCGAAACGCCGCTGCATATCGGCCACCTGCGGCTGATGACGCAGGCCGCCGAAATCGGAGCGATCATCATGCCGCCTGTACCCGCATTCTACGGCCAGCCGAAGACAGTCGATGATCTGATCAACGGCACTGTGGGCCGGGCGCTGGCGCGCATTGGCGTCAAAAACGAGCTATACTTCAAATGGCTCGGCATGAGCGGTAAGCCGCCTGCCGAGGAATAATTGCGCCGTCCGCCCATCAGCGAATGATGAACTGCCATGACTGAAACCACAGAGATCATCCGCGCCTATCTGGAAACACAGTCCACGCTGGCGCTCGCGACCGTCAACGCCGCAGGCTACCCGGAAGTCACGCCGTTATTCTATGTCTCGGATGAGCGGCTGAACCTGTATTGGCTCTCCGCGCCCAGCTCGCGGCACAGCGTCAATCTGACGGCACGCCCGCGCGTGGCAGCGACGGTGTATGCTTCGGCCTGGCAGTGGTCGGACATCGTGGGCTTGCAGATCGAAGGCAGCGCCGAAGTGATCAGCGATGAGCGCGTGCGCGAGCAGATCACCGTGATCTATCTGCGTAAGTTCACGCTGCCGGGCGAATTCGACACGATCATCGCCGGAAGTGCCTTGTATGTGCTGCGCCCGCACTGGCTGCGCTGGATGGACAACAGCGTGAAATTCGGCCACCGTGAGGAAATCACGCTCAGTTAATCATGATCTAGCCTTCTCCACGAGCCGCAGCATGTCGATTAGCATTCGCCCGATCCTCAACACGGATGAAATCGAAACCTGTGCGCGCATGATGGCGGCGTCAGAACCCTGGATCACTTTGGGGCGTGACTATGCAGCGTCACGCGCGACCCTAACCCATCCTGACAAAGACGTGTTTGTAGCCATCGCAAACGATCAGATTGCTGGATTCGTGATCATCAACATGCACGGCGCGCTGGTGGGTTACATTCAGTCGATTTGTATCGCCGAAACCTTTCGTGGGCATGGCGTTGGCAGCCATCTCATGCAGTTTGCTGAAGAGCAGATCTTCCGAACATCGGCGAACGCCTTCATTATGGTTTCATCGTTCAATGACGGCGCGCGGCGTCTCTATGAACGATTAGGCTATCATGTTGTCGGCGAACTGACCGACTTCATCATCAAAGGCCATTCGGAGATTCTGCTGCGAAAAACACGCCCCAGTTGAACCCGATTTTACTGCCCGGGCACACTGACCACCTCAAGCGCTGGCTTCGGCGTGTAATCGGTGCGCCATAGGCCGAAGTGGTGTTCGGCGTTGTCCGTGCTGGGGCAGGCAGGCGGCGTGCAGGTGGCATCGAGTGGGAAATCGAAGGCCGTCCAGATCAACCAACCGAGCAAGCCTTCCGCCTCAGCCGCCGCACTGACCTCACTCAAGAGACGCGCCTGCTCGTCTTCCGACACGCGAAAAGTACTGAAGCCGAACTCCTGGAGCAGCACCGGTTTGTCCGTCGCGGCGCGAATCTCGGCCAGGCGTTCGCGCATCCGTGCCGCATCCTCCCAGTGATGAAAGCTGACGAAATCCACGTAAGGCGCGGTCGCCCCGCTGTCGTGCAGCCACCCTGCTGTGATCAGGTGATTCGAGTCCAACCCGCGCACAAACGCGGCCGTCTGCGCCAGCCAATCCAGCACTACCCCACGTTCGAACTTCGCGCCGCTGGCACTGATCGAACCATAATCAATATCACCCTCGTTGCGCACGTCCCAGGCCAGCACTGCCGCCTCGTCACGGTAACGCTCGATGATCAAGCGCGTCTGCGCCTGAACGTGCGGCGGATTGTCGTAGAGCGGCGCGTTGGTCAGATCTGGCAAGTCGTTGAGTGTGATGATCAGCCGAAAGCCCTGCCCTGCTGCCTCGCGGATGATGGCGTCCAGACGGGCGAAGGCATCGGGGATGGGTATAGCGCTGCGCTCCGGGCAGGCGAAAAGCGCCGCATTCCACAGGAACAGCCGCAGCGTATTGAACCCCGCTGTACGCAGCAGCACCAACTCGCGCGCAACTTCGGTCACATCAGCCTGTGTCAGAAAGCGCCGCCAAGGGTAGTGCAGCGGGTAGTAATTCACGCCGCGTGCCGTGAAGGTCGTATCGCCCACCGCAAACTGACCATCACGCAGCGTCACGAATGTGCTCGTCATGGCTGGCTCATAGGTGGGCAGCGTCACATCGGCGGCGCAGTCCACGGGTACAGCCCCGGCCACGTCGCCGCGCTCGACCAGCCACAACAGCACCGATGCAGCGTCGGCGGCCTCACCCGGTCGCGGATAGGCAGCGATGCGCGTCACGCGGGCATCGAGCGTCGTCACATCGAGACCAATATTCGGCGCGTTGTCAGTCAGCACGTAGGCCGCGCCCTGTGACTCCAGAGCTGCATCAATGGCACTCATCCCCGGCGCGTCGGTGCAGAACATGCGAAGGCCGCTGGCCGCGTAAAAGTTCGCCCGGCGGCAGCTATCCGGGAACATGCTGGCGATGATCGGCAGGTCGGAGCGCGCCAAAGTTTGCGGGAACGCCTCCACCGCTTCACGCAGGGCATAGCCCGAACTGTGCGAGGTAATGTGCTCATAACGCGCATCGGCGGGCAGCGGCAGGGCGGCAGGGTCGCTGTAGGCCGTCAGCATGAACGGCGAGACGCCCAACAACAGGCCAGCAGCACCGAAGGCCGTCACCATCTGGCGGGCACGCGCATCACGCACACGGCGCAAACCCACGCCCAACCCTGCCCCGGCCAGCGTGAGCAACAGCGGCAGCGCTACGACAAAATGCCGCGACAGCACCTCGCGCCCCAGCAGCATAATCAGCAGCAGCGGCAGCAGGCCAACCCCGACCAGCACCCACTGCCTGCCACGCAGCGCTAACAGCAGCAAGCCAGCACCCGCCAAGAGCACCCAGGCCAGCGTACCGAAGCCGCTGAGCTGCGCCCAGAAGCGTTCCAGGTTGGCGACCAGCGACGGCTGCCCGCCCGACGACGCGCCCAACCAGCCCAGCGCGATGCTGAAGAAGTCATCGCCCTTCCACAGCAGGTACGCCAGCGGCACAACGAAACACGCCGCCGTGACCACTCCCGCCAGCAGCAGACCGCGCACGCGCCGATTCATCGCCTGCTGACCCGTGAACAGAATCACCAGGGCGATGCTCAGCGCGAACGGTGCAGCCGTAAACTTGAACAATGCCGCGGCGCCGAATGTGAGGCCGCTCAGCACGGCATCCCGCCAGCGACCGGACTGCCCGAAGCGCCAGGCGAGCGCCACCGCCACGACCACCCACGCCCCTGCCTGGGCATCGCTGAAGGCCAGCCGCTCGTAGAAGAACAGGTATGGCGAACCCAGCCACAGTGCCACCGCCAGCGCCGCACCCCCAGCGCCAGCCAGCCGCCGCACCACCGTCATCCCCGCCGCCAAACCGAGCAGCGCGACGAAGACGGTCGCGATACGCCCCGCGAAGGCAGGCGCGTTCTGCGGATAAAATGCAGCGATCAGCCAGTGGTTGATGATCTTGCCATCGCTGATCACCCAGAATGGATGCCCATTC
>JAEUQX010000550.1 GCA_016788625.1 Anaerolineae bacterium
CGCGGCAACCTGCTATCCGGCTGGCTGATTTTCCTGGGCGCTGCCAACCTCCTCGGCATCATCCGCAGCCTGGAAGGAGGTAACCTCCTGGCCCTCGGCTGGGGTCTCTTCGGCATCATCTGTGTGCTGGGCATCTGGCGCTGGTTCAAATGGGCATACTTCGCCATCTATATCGGCTTCATGTTCAACATCGCCGGCAGCCTGGATGTGGCCGCACGCGGAGACATAACGGCTGCCATATCAGGGATACTCTTCCAACTGACTTACATGGGCGTGACCTATACCCTCATCCATCATCGTCTGAACGAATTCCGGTAGGCATCATGAAAAAATCGCGCCCCACACCCAAGCCCGCGCAGGTGGCTGAACGAAAGCCAGAACCGCCAGGATTCGTCACCCATGAGTGCGAAGCGGATGTCTCCGAAGGGCTGGAGAACATCGCCTGGCGCGAGTTAAAAACGCTCTTTGAAGATCGCATCGAATCCAGCCCGCTGCCCAAGCGCCCCGGCGTGCTGCGCTTCCAGTACATGGGCAACCTGTGGCAATTACTGCGGCTCAAGACCGTGCAGGCCGTCTATCTGATCGAACAATATGACATCCCACGCCCCAAAGGGCTGCTCGGCGACCAGCATTTCAAACGCCTGCTCGCCCAGATCGCCAGGGTGCGCGACCTTTCACCCGCTGATGCCTATAACTCGTTCTATCTGAGCGCGGCAGGCTCCGATTCGGCAGTTATGACACGGATCAAGGATGAACTGGCGGCCAAGCTGGGGTTGACGCCAGGCGGAGAAGAAGGCGACCTGCTTGTCCGGCTGCGGCGCGTCCCACAGAGTGAGACGGGCTGGGAAGCGCTGGTACGCCTCTCACCACGCCCGCTGGCAACCCGCGCCTGGCGAGTTTGCAACCGTGAGGGAGCGCTGAACGCGGCGGTGGCACAGGCGATGGTCATGTTGACGCAGCCCACGCCAGATGATACGTTTCTGAATATTATGTGCGGCTCAGGCACGCTGCTGATCGAACGGGCAGCCCAAGGCGCGGCTGCCAGCCTGATCGGCTATGATCACGACACAGCGGCGCTGGACTGTGCGCGCCGGAACGTCGAAGCGGCGGGGTATGCTGAACAGATCAAGCTGCGGCAGTCCGACGCGCGTGATCTGACGCTGGCTGATAAGAGCGTCGATGTGATCGTCGGCGATCTACCCTTTGGCAATCTGGTTGGTTCGCACGAAGGCAACCTGGAACTCTACCCGGCTGTACTGCGCGAAATGGCGCGTGTTGCCCGTCCCGGTGCGCGCGTAGCGCTCATTTCGCAGGAGGTGCGCCTGCTGGAAAGCCTACTCGACGAATCAAAGGTATGGGAGAAAGCTCAGGTTATTCGCGTCGCGCTCGGCGGTTTGCACCCGCGTATCTTCCTGTTGAAGCGCAATTAGAGATTTCTTGAGGACAATTATGACTTCACGCGAGAAAATACTGAACAAACTGCGCGCCGCCGCCCAGCCTTTCCCCGATGCGCCGCCGCGCCCGCGCCAGTATCAGCCCGTTGTGCGCGTAGATGACACCTCTCCAGAGGGGTTATTGGCACGTTTCCAGGCGGAGACCGAGCGGCTGATGGGCAACTGCTTCGCTGTCAAGGGCGATGCGGGTGTGCGGCGCTGCGTCGTAGATTTGCTGCGCTCACACCAGACCACGCACATCATTGCCTGGGACTTCAAACACATCCCGGCGAAGGGGCTGGAAAAGGCGATCAAGGACGAAGGTATCAGGATCACCCATCCTGAGATGCACGACGAGTTTCGCGCCGAAACGGTCGAGTCAATCCGCGATGCCCAGGTCGGGCTGACGGGTGTGGACGCGGCAGTGGCGGCTACCGGGACGCTGATCGTCAGCACTGCGCCGGGGCGGGGACGCATCCCAACAATTCTCGCGCCCGTGCATATTGTCGTGATGACGCTCGATCAACTCGTCCCCCGCCTGGAGGATTGGGTCACAAGCCAGCGCGAGAGCGGTTTGGAAACCATCCGCAGCAGCGCCAATGTCTGCTTCATCAGCGGCCC
>JAEUQX010000598.1 GCA_016788625.1 Anaerolineae bacterium
CGCCTCGATGACCGTGCGGGTGAGCGCGGCGCTGTCCGGGGCGATCATGCTGCCGAAACCGATGAACACGGGTTTGCTGCCCGCCTCCAGGAAGGCCAGCAGGTCGGCATCCGGCTGCCAGGGTGGGTCGCTGAGCTGCCAGTAGCCGGTGGTATGGACGGTGGAGTCCCAATCTTTAGGCGGCGGCACGACCAGCGGGCTGAAACCGTTAATCGTCAGCTTGCCTTTCGCTCGCAGCCAGCGCGGGGGTGGGGTCATCAGTCCGATCCGTTCGCGGAAGCGCCGGACATGCGGACGGAAGAAGGCCCACACGAGCTGTGCTGATGCCGCATAACTGGCCTTGTTGAGCGGGCCAAGCGAGCGCTCGCTGAGCAGCGGGTTCGGCCAGGCGTGGGTTGGCGTCAGCGGGATGACCGAGAGCGAGATGTGCGGCACGTTCAGCTTTTCCGCCAGGTCGACCCCGAACAGGCCGCCGGGAAGCTGGTTGAGGATGGCGTCCGAATCGTTCAGCACAGCATCGGAGAAGACTTCGATATAGTCTGCGATGATCGCGCCGTAACTGCGCATGATACCGCGCATCAGTTTGAGCGGGTTGCGCGTGCCCAGCATGTCGGCGCTCGCCCCCGCTTGCAGGATGGCCTGGGCGTCGCCGGGCACAGCGTGAAACAACAAGCCCTGACCTTCGACCAGTGTGCGGAAGGACTCGAATGTCACCACGCGCACCCGGTAGCCCGCGTCGCGCAGCCCGGCGCTGAGCGCGACATACGGCTGCACATCGCCGCGTGACCCCAGCGCCAGGCAGGTTAGCGTCTTGCTCATAACAACCTCCTCACGAGTACTCACGTTTGAACAGCGTGAGGAGGTAAATTATGCGGTGATGAATTCTAGTTCGCAACCGGATGGCGCACCAATTCCTCGATTTGCCGCATCTGGTCGGCGGACAGGGGGCCGAACGCCAGCGCTCCGGCGTTGTCGTCAACCTGTTTGACCGTGCGAATGCCGGGGATTGGAATCGTGCGGCTGCTGCGTGCCCAGACCCAGCCCAGTGCGCCCTGCGCCAGTGTGCGTCCGCCGCTCGTCAGGATGTCGCGCAGTGCGTCCAGGTGCTCGAACGCGGGCAGCAGGATGTTTTCGCGCGCCCAGGTATCGGTGCGGACATCGTTTGCGGCAAAAATCGTTTCTTTACTGTACTTGCCCGTCAGCGCGCCGCGTGCCAATGGGGTGCGGTTGACGCTCGCCAGGTTGAACTGATCGCACAGGCTGAGCATCTCCGGCGCATCGCGCACCACGTTCAGATCGTGCTGTACAGCGACACAGTGCGGGCCTTGCGCGAAGATGCGCGCGGCTTCGACCGAGTCGGTGCTCCAGCCGTAGAAACGGATCTTCCCATCGCGCACCAGCTTCTCCAGTTCTTCGCGCAGCGCGGGCGCGAAATCAAGCGGGTAGTCCCACACGTGAAGCTGGTACAGGTCGATGTAGTCCGTTCCCAGGCGGCGCAGGCTGGCTTCGCACTCCGCGCGTACCTGGCTGATGACCTTTTCGGGCGTGGGATAGTGCGTCACATGTTTCGCTTCTTCATCAACCGAAAAGCCGAACTTGGTCGCGATGACGGCCTCGCTGCGCCGCGCGCCCAACGCTTGCCCCAGGATGTGCTCACTGTGCCCGGTGCCGTAGTTGGCCGCTGTATCGAAGAAGGTGATTCCGCTGTTGAGCGCGTGCTGAATGGTGCGGATCGATTCAGCATCGTCTACTTCGCCCCAGCCCGCCTGAATATTTAGAAAGCGCCACACGCCGCCGATGGCCCAACAGCCCATGCCCAAGGGTGAAACCGGAAGATTTGAACGTCCCAGAATGCGGTTGTCCATCATCATCTCCTCAATAGATTGGATGCTGAAAACCACTCTACATGTTTGAGCGCGCTCGAAGTCAAGACCCTAAGAAAAGACGATCATGCCCTTGACTTGGAGTGCACTCGAAGTTGTAGACTGTGAGGTATGGCAACAACAACGGGAACACTGACAATTAAAGAGGTGGCTGCGGCCACTGGATTGAGCGTTCACACGCTGCGCTATTACGAGCGGGTTGGCCTGATCCATGCGATTGACCGCGCGGACAACTCGCACCGCCGTTATTCGGAGGACGATATCGGTTGGATAAACTTCCTCAAGAAGCTGCGTGCTACGGGGATGTCTATCCACGATATGCAGACTTACGCCCATCTGCAACGTCTCGGTGATTCCACCCTGCCGCAGCGCGTCGAGATGCTCAAGGCGCTTCAGCAGCAGGTTGAGGCGCATATCAACGAGCTGAATGAACACCTCGGCCTGATCCGTTACAAGATCGAGTATTACGGGGCGATGATAGAGGCTGAGGCGTTGGAAGCTCCGGCCTAACGCTGGCGCGGCTTCCAGGCGAGATAAGCAGCGCACCCAAGCAGCGCCACCATGAACAATGCCACGCCAGTCGGCCATCCTGGCGGCTCAAACGTCAGGGTGTATTGCTGCGCGTCCGGCAGCAGCCGCACCGCCACGTAGCCGCGCTGCCCCTCGACCGCGTAGTCAAGCGGCATGGTGACGACTTCCAGCGGGACGCCGTTCACCGACGCGCGCCATCCCGGAAAGTGGGTCTCCTGCACAATCAGGTAGTAATCCTGCGAATCAGCCGGGCGCACAGCCTCTATGGTGATCGTATCCAGCCGATGCGCCACAATATGCGCGGCAATGACGCTGCTCGCGTTCAGTTCGTTCGGCAGGGTGTTGAGCTGCTGCTCGGACGCAATGAAGGCATAGGGCAGTGCCAGCGGATATTCGTATAGTACAGCGTTGACCTGCGTGCCCTCGACATCGCAGGGGTCTGCCGCGCCGAGGCCATCCGCCAGCTTGAAGCAGCCGCGCTGTTCATAGCCTTGCTCGACAAATGCCTGTGCCAGCCGCAGCGAATCGCCGCCATAATTGTTCGAGATTAACGCCCAGCGCGGTCGATTGTTCAGCCCGCCGTTCGCCCAGAAGAACGGCCCGGCAGGGCTTTCGGGCAGCCAGCCCTCGTCCCATCCCCACGAGCGTATACGATACTCATAGCCCCCGAAGGCCAGCGACGAGAACGGCTCGTTGATGGAAGGGAACGGCGTCTGAGGTTCGGCCTGCCGCACGTTGATATATACGGGCGCATACCCTGGTACGGCGGGCTGAAAGTCGAACAACAGGCTGTTGGCGCGCATGACATCGGCAGTCGCACCGATCATCAGCATGAGCAGACCAACGCGCACCAGCCTCGTCCACAGCGCCTGCCAACGTTGCGCGCGGGTACGCCGCCCGATTAGGCTCAACGCGATCAATCCACTGTCGAACACGAGCGCGACGAGCAGAAACAGCCACAACCCGTCAACCGCATCATCTGGCGAGGTGAAGCGTCGCAGATCGAGCGCGAGCAGCAGGTCGGGGTTATTCAGCGTTAGCGCCGAGCGTGCCTCTGTGCTCGCCAGGCTGTAGACACACCACAGCAGCCAGGCCAGCGCCGCGACGCCCAGCGCTTGTGTCAGCCGTCTGCGTTCGCCGCTGTTTAGGCTGGCGGAACGGCTGCGCACGGCACGCCAGAGCAGATCGACGGCAATCCCGGCCAGCAGAATCCACCACAGCGCGGCTATCGAGAGGGCACGCCCCAGGAAACGAAACTCGGCCAGCAGGTCAACCTGGCTGTAGAGCCATTCCAGAATGGGTGTTTGTCCGCTG
>JAEUQX010000612.1 GCA_016788625.1 Anaerolineae bacterium
CGTGCCATGCTCTGCCCGATCTGTACGCCCTTCCGCAGATGATCGACCAGGAAGGTCTCGGCGCGGCGAATCTGGTCGGGCAGCGTGCCAATGATGTCCTGGCGCGTGAAGGTGTCGCTCATCGTCTCTCCCGCGAAACGCACCGCGGTGATGTCCGCGCCGCGAATGAAGCGTGGAATGTCCTTGCCGAACAGCAGGATGCCTGCGTTGGTCGGTCGCAGCGCGCCTTCATACTCGACGAGGCAGCCGCGCCGCAGCAGCACCTGCTCGGCATTCTCTGTGCCCATGCCGCTCAGCGAACTGGCATAGGCCTTGGCCTTGTCCCAATCAATATCATTGAGTGTCGCGCCGCGCGTGATCTCCGCTTCGAAGCTGATCTCGCCGCGTTCGATGATCAGACGGCGCAGGTCGCGCGCTTTGAGCGGCACATTCTCCACGCCCTGGCGCTGCAAGTAACGGCCTTCCAGCGCATAGATGTGCGGCATTCCGGGCGGGATGTGCAGGATGATCACCGCCTTGCCATTGATGCGCACGATCTGCGGCAGTGGCACGATCAGCGGCGGCTCAATCGTCAGCGCCGCCTGAAGTATCAGGTCAACGCCTTCCGAGGCATTGCGCACGCCGACCAGACTGCCGCTCGCGCCGACGACGCCCAGCATCACCGTGCCGCCCTGGCCGTTCGCCATCGCGGTCATCGTCGCGGCCAGCACGCCGGGAGCGGTCTGGTCAGCGAACCAGTCGGCCTGCGGGCTGCGACCCTGCTTCATGATGTGGCGGACATCCTCGATGGATAGGCTCATAATCTTGCTGCCGTCTGTGAATGTGATATGGACCCTGCGCTGTTATTTGGTCTTGGTGTCGGTTTTGTCGCCCTTCTCGCTTTTTTCCTCTTTCTCGTCCTTCTCCTCGTCCTGCCGTTCCAGGTCGCGCTTGCGGCCTTCCGGCGGCGGAGCGAGCAGCACGCGGTCGATCACCTGCTGCATATCGCTGACGAAAAAGATGTTCAGGTCGTCGAGCGCCTCTTTGGGCACGTCCACCAGGTCTTTCTTGTTCTCGCTGGGCAGGATGACCTTGCGGATGCCCGCCCGCCGCGCCGCCAGCACTTTTTCCTTGACGCCTCCGACGGGCAGCACCTTGCCGTGCAGTGTGATTTCGCCCGTCATGGCATATTCGCTGCGCGCCTTGCGCTCGGTGAACGCGGAAATGATCGCCGTTGCCAGCGTGATGCCTGCCGAGGGGCCTTCCTTCGGCACAGCGCCTTCGGGCAGGTGGATATGCACGTCATAATTCTCGAAGTCGTCGCCGGGGATGTCGAAATCGCCAGCGCGCGCCCGTAGATAGCTCAGCGCCGTCTGTGCCGACTCCTGCATCACCTCGCCCAACTGCCCGGTCATCAGCAGCGTGCCCTTACCCGGCATGATCGAGACCTCGATCAGCGTGATATCGCCGCCGTCATACGTCCACACCAGCCCGGTAACCAGGCCGATGGCATCATCCTTGTGCAGGCGCTTCTGTGTGAAGACAGGCGGACCGAGGTAATCGATCAGCTTGCTGGGCAGGATGCGCGGCGGCAGCGGTTTATCTTCCGCCAGCAGGCGCGCCAGCTTACGACAGATGTTGGCAATCTCGCGGTTGAGGTTGCGGACGCCCGCTTCGTAGGTGTACTCGCGGATGATGGCTTGCAGTGCGCGTTTCTCGAACGAGATCTTCGTGTTTTCCAGGCCGTGTGCCTCAAGCTGGCTGGGCAGCAGGAAGCGCCGCGTGATCGCCAGCTTCTCCTCTTCCGTATAGCTGGAAAACTCGATGATTTCCAGGCGGTCGAGCAGGGCGGGCGGCAGCGGGTCGAGGTCGTTAGCGGTGGTGATGAACAGCACCTTCGAAAGATCGAACGGTACTTCCAGGTAATGATCGGAGAAGGTGTTGTTCTGCTCCGGGTCGAGGACTTCCAGAAGCGCCGAGGACGGGTCGCCACGAAAATCCATGCCGAGTTTGTCGATCTCATCGAGCATGAAGACCGGGTTGACCGTGCCCGCGCGTCGCATCGTTTGAATGACGCGCCCTGGCAGCGCACCGATGTAGGTGCGGCGGTGACCGCGTATCTCGGCTTCGTCGCGCACGCCGCCCAGGCTGACGCGCACGAACTCACGCCCCAGCGCCTTGGCGATGCTGCGACCGAGCGACGTTTTACCCACGCCGGGCGGGCCAACGAAACACAGGATGGGACTCTTCATCTTGGTCGGCGCGAGCTTGCGAACGGCGATGTATTCCAGGATGCGATCTTTGACCTTCGGCAGACCGTAGTGCGCTTCGTCCAGCACCTTCTGGGCGTGGGTGATGTCCAGGTTATCATCGCTGGCTTTCTTCCAGGGCAGCCCCGCCAGCCAGTCGATATAGGTGCGGATGATGCCAACTTCCGGAGCCATCGGCGGCATCAGCATCAGCCGCGAGAGTTCCTTCATGGCTTTCTCGTGAATATCGGCGGGCAGGTGCGCCTTGAATATCTGGTCGCGCACCTCGTTGTATTCCTGCTGGAAGATGTCTGTCTCGCCCAGTTCGGTTTGTATCACGCGCATCTGCTCGCGCAGGTAATTCTCGCGCTGGCTGCGGTCGATCTCCTGCTGCACCTGGATGTTGATCTCGTCGCGCAGTTCCAGCACATTGAGTTCCTGGTTGAGCAGGTAGGCTACCTGGCGCAGGCGCTGCTCGACATCGCGGTTCTCCAGGAGCTGTTGGCGGTCTTCAAACGGGGCATTCAGCGTGGAAGCGACCATGTCCGCCAGCAGACCGGGGTCGGATGTGCCCAGGATGTAATCCAGCACATCGTCGGTCAGGGCGATATTCAGATCAGCCGCGCGCTTGAGCAAATCGCTGATATTCTGAATCAGCGGTTGCAGATCATCGTTTATCTCGGTTGGCTCGTCGATGGGGCGTGCTTTGCCAACCATGAATGGTTCGGTCTTGATGATTTCGATCAGTTCAACGCGGCGGCGACCCTGCACCAGCACGCTGCGACCTTCCTGCACATCGCGTATCAGGCGACCGAGGGCGATTTCTGTGCCAATTTTGTAGAGTTCACCTTCGATGGTGCTCTGCGAGATGGCGATTACGGTGCGCTGCTTCGTCAGCCCGTGCTGTACGGCGGCCAGCGCCAGCTTGTGCTTTAAGGGAATGCTGGTGACAACACCAGGAAAGACTACAAGATCACGCAGTGGCAGGAGTGGACATTCGATCAGGCCATGTTCATCCGGTTCACTGTCGGGGATATTCTCAAAATCGGTTATGCCGTTGGTCAACGTGGGGTGTACCTCGGACGTGTATTACTGGCGAGGAGGAAATGAGATGAGTTTACCGCAGAACAAACGAGCCGTAAAGTTTCGGACTTGGCGTGCCCAATGTCTATCGGCTAGACTGATCGTCTGTAGTCAATAGTCTACAGTCTTTAGTCGGTAGCAAAAGGTAGAATAAGCAGCGGTTCGATCCTAGTAGTCCAACAAGATTAATCTGATGGGTCGTAGGGACAACGCGGGCGTTGTCCGGCTTAGCGGACTGGATTGTGAGCGCAGCTAGTTCGTGAAACAGACTGACAGCTAACGACTAATGACTAAAGACTCCTAGCTCACTTGAGTTGCTGATGAGGTGACGATGCGCGTATCCGTTGTCATCACGCTGGTCGCGGCGCTGTTGGCGCTGGCGGCTGTGCTGTTGGTGGGGCAGGCGCTGCTCCAGCCAGATTTACCGCTGATCACTGCGGCGGGATTTTCGACAGAAACGATCACGCCGAACGCGGACGGCGACGGCGATGTGGCCGAATTCAGTTATACCCTGACGAGCAACGCGCAGGTGACATTGGCGTTCGAGGCGCAGGATGGCACGGTTTACTACTTCCGCCAGGATGAACCGCGCACGCCCGGCGAGAAGCGCGTGCTGTTCAGCGGCGTGGTCGATGGCTTCACGCTGGATGGCGAGACCGTGTCCGGGCAGGTGCTGCGCCGCCTGATCCCCAACGGCAGCTACACCTGGCGGCTGACCGCGACTGATACGGCCAGCGGCGAGACGATGGAGCAAAGCGGAACACTGGTGATCGCCGACGGCGAGTCGCAGCTCCCCGAAATCATCAGTTTCACGGTATCGCCGGATGTGTTCACGCCCAACCAGGATGGCATCGCCGACCGCACGCAGATCAACGTGTATCTGCCCAAAGCAGCGGAACTGGCCGTGTATCTGGAAGGGCCGGATGGTCAGCAGATCTATGTGCCGGAGCGCGACGAGGGGCGCGCACTGGGTGAACCGGGGCGGCACCTGTTCGACTACGATGGCGGCATCGACCTGGGGGTGCAGCCCCCGCCGGATGGCACTTACACCGTCGTCGCGGTGGCGCAGGACGACGAAGGGCAGCGCGTGCAGCAGACAGCCACGCTGCTCGTTCAGGGCGGCGGCGATCCACAGGCGGAGATTGCGCCGCAGGCCAGCGGGGCGGATGTGGCTTTTGCGGTGGTGCCCTATGAGGAACGCTACTTTACTTCAGCCGATGTGCAGGGCGATCTGGTGGCGCTTCCAGATGACCCGCAGGATCTCGGCTTCTCGTCCATCACCATGCCCGTTGGCGACCTGCTGGTCTTCCGCCTGACGGTGGAGAATTATGGCAGTGTGCCGATTCGCACCAGCGGGCCAGGGCCGGGCACGGTCTATGAACAGGATCAGGTCTGGGGCGCGATGGGCGTCTATGAAGAATCGGGCGCGTGGCGCGTGGGCCTCAACTGCTCGACCAGCACGCGCGACTTTCCCTGGCGCTGGGCGGTAGGCACGCCGGAGAACCTGCAAGCGGTCGTCGATGAAGTCAGCGGCAAGACCTACTACTACCTGATGCCGGGGACGCAGAGTGTCGTGTGGGGCGCTGTCCGCATGACCAATCTGATCGAGGCGCGCAATCCGCAGCAGTGCTGGGCTGGGCTGATCCATGAGGATGTTGAGGTGAGTGTTCGTAATGCGCGGGTGGGCGCGCGTGACATCGAGCTGATACCTCAATCCGGCGAATGAGGGATGGGGTCTATAATCAGGGCAGCGCCAACTTGCGGGGATACAAACGCTGTGAAGATGAACAGATTCCACCACAGAGTCACCAAGACCAATCGAGCAGGCTTACAGGGCAGCCTCATCGTTTTTGTGCTGCTGCTCATGCTCTTTGCCGCTGCCTGCCGCGCGGAAACTGCACCCGTTGAGAATGCCAGCCAGCCAACCATCACGCCTACACCCGTATCAACGCCGCTGCCACCGCTGCCGACGGTGATCGCCATCGGGCAAGCGGAGAACCCGCTGCGTCTGATTGTTCGTCTGGATAACCCTGATAGTCAGGCGCGTGCGGCTGTGAACGACCTGGAAGCGGCGCTGATGGAACGGGCGGGTGTGGCGCTGGAGGTGCAGGTGGTCGAACGCGAGGCCGAAGCGATTGCCGCGCTGTGTGACTCGTTCGGTGGTACGGCGGCGGCAGCGTGGCTGAGCGGCACGGCCTATCTGGTGGCACAGGCGCTGGACTGCGGTCTGCCCGCCTTGCAGGTGACGCGCGGTGATGACGGTTCAACAGGCGCGGCAGCGTCGATCATCGTGAACAATGAAGCGGAAATCGCCACGTTTGCGGCGCTGGCGGGCAAGACCTTCTGCCGCGTGAGCAGCAGCGATGCGTATAGCTGGTTGATCCCAGCGCTGATGATGCGTGCGGCGGGTTTCCAGCCCACTGACCTGGCTGCGACGCGCGATTACGACAGCGCCAGCGCCGCAGCCGAGGCGGTCAACGCGGGCGAGTGCGACGCGGCGGGGGTTCCGGCGAGCATCCTGGAACGGCTGAGCACTGACGAGACAGAGAATATCTCCACGTTAGAAACCAGCATTCCGATTCCGCACAGCATCCTGATGATCCCGCGCGCCGTTCCGTTGGGGACGCGCACCGCTCTGGTTGATACGCTCAACCGCCTGGCAGACGAACGCGCCAGCGCGATCTGGCTGCGCGACCTGCTGGGACAGGAGACGCTTGTGCCTGCCGCGCCGGAAGATTTCGCAGAACTGCTGGCCTTTGGCGCGAGCACCGGGCTGGACTTCGCGGCGTTAGGCGACTGATGTCCGACTTAGCGGTTGTCATCGTCACCTGGAACGTGCGTGAACTGGCCTTGCAGGCGCTGCGGAGTCTGCTGGCTGATTTGGACACGAGCGGCCTGAGCGCTGATGTTTATGTGGTGGACAGCGCGTCGAGCGACGGCACGGCGGAAGC
>JAEUQX010000615.1 GCA_016788625.1 Anaerolineae bacterium
GATGCCTGAATCGGCCCCAGCTTACCCTTCTGACCAACCTCTTCGTCCGACCGCTCTGTCTCGCCTTCGCCCATCAGATACGGTTCGATGTCCCACTCTGAACCACGTTCCTGCTCGGCGAGGTGCAGCCAGTTGGAGAACAGATCGTTCATCGCGGTAGGTTTGCCGTTCCAGTACGGACGCACTGGAGATGGCACGGCGCGGCGTGGCTGCATCGGATCAGGGAAAATCTCGAAGATACTCACTGGTTTCGCAGTGATCTTGCCCTGATCAATGCGCGCAAACTGCTCGAACACATCGTTTCCGTAAATGTCGGAATCGGTCTGTTCGAGGCTGGGCAGTCCCCCTTCGACATTGCCGAAGATGCCGCCCGCGCTGTGTCCCTGCCGCCGCTTATTGGCTGACACCTGCCAATGCCTCCTGTACGTGCTGCACAAGCTGCCACGCATCACCCGCAGCTTTGCTTTCGGGCGCGAAGCTGAAGACCGGACGCCGAATAGCCGCTGCTTCCGCCCAGATCGTGCGCTGCGGGATTGGATCCCAGACGAGCGCGCCGAACTGCTGGCGAAGCTGGTTGAGATTCTCGGAATGTTCCAGTGTGTTGGTGCGGTACATAGTTGGGACAATGCCCAGCACCTCGATATTGCTCAGGTTCCATTGTGCGCGGTGACCATCTGCTGCCTGCCGATGCTTGATGCTTTCGACCAAGCCGTCGAAGCTCAGGAATTCGCAGGTTGTCGGATAGATCAGCGCGTCTGTCGCCAGATAGATCGAACCGTGCAGCAGCGACGGCGTCGGCGACGTATCGAAAATGACGATATCCACCGAGCCTTCCAGCTCGTTGAAGCGTTCGCTGACGGCGAAGCTGTCCGAGATCGAGTTGGCGATGTTGCGCGTCTCGACGTTGGAGGGCACGATGAACAACTGACCCGTTACCGCCTGATCGGGCACCTGGTACTGCTTCGGCTGGATGAACCGCAGCACATTCTTGAAGGCCGCGTCGCGCACCAGCAGATCATACAGGCCTGGCTCTTTGGGCAGTCCCATGGCGACTGTCGCGTGTCCCTGCGGATCGGCATCCACCAGGACGACTCGCAGACCCTTGACCGCCAGCCCAGCGGCAATATGAGTCGCCAGCGTGGTTTTGCCCACGCCACCTTTCTCATTGAGCAGCGTAACGATCTTCATGCGTCGTCCTTCTATTCGACTCGCGCATCCGGGCGGGCATGGTAAACCCACTCGTAGCCGATTGGTGTGCCATTGGCACGGGACTGAATCTCAACCAGACCCTTATCTTGCAGCAGTTCGAGCAGGGCGATGTCGTAGGGTGTCAGCCGCCGTTTACCGATAGCGCGGGCGATGTCCTTGCGGTTCATCCAGACGTTGCCCTTTTTCTGGAGGATTTCCAGAAGTTTTTGCGCCTGTTCGGTCAGGCGGGATGTTGACTGGTAAGTCGGAAGTGAGTTCATCCGCTTTTCCTCGTGCATGACGTGCTTACATGTTTGGATTAGCGCATTATAGCCATGTTAAAGCATACGTGCAAGCGATTCCACATTATCATTGACTGGCAGATTGCATTGAGCCGCAGTACAGAGCAACGCGCTCCGCCAATTCTCCGTATAATTCGGCTGATAATTTCCGTCTGTTGGTAATCTTAGCCCGTGTCCAGGATGATGATTTTGGCACGGCGCGGCGCATCTGAAGGCTGATCGAGTGCGCGCGATAGCTGCTGCACGCGGGCATCACCCCGGCGCAAATAGGCGTTGGTGGTGGATGCGCTGACGTGGTTGAGCTTGTCGCGCAGTTCGGTCAATGGGACGCCCTGCTCGTCCCAGCGCTGGGTGATCATGTGGCGAATACTATGCGCCCTGTAGCGCATGTCGGTATAGCGAGCCACGATGTCGCTGTATCGGCTGGCGCTGAGCGGAACATCTGGGTGTCGATGCGACACAAAGACGTGATCGTGCTGCACCTCAGGGCGCACATCCAAATAGCGGTCTAGCGCTGCTGCTGTCATCTCCCCGAAATACACCCAATAGAAATCACCACCTTTGTTCTCGATCCAGGCGCGCATGTTCGCGATGTTGAGATTGGGCAGACGCAGTGAGGCGATGCCACCCGCGCGGCAGGCAGTGCCCTGGAAGAAGGACAGCACGGCGTAGTCGCGTGGCTTCGGCCAGGCACGACGCAGGGCTTCGGCGAAGACCTCTTCCGGCATGGCGCGTTCATCTTCGCGATAACGCGGCGGTTTGCGCGCGGTGAGCTGCGCGGCGGGGGAATGTTCCAGCAGGCGGGTTGATACGCACCAGTTGAAAAAGCCTTTGATGATGGTGACGTACTGCTTAAAGGAAGACTGCTGAACGGTGGAATGCAGGCGGGCAGTGTAGTCGAGCAGATCGGCGTAGGTGACGAGGGTGATGTTTCGACCGGGGCCAATATCTGTGACGAACGGCGAGAGGCAGCGCTGGTAATTGAGGTTGGTGTGGCGTGCACGATCAACCTGGAGGTAGAGCGCCAGCGCCTGTTGCAGCGATAGCATGACGGACTCCTGCAATAAGTAGACGATAGCAGGAGTGTAACGAGCGGTGAAAATTTCCCGCAATAGAAGAGGTGTTCGATTAACACGGGCGTGAGAATGCGAAAACCCCCTGGGTAGGGGGTGTCCGTTGATCACGCGCGTGGTCGTTATCCCGGTTCGTGCTGCAAACACGAGTGGCGGGACCAAATCCAATTAAGAGGATACATCGGATGGATTACATTTGCAACTTTTTATGCAGTAGAGTGTCACTGCTGCTGATCAATCTCATAAAACTCATCGCCTTTCGCCTGGGCTACCAATTGGTTGGAGCCGATCAAATGGTCGTGCCGAAGGGGAGTGCGGCATTTGATCGCCAGGAAGCTCAACAGTACGGATTAAACGAGGCGATCATCCTGGCGGAGATGCGCGGCTGGATTGCCTACAACGCACGTGAGGGCAAACAGACGCACCGTCGCGACGGGGTGTACTGGCTGTACAACAGCCCGCAGGAGTGGCGGGAAAACCACTTCCCCTGGTGGTCAGAGGCAACGATCCGCAGGACGCTGGATGAGCTGGCGGCCAACGGGCTGGCGACGTGCCGCGCGTATGGCGCGCATAACGCCCGGCGCTGGTGGACGGTCGGGCAGATCGACGCAACCACGAGTCAACCTGTTCAGACGACGTTGCAATTTGCAACAAGCGCGTTGCAATCTGCGACGCATACATATCCTGAATCTTCAAATCATCCATCTTCCAAGTCTTCAAACCGCAAGACAGCATCGCGCGTGGGTGCGACCCGGAAGGGTGCTGTTGCTGATTTTGGTTCGTCTAAGCCAGGGGTCATCCCTGAACCGGCAGCAAACGCGGAAGGTCGCGAGGGCTTCGACCGGGAAGCGCAGCCAGTTGCAGGTTCACCCGTACAGGAACACAGGGAGACCCCATCCCCCAGTTCGGCTGCCCCCCTGCCCCACCAGAGCCTCACCCCTAACCCCTCTCCGGGGGGAGAGGGGAAGTGGATTCCGGCGTGGGTGAGAGAGTTCTGGGACGGGGCGACAACCGAACAACTGCAACAAATGTTGCAGAAATATGGCGAGGGTCGGCTGATGGCGGCGCAGGAGCGGGCGCGTCGGGCGAAGGGCGTGGTTAATCCGCCAGGGTTCGCCCTGCACTTGTTGGAGCAGGGGTTGATCGGCGCGGTGGATACGTGGGACGGCGCGCCGGATGAGGATGCAGACACGGATATAGACGAGCCGGACGTGCTGCCAGATGAGACGACGCCGGATGATGTCCCGGAAAATGTCCCGGCTGAGCAAGGGGAAGGTGCTGGCAGAAATGTCCCGGATGATGTCCGTAAAGTGTGGGAGATAGCGCTCTCTCAATTGGAAATCCAGTTCGACCGGGCACAGTTCGCATCATGCATCCGGGGTGCGCGGGTCGTGGCGGTCGATGGCGATGTGCTGGTGGTCGAAGCCCGCAGCGCGTATGCCCGCGACTGCCTAGAGGGACGGATGTACAGAGATATTCGACGCGTCGTGCGCGATGCAATGCGGCGCGAGGTGCAACTTCAGTTTGTGGTGAAGGGGGAGAACTGGCGCGAGAACGCGCAGGAGGCAGAAGCAGCATGAGCGTGAATGGGAAACGGGATACCGGGACGATGCAGGGCGTAAACGCAGCGGACAGCCTGCTGCCGGAAGATCAGTTTGTGATGTTGGAACAGATCGTCTACGCGCTCGACAACAAGCTGGCGATGCAGTTGTGCGCGCACATCCGGGCGTTGGCTGCGGGCGCGGTGGTCTTCCGCCAGTCACAGCAGCGCGAGTCTGATCTGCGCCAGGAGATGCAGCGGCGCAACCGCAACGCGGGCGACATGCTGGCGAAGGCCGGGAAGCGCATGGGCAAGGACGCGCTGCTGAAGCTGATCGAGCAGGCGCGCGAGGAGCTGGCCGGGCAGTGGCAGGTGGAGGTCGACGATGCTGCCAGATAACTACGAGCCGATTGATGCGAACTGGTGCCCGGACTGCGGACTACCCAGGGGGGTGTGCGAGTGCGGCGAGATGTGCCCGATCTGCGGAGGGAATTTGCGCTGGTGGCCGACTGGCTGTAGAGAGCCGAATGTCAGTATCCCGGCTGGTCGGGGTGAAGGACGTTTTGAGTGCCAGACATGTGGACTGACGTGGGTCGATAACGTGGGATCAATACAGGGCTGATGGGCAGCCCTGGATCAGACATTGGGGTGAGGATTACCCCAGGAAGGCAAGTATAGCATGAAGACGATTGTTTGCATCAACGAAAAGGGCGGGGTGGGTAAGACGACTGTCGCCGTGACGGCGGCGGCAGGATTGGCGGCGCGCGGCTACCGGGTGCTGCTGATCGACACGGACGAGCAGGGACACGTCGCGACGAGCCTGGGGCTGGAAAAAGCGCCGGGTCTGTTCAACTTGCTGGAAATGCAGGTGAGCTGGCGTGACGTGTGTTTGCAGATCAAGCCGGAGCAGTTCATGCAGCCCGGTCGCGCGTTGATGAGCAGCACGGGCACACTGCTGATCGTGCCGAGCGACACACGCACGCGGGCGCTGCCGTTCACCATGCGCCCGGATGCGATGGTACTGAACCAGCGCCTGCAACAATTGGCGAGCGCGCTGGACTTTGTGATCATCGACACTGCTCCAGCGGCCAGCCTGATTCACCTGCTGATCTATTCAGCGGCGGATTATGCGATTTACCCGACGAAGACGGAATACCTGAGCTTCGATGGGCTGATCGAGGCGCTGAGCCACCTGGAAGGCGCAAACAGCGTGCGTCAGGGTAAGGGTCTGCCAGCAGTGCAGGTCGCGGGCATCATCCCGAATATGTTCCGCAAGGCGACGCTGGAACATCGCGAAAATCTGAAGATGCTCCAGGAGCATTATGGCGATCTGGTGTGGCAGCCGGTTGCGGAGCGTGCTGTGTGGACAGAGGCGCTGTCGAGCGTGAGCGGCTACACACCGGTGTATGCCCACGCGCCCGGCAGCGAGGCCGCGCGTGAGGCGTGGGAAATTGTCAATCGTATCGAGATGCTGGTGATGGGCGAGGTGAAACATGAGCAGTCGGCGTAGGCAGGATGGTGGCAATATGTTCGAGCGTAAGCAGGGCACTGGTCTGAGCCTGATGGAGATGGATGCCAAAGTGTACGGCGCGCTTGACGATGGTGGCATTCTGAGCGCCGTGCCCGTGTCTATCCACGAGATCAGGCCGGATGCGCGCCAGCCGCGTCGTCAGGTGCCCAGCGCGCTGCGGCATCTGGTGGGCGAACCGGATGCGCTGTTCAGCGCCTGGATGTTCGCGCTGGCGGACGAGTGGGAATGGCCGCCGGAGATGGTCGAGAACCACATCAACCTGCTGCTGAACGGCGATGAAGTCAGTGACCCGGACCTATACCAGCAGGACGCGCCCAGCACCGAACGCAAGGTGCGCGTCATGGAGCAGAGCCTGCTGGCGGTGGTCAACCTGGCGGCGGACATCCGGCGCGTGGGGGGACTGACGAACCCGATCACCATCGCC
>JAEUQX010000646.1 GCA_016788625.1 Anaerolineae bacterium
GCTTCAAAGCCGACGTTCATGCATTGCTCAATCGTGAGTTTGCTGCCTTCAAAGTGACAGGTAAATGTCCAGGCGAAGGGCGTTTCTATCCACCACAATTTCGCAGTGTAGGTGTGTTCATCCGTCCATGCGCCGCTGGCAGCGATTTGCCATATGCCCGATTTTTCCGCTACGAGACCATTGACTGCGACATCGCGCGGGTGGAAAGCTGCTTCACTGTACTGCCAGGCTCCATGACCAAAACTCAAGGCTATCTGATCGTCGGCTTTGTAGAGCGTGAGGGTGGTTTGTTCGGCGTGGCTGTCGAACTGCACCGCCGTGATGCCATCCATCCCCTCCGTCACCGTATAGCGCCTGCCAAATACCTGTTGGGCTAGTGCCGTTGTCTTTGTCCCTGCAATGGTGGGCAGCGCTAGTTGGGCTGTTTGGGCGGCAAGGGCGCTCTGAGCGGCGGGGTCTTCTGGCAGCGGAGCGGGCTGCATGGCAGGCAGCAGTTGCTCCCAGACAGCGTTCAGCGGGAGCTGCATATCGCCCAGGCCAGCGTTTACGGCCAACACCGCGTCATACTCTGGCATGACGACGCAGTACTGCCCAAATGCGCCGTCTCCGCGATACATATTGTGACGGCAGCGCCAGAATTGATAACAGTAGCCCTGTTCCCAATCACTGTCAGGGTTGCTCCCGTTCGATACTTTGAAGCTCGTCGCCAGTTCTACCCAGGCGGCAGGGATGAGCTGCTGGCCGTTCCACAACCCCTTGTTCAGGTACAACTGACCAAAGGCTGCAATATCGGCAGTCGTAAGGTGCAGCCCCCAACCGCCAGTGGTCGTCGTAAATGGTCGAGTTTCCCAATAGTAGTGGGTGATGCCAAGCGGCTCAAACAAACGCGGTCTGAGGAAGTCAACCAGGTGCTCCCCGGTCAGCTTGCGCACAATTTCGGACAGGATGTGGCTGGCGATGGAATTGTACAAAAAGTGTGTCCCCGGCTGATGCGGGACCGGGTGAGCCAAGAAGGCACGAATCACGTTGCCATGCTCAGCGAGCATTTCGTCCTGCACTTCGGTGTCGTGCCCGTTGGACATCGACAGAAGATGACGAACGGCCATTGCTTGCAGGTTAGGGCTGGGGTTCGGCGGGGCGTCTTCCGGGAAAATGGACAGGATGGTGTCGTCCAGCGAGAGTCTGCCGCTGCTGATCAACAGCCCAATGGCGGTAGAGGTAAAACTCTTGGTGAGTGAATAGAGCGAGTGCGTATCCTCGCGGCAGTACGGGTGCCACCAACCTTCGGCGATGAGATGCCCATGCCGCAGCAGCATGAAACTGTGTATGTGGGCGTTCTGACTTTCGAGCGTGCTGACGAGCGCGCTAACGGATTGCGAAGCAATGCCTTGTGCTTCTGGTGTACTGCGGGGGAAACGAGACATGGGGAAAACCTTATGAACGTGATACGGAAACATCTGTGTGGGTGAGTTTAGCGCGCTTTTGCCCACATGCGCTGGGCATTGGCGTGCAGCCGGGCACGCATGGCGTCTACGTCCGCATTCATGACGATGCCATCACGGACGCGCCACTTTCCGCCAACCATCACATCCTTGACGTGCGTTTGGTTGCGCCACAGGATCAACTGGTCGAAGAGGTTGTGCACCCCAACCGGCGTCGGGAAGCGCGCGTCAATCACCTGCAAATCCGCCGCCCACCCCGCCTCCAGGCGTCCGACCTTCTCTAAACCCATCGCCTGCGCGCCGCCTTCGGTCGCCAGATGCCAGACGGCGTGCGCGGGCATGACCTGCGGGTTCTGGTGATGCGCCTTGTGAATCAGGAACGCGCCGCGCATCACTTCAAAGAAGTCGTTGATGTAGCCATCCGAGCCTAATCCGACCGTAACGCCGTTGGCAATCTGCTGCGGCACGGGCGCGATGCCGCCGCCAACCTCGCAGTTGCTCAGCGGCATATGGGTGACTCGCACCTGCTTCTCCTGGATGATGGCAAGTTCACGTTGCGAAAGCTGCACGCACTGCGACGCCATCATGTCCGCGCCTGTTACGCCCAGGCTGTCGTAGTATTCAAGCGTGCGCATTCCAAAATGCCTGAGCGCGTATTCCGGCTCATGCACGCCCTCATTGCAGTGGAAATGCGTCAGCACGCCGCGTTCCTGCCCCAGCGCGAACGCCTGACGGATGAAATCCGCCGAGCAGGTGAACGTCGTGTGGAAGCACATCAGCCCCTGGACGAGGCCGCCCGCGCGCTGGCAGTGTTCGATGAAGCGCGCATTCTCCTGCAAGCCGAGCTGCCCATTCTCTTTGCTGACGCGCTCGGTCGCCTCAAAAGAGAGGATGCCGCGCAGACCGCGCCCTTCAACGACCTCTTTCTGGGCGAAAAGCGCATCCGGGATGGCGTAGGGCGCTTCCAGGCAGTCATAGAAACTGGTGATGCCGCTGCGAACCATCTCAGCGCAGACCCAATCGGTCGCCGCGCAGACCATCTCGTGGTCGAGCGCGTCCTCAACCAGCGGCCACCAGAAATCCTTCAGAAAACCCCAGAAATCGGCGGGCGCTTTATTGAGCGGAATGCCATGCGCCAGCACGCCATAGAGATGCACATGGGCGTTGACGAACCCCGGCGCGAGGACGCTCGCCCCCGCGTCGTAGATCTCGTCGTGGGGATACTGCTCGCGCAGAGTTTGCTGCGGCGCGACCGCATCAATCTGCTGACCCGTGACGCGCACGCCCCAGCCCTGCTGCGGCGCGTCATGAGCCGACAGGATCAGCCAATCCGCGAAGATCAGCGTCATGCGCCTTGGCTCGCTTGCAAGGCCTTCCACACCCGTTCCGGCGTGAAGGGGATGTGGTTGATCGTGACGCCTGTCGCATGGAAGATCGCGCTGCGCAGCGCTGGCGCGACGCCATCTTTCGGGATTTCCGCGACGGCTTTCGCGCCGAACGGCCCGCTTGGTTCATGCGTTTGCACGAGGATGACATCCATCTCAGGCATCTCGTCGGCACGGTATATCTTGTAGGGGCCGAGCGCCGGGTTGACCATGCGACCATCGGCGTCATAAGCCATTTCTTCGCAGTGACCGTAGCCGAGCGCCTGCGTCATGCCGCCTTCGATCTGCCCGCTGGCCGTGATCGGATTAATGGCGATGCCGCAGTCTACTGCCATGACCAGTTTCTTGACCGTGACCTGCCCGGTTTCGATATCCACCTCAATCTCAGCGAACTGCGCGGCGAAGGGTGGCGGCGATTCCGACGAGACATACGAGGCCGTCGCCATGATCTGGCGCTGATCCTGCTGATGCAGCGAATGCAGGGCGATGGCGGCCAGCGAGACCGCGCGTCCATCCGCCGCGACGGCGTGGTGGTCGCGCAGCACAACATCGCTCGACTCATCCAGTTTGAGCATCAGCCGCGCGCGTTCTTTAATCTGCTCGCGCACCTGCTCGGCAGCCTTCTTGACCGCCGTGCCGGAGATGTAGGTCGTGCTGGAGGCATACGCGCCCGTGTCGAAGGGCGTCATGTCGGTATCCGACGAATACACGATGATGTCAGACACGCCGACGCCCAGCACTTCGGCGGCGATCTGCGCCAGCACTGTGTCCGAACCTGTGCCCAGGTCAGTCGCGCCGACCAGCAGGTTGAACGAGCCATCGTCATTGATTTTGATGCTCGCGCCGCCCATATCCAGGCCGGGAATGGCCGTGCCGTGCATACACATGGCAAAACCGAGGCCGCGCCGGATGTGCGGGCGGGTTGGGTCGAGCCGCCAGTTGGGGTCGTCGCGACGATACCAGCCGATGGCCTGCATCCCTTGCAGCACGCACTGTTCCAGGCCGCTGGAACGGATGACGGGAACGCTGGTGATCTCCGCCTCGCCTTCGCCCAGATGCGGCGCGATGTCCAGCGGATCGCCAACTTTAACCCAATTCATGCGCTTGAATTCAATCATCTCGATGCCGAGGACGTTGGCGATATCTTCCATGTGCGATTCGAGCGCGAACAGAGCCTGCGGCGCGCCATAGCCGCGATACGCGCCAGGCACCGGGATGTTGGTGTAGACCACATCACACTCAAAAAGCTTGTTCGGGCAGTTGTACGAACTCAGCCCACGCAATCCGGTGACGGTTTGTACCGTCAGGCCGTGCGTCGCATACGGGCCAGTGTTGCCCATGACGTACATCTTCTGGGAGACGAGTTTGCCATCCTTGTTCACACCGGTCTTGTAAACGATGGTTTGCGGGTGGCGCGTGCGGCTGGACATAAACTCCTGGGCGCGCGTGAGTTCCAGCTTGACCGGGCGACCCGTCGCGATCACCAGATGCCCGACGATGTCTTCGATCAGCATTTCCTGCTTCGCGCCGAAGCCGCCGCCGATGCGCGGCTTGATCACGCGGATACGCTTGACGGGCAAACCCAGCAGCGGCGCGACCATACGACGGGCGTGGAAGGGCACTTGCGTCGAAGAACGCAGCACCAATCGCTCGTCCGCGTCCCAGTAGCCGATGCAGATGTGCGGCTCGATAGGTACCTGCTGCACCTGATGGACGTAGAAGCGCTGCTCAAAGACATGATCGGCCTGGGTGAACCCGGCTTCGACATTGCCCACCTGAGCATGAATGTGGTGGCTGATGTTGCGACTGGCATCGTATGCGCCTTCCATGTCCGGCTCGTCGTGGATGATCGGCGCGCCGGGCTGCATCGCCTCGTTCTCGTCGAAGACGGCGGGCAGCACCTCGTAGGTCACGCGGATCGCAGCGAGCGCGGCCTGGGCAATCTCCGGCGTATCGGCTGCCACAGCCGCCACGCGGTCACCGACATGGCGCACCTTGCTGTCAAAACTCACCTGGTCGTAAGGCTTGGGGTTGGGATACGACTGCCCGCCAGAAGCATAACGCACGCGCGGCACATTCTTGTAATGCAGCACCGCGTGAACGCCGGGCATGGCGCGTGCGGCGCTGTCGTCAATATCGAGGATGTGCGCGTGGGCGTGTGGGCTAGTCAGCAGCGCGGCGTGCAGCATACCGCGCAGTTCGATGTCGTCCACAAATGCGGGATTACCCTTTGCCAGTTTAAGGGCATCCACTTTCACTTCAGGTTTGCCGACCACGTTGGTCTGGGGAATATCCGGCGTCAGGATGAACTTAGGCAGACGGCGCGTGCGTAAATCGGTGGGGCTGCCTGTTCCCGTGTGAAAATCATCACCGCCCTCGCCCTGATCCGCGTTGAACAAATCGCGATCCGGCAGGCTGATGGGCGTCAGCACATTTGGCGTGATCTCCGTCGGTTCTTCGCCGCGCAGCACCGCCGCCGCTTCCAGGACGGCCAACACCGGTTTGACGTAGCCCGTTTCACGATCCAGGATGCCAGAGAGCGCGTCGCGGGCGTCGGCCTCACGGGGGTTGGGGTTCTTTTCCAGCAGTGCTCTGGTTGCGAGGACCATGGCAGGGGTCGAGTAGCCGGATTGAATCGCGCCCGTCCGCACGAAGGCATCCTGAATCGGGTGCAGTTGTGTGCCTTTGCTCATGCCTTCGACGGTTTCGATGCGGTGGCCATCAGCCTGAACCGCGAGCATCACGTCGCTGTTGACCAGCGCTCCGTCCAGCAGGACAGCCGCCGCACCCGTCTCGCCCGTATCACTGCCAAAGCGCACGCTGAAATAGCCCTCGCGCCGCAGCACACGCATGAGCGTCTCGTAGGGTTGGCAGGCAATCGTCTTTTCGACGCCATTGATCGTCAGTTGGATATTCATCATGACTCCCATTTACGCTAAAGCGTTCATCACGCGTTGGCTCAGGACGGCTGCCATCTCGCGGCGATACTCGGCTGAACCGCGAAAATCCCCGCTCGGCTGCAGATCAGCGATGGCTTCAGGTTCGACGAGCAGCGGAGTGGCGGCGACACCGCACAACGCGAGGCGCAGTCTGCCGTCATCCCCACGCCGCCCCACCGCCGCGACAATTGGCGAGTCCGCGGGTGTGCGTCCCAGGCGGGCGTCCGCGCCGCGTCCGTCAATGTGCAGATGAACCGCGCTGAGGATGCCCGTCGCAGGCTGAGCGAGATAAGTCGCGAGAGTCAGGCTTTGCCTACCGCTCACGCTCACCACCGCCACCTGTGCATCGCAGACCAACAGCGCGGCCAGGAGACTGCTCTCTGGGCTGGCGGCCTGAATCACGCTGTACAGGGTATACATGTTGCGAAAGGTGCTGCTCGCCTCGGCCTTGATGATCGCGCGCAGCCACGCGGGCAGGCGTGTATCCTCCAGCAGAGATTGCAGGTGTATCCCCGTACCAATGACGGCGCTGCCCGCTTCGATGCTCAACTGGTTGAGGTGCAGCGCCTGCAGATCAACGACTTCCTCAACATCAGGGCCGAGGACAGCGTCGAACCCAACCAGCGCGGCGGTTTTGACGTGCCTACGTGCCAGCAGGGCGAGGGCTTGTTCAATTGTTTCTGGCCGATGATAAGCGCTGATCATGACCAATCTCCTTGAGTTTAGGGCGTCCAATTCGCGAAAGCGTCAATCACCGATTTGATGTCGTCCATCATCGGGTAGAGAATCGGGCAGGTCACACCTGCGTCAATATACTCAGCAACCTTGTCGCGGCATTCGCGCGATGTTCCCACTGCCATCAGGTTACGCACCACCGAGTCGGGGATGACCTCCGCCGCGCGGCGATAATCCGCTTCCGTCGCAGGCCAGCCGACAATTTCCTGCACCTTCCTGATCAGGTCTTCGTCCACGTTGCTGGCTTTCATGATGTGCGGCTCTGTGCCCAGGTAATAGGCCACCAGCGCCTTACCCGTCATCATGGCGGCCTTCGGGTCGTCGTCGGACATGGCACAGACCAATAGTTCAGGCCGGTCGATCTCCTCGATCGTCTTGCCCGCCTTGGCCGCACCCTTCTTCACGGTTTCTACAGCGCTGCGAATGTAGTCCACAGATACCACATAGTTCAGAACCACGCCATCACAGATTTCACCCGTTAGTTCTAACATCTGCTGCCCGGTTGCGCCAATATAGATGGGAATATCTCGCGGGGAGACATCACCATAAGCCACATCGAGCTTCACGCGGTCGAGCTTGACGAATTCGCCCTGATAGGTGACTTCCTGCATCGTGAACAGTTGGCGGATGGCCTCGACATGTTCGCGCATCGCCTGCAGCGGTTTTTTGCGTTCTTCGCCCACGCGCGAGGCGATGGGTTCCCACCACGCGCCGAGACCGAGCATGACGCGGCTCTGCCCGTCTACCCGGCCCGCCAGTTCCCACATGGTGCTCCACGTCGCCGCAATCACAGCCGGGTTGCGCGTCCAGATCGGCAGCACGCCGGAACCGAAACGCAGGCGTTTGGTTCTGGCGAGGAAGGCGCTCATCAGCACCACGCAGTCACGCGCCAGGCGGGTATCGGCCTGCCAGATTTCCGAGAAGCCTTTCGCTTCCGCGTACTCCGCCATCTCCAATTCATAGGCAATTGGATGCTTATCCTGCATGTAAAGCGCCATTCGTTGTGCCATCTCAAATCCTTTTGTGCTAACGCTTCAAAATGCTCGCGGACACGGCACTGCCATGTCCCTACACGGGAAGATCCTATTTTCTGAAACAGCCTGATTACTTAGAACCTATCCGTAAGCCGCAGCCCCTGCCTCACAAAAACTGTGTTTTGCTCCCCTTCTCCCCAGGGAGAGGGAGATGGGGGGTGAGGTTTCTGGATAGATACTTATTCAGACACCATACTTCACTGCGTTTCGCTTAGCTTCCCCTCTTCACTCGGTGAACGGGGGGCGAAGCAAACCTATCCAAAACGGGACTGCATATCTGTTCTAACGACCCAACACGGCGTTGATAATCCCCAGGTAGCCTTGCTGTGCCGCCAGCACATCAGCGATTTCGATGTACTCATCGATGATGTGCGCCATCTCTTCGCTGGAGGGGCCGAACCCGATGGTCGGAATGCCGTAGATGCCCGCGCTGGAAGCCGCGTTGGTACAGAAGCGGTATGCGCCCAGGGCAGGATTCAGCCCGGCTGAACGCAAGCCAGCCAACGCTTTTTGCACGAAGGGATGTTCGGCGGGAAACTTCCAGGCGGGGAAGAACTTGGCGCTGCGCAGAGAGGTGCCCGTGTAGGTGTGATGCTCGCCTTCAACCACGCGGATATTCACGCCTGCCAGGCTCGGCAGCGACTGCAACCCGCTCGTGACGGACTCGATTGTCTCGCCAACCAGCAGGCGGCGATCATAGGTCGCCAGGCAGCGACCGGGGATGACCGAGTATCCGGGGTATGGGTCGGAGATGATGTCGGTCAGCACCATGATGCCGGGGCCGAGCAGATCGTCGTGCCCCAGCGGAACAGCCTCAATGGCCTGCAGAGCGGGGATGATCTTGTGAATGGCGTTGACGCCGACCTGCGGATTGGAGGAATGAGCCGGTTTACCAATCGCTTCCAGCAGGATTTCCGCCCGCCCGCGCCCACCGTGATTGAGGTTGAGCCGCGTGGACTCGCCGATCACGACGTAATCCGGCCTGATCGCATCGAGGATCGGTTGCAGCGAGACGCCTTCCAGCACTTCCTCCAGCACGGTGACGCTGACGACGACCCGCCCGGCAATGCGGCTGCGGTCAACCTGTGCCGCCGCGTGTACCATCGCTGCCAGCGCGCCTTTCATGTCGGACGTGCCGCGCCCGTACATGCGCCCGTCGGCAATGGTTCCGGCGAATGGTTCATGCGTCCAGCGTTCTGGTGTTATAATGCCCACGGTGTCACAGTGGGCATCGAGCAGCAACGTATGCCCAGGGGCGTGGCCGCTGATCGTACCGATCAGACTGCCATGCCGGTCGACTTCGACAGTATCAAAGCCAACCCGGCGCATTTCTGCTTGTACAGTCTGGATGACCGCGCTTTCCTGACCGGATAGAGATGTCTGTTGAATAAGTGCGCGTAAGAAGTGAATAACAGGAGAATTTTCCATGTTCAAAGTGTCTTTATGAATATTGCATCTGTTCAACTATACTACACTGAATGAGATTTTGTGAAGAGACACTACACAACATGGAAATTGGCGAAAAAATCAAAGCCCGTCGTCTCGCGCTGAATCTAAGCTTGCGCGACCTGGCGGAACAGTCCGACCTGACGGCCAGCTACCTGAGCCAGGTGGAACGCAACGTCTCAATGCCGTCGATTGATTCACTGCGAAAAATCAGCAAGGCTCTGGATATTCCCACGTTCTACTTCTTCCTGGAGCAGGAACCGCTCAGCCCGGTGGTGCGCCGCAACGAACGACGCAAAATCTCGATCCCGCCCGGCAAGGTAGGCTATGAGCTGCTGACCCCGAACGTTAACCGCAAGATGGAAGTGATCATGGCGGAACTGGACGCAGAGTCCGGGCCAGTGCCGCTGATTCAACACAGCAATACCGAAGAATGCATCCTGGTGCTGGAAGGCGCGCTGGAGATCACCATCGCTGACCAGACCTACCAGTTGTACGAGGGCGATACCATCTACTTCGAGGGCATCCTGCTGCAATCATTAGCGCCGCTGGGCAAAAATCGGGTGCGTTATCTGGTCATTGTCACGCCGCCTATCTTCTAATCCTTTTCGCTCCTTGTAAACATATATTTGACGAATGTGATGTGCCACTGTACAATCCACAGGAGTAGTTTTATGGACTGATCTATTGAAATATTGAGGTTTGGTTATGGATGTTCTTTTAGACCTCTACCGTGATATGTGGGTCGTGCGCGCCTTCGAACTCGGCCTGGAGCGCGAATTCAAAAAAGGCAACGTCCCCGGAATGCTTCACACGGGACTCGGTCAGGAAGCGGTGCAGGCGGCGATTGCCCAATCGCTGCGCCACACCGATGCCTTCTTCCCCGACCATCGCTGCCACGGCCTCCTCGTGCTGGCAGGTACCCCCGGCGAAAAAATCATGGCCGAACTCTTCGGCAAAGCGACCGGCGTTTGCAGCGGCAAAGGCGGCTCGCTGCATTCGGCAGACCCATCGGTCGGCAACTTCGGCGACAACGCGGTCGAAGGCTCGATGATGGCGACGGCTCTGGGTGTAGCCCTGGCATACAAGATGCAGAAGCGCGACGATCTGGCGGCGGTCATCGTTGGTGACGGCACCTCCGGGCGCGGCGAGTGGCACGAAAGCCTGAACCTGGCGGCGACATGGAAGCTGCCCGTGCTGTACTGCTGCGTCAACAACGGCTATGCCATCTCGACAGCCGTTGGCAAGGCACACGCCACCGAAAACCTGTACGAATTCGCCTGTGCCTACAAGATGCCTTCGATACAGGTGGACGGCAACGACATCGTGGCCGCGCACAAAGCCACCGAAGAAGCGGTTGACCATATCCGCAAAGGCAACGGCCCATTCTTCATTGAATACAAAACCTGGCGCTGGCAGGGGATCTTCAGCGGCGAATTCCGCCCGGACGACGAAGTGCATTATTGGCGCGAAGAGCACGAGCCGATCAAGCTGGCGCAGCAGCATCTCATCAGCAGCGGCATCGCCGACGCGGCGCAGCTTGAGCAGATCAAAGCTGAGGTCGAGGCACAGGTCGAAGACTGGATCACCTTTGCCAAAGACAGCCCCGCGCCAGACCCGGCCAAAGCGACTAGCAATGTGTATGTCGGATGGGAGATTGCAGCGCGATGAAACGCATGACCATTGTGCAGGCCATCAATAATGCCCTCGACATCATGATGGCGGAAGATGAACGGGTTTTCCTGCTGGGCGAAGACATCGGCCACATGGGCGGTGACTTTGGCGTGACGCGCGGCCTGTGGGAGAAGTATGGCGACGAACGCGTGCGCGATACCCCGCTTTCCGAAGCGGCCATCATCGGCACGGCGGTTGGCGCGGCGATGGTGGGGATGCGCCCGGTGCCAGAGATCATGTTCTCCGACTTCCTGGGTACCTGCTACGACCAGATCGTCAACAATGCCGCCAAGATGCATTACATGTTTGACGGGCAGTTCAAGTCGCCCATCGTCATCCGTACCGCGACGGGCGGTGGCTTCGGCGGCGGCCCGCATCACTCTCAGTCTGTCGAAGGCTGGTTCATGAACGTGCCCGGTCTGGTGATCGTCGCGCCGGCGACACCGGCCGATGCCAAAGGGCTGATGATTTCCAGCATCGAAAACGATAACCCGATCCTGTTCCTTGAACACAAAGCCCTCTACCGCGTGCGCGGCGATGTGGACGAGAGCAAGTACAGCACCCCGCTTCGGAAAGCCGCCATCTCCCGCGAGGGAACGGATGTGACCGTCGTCGCTTCGATGAAGATGGTGCACGAGTCCTTAGCTGCGGCGGCGGAACTGGCCGAAGAAGGTATTTCCGTCGAGGTCATCGACCTGCGGACGCTGCGCCCCTGGGACGAAGAGACCGTCTTCGCGTCGGTGCGTAAGACTGGACGCGCCGTCGTCGCCAACGAAGCGCCCAAGATGGGCGGACTGGGAGCGGACGTGAGCGCGGCAATCTCGGAAGAATGCTTTAGCGCATTGAAAGCGCCTGTGCGCCGCGTGTGCGGGCTGGATGCACCCATTCCGTTCTCCGTCTCGCTGGAGAAGCTGATTCTGCCTGGCAAAGACGATGTGAAACAGGCCATTAAAGCAGCGCTGGCATAGGGTCTTCATCCCCCAGGCCTCTATCCCTTTTGAACAGAGGCCAAGACACAGACTGTGTGAGGCACAAGCAGCGGTTAGGGATCGATTCTTAGTCACAAAGGCAAATACGAATGGCTGTAGTAGAAGTGATTTTGCCCAAGTGGGGGCTGACGATGGAAGACGGCACCCTTGTCGCGTGGCGCAAGGCCGAAGGCGAGTCGGTCAAGGCAGGCGAGATCATCGCTGAAGTCGAAACCGAGAAAATTACCAATGAACTCGAATCGCCTGTGGATGGCGTGATTCAGAAGCTGTTGGTCGCGGAAGGCACCGAGGAAATCGCCGTCGGCACGGTGTTGTGTCTGATCGAACAGGCGTAACGCGATGGCCGATTCACCGCGCGGCTTGCCCGTCAAGCAAACCATCAAGCTAAGCGGCCTGCGCAAAACCATGTCGCAGACCATGAAGGCCAGCGTGCAAACTGCCGCGCTCAGCCAGGTCAATCGCGAAATCGATGTGACTGACCTGCATGAGCGGCGGGGCGCGTTGGGGGTTTCGCTGAATACCCTGTTGATGGCGGTTGTCGCGCGCAGCCTGCCCAATCACCCGCTGCTCAATGCCGAACTGGTCGAGAATCAGATACTGGTCTACGACGCCGTGAACCTGGGCATGGCGGTATCGGTGACGGACGGCCTGATCGTCGTTGTCATCCCCAACGCCGATAAGCTCTCGTTGACCGAGCTGAACGCCGCCATTCAGGACAAGGCGGAGCGCGCCCGTTCCGGCAAGCTGACGATGCCAGATGTCGAAGGTGGAACGTTTACCGTCAGCAACCTGGGCATGTATGGAATTGATGGTGGTTTTCCCATCCCGCGTGCCCCGGAGGCGGGCATCCTGCTGATCGGCGCAGCCCGTCCGCAGCCCGCCGTCCATGAGGGACAGATCGCCATCCGCACGATTGCGCGCTTCAGCATTAACTTTGATCACCGCTTTATCGACGGCGCAGCGGCTGCTGCCTTCCTGCAAATGCTCGATGAACGCATCACCCGCCCGGATACCTGGCTGGAGGCATGACCATGTTCGACAGTGGTCGGATCAGCATCAACCAACAAGCGATGAAGCTGGTGCGGGAAATCCTCGCCAACCCGGCGGCGCTGGGCGTCAGTGTATCAACGCTCCCCAACGGCACGACCGTCATCGACATGGGGCAGGATGCGCCAGGCAGTTGGGCGGCGGCGCGCTATTACACGCTGATCACGATGGGCGGGCTGGGCGAGTTCTCGTATGAAACCTTCCCATACCCGATCAATGGTGTGCGGCTGCCTGCCGTGCGTGTGATGGTGGACTTCCCCATGCTGGCCTGCTGCGCGTCGCAGATCGCGGGCTGGCGGCTGGAGGCAGGCGACTTCGCGCCGATGTCGGCGGGGCCAGCGCGGGCGCTGAACAGCCAACCCGACCACCACTTTGACCATATCAGCTATCGCGACCGTTATCACGAGGCCGTGCTGGCGATTCAGACGCGCGAAAAGATCGGCGAAGCGTGGACGAACAGCATCGCTGCTGCCTGCAATATTCAGGCGAAAGACCTGTATATCCTGGTCGCGCCGAACGCCAGCCTGGTTTGCGCGGTGCAGGTCGCCGCGCGCATCGTTGAACAGACCATCCACCGCCTGGAAGAAGAAGGTCTGGCGATGGACAGCATCTTCAGCGCGCAGGGCTTTTGCATCCTGCCCCCGCTGATCGATGATGACCTGATCGCGATGGGGCGCATCAACGATACGCTGCTTTATGGTGGCGAGGCGACATTTTACCTGCGTCACCCCGACGATGCCTTCGTCGAGCAGTTGGCGAACAAAGTGGTCGCCAGGGCCAGCCGCGCCTATGGCAAGCCGTTCATCGAGATTTTCGAGGCGGCGGATCGCGATTTCTACCAGATACCGCTCGATTTGCACTCGCCCGCCGTTGTGCATCTGAACAACATGACGACGGGGCGCACCTTCAGCGCGGGCGAAATCAACGAGCAGGTGCTGACCGATTCCTTCTTCCGCATGGGTAAATAAACAGACGGGTGAGAAATTATGGCCGTTGTTGAGTTTTTGCGCTTTCAGATGAGTCCTGAAAAAATCCCGACCTTCGTGCAGAAGAATGCCGAACTGTGGACGCCTGCGTTGAGCAAACACCCCGGCTTCATCGATAAAGAAATCTGGGTGAATGATCGCATTCCCGGCGAAGTGTTGATCATGATTCACTGGGAGACGCTGGAACAGTGGAAGTCCTTCCCAGAAGCGTTGGGCGTCGAACTGGACGCACAGATGGGCGATGCGGAATTCATGCCGGTAGCAGGTTATGAATGCACCATCGTCGCCAGCACCATCCGCCCAGTTAGCTGAAGCCGCGACCACAATATGCTGTCTATCAGTGTTCAGATCATCCCGCATCTCGATGCAAAGGCGCTGACCGCTGCCGCCATCGAAGCCGAACGTCTCGGTTATGCCAACTTCTGGCTGTCGGACGAAGGCTTCATGACCGAGCCGTTTGTGGCATTGGGCATGATCGCCGCGCAGACCGAACGCATCGGCCTGGGCATTGTCACCAATCCCTATACACGCCATCCCGCCATGACCGCCGCCGCCCTGGCAACGCTGGACAACATGAGCGGCGGGAGAGCGCTGCTGTGTTATGTGGCAGGCGGCTCACTCGTCCTTGACCCGCTCAACATGGCGCGCCCGCAGCCCGTGCAAACCGTACAGGAAGCCATCTTCATCACTCGTGAACTCTTGAAGGGCGAATCTGTCACCTGGGCAGGCGAACGTTTTCAGCTCAAGGGCGCGCAGCTTGAAGTCAGAGCCAGACACACTATCCCGATTCATGTGGCCGGGCGCGGGCCAAAAATGCTGGCGATGGCGGCACGCACCGCCGACGCGCTGTGGGTGAGCGCCAATGATGCCAGCCAGGACATCCCCGCCCTGCGCGCGCTGGCAGGCGAAAATCCGCTGCGGCTGATTGGTGGTGATCATCCGCCGATGGCATCGCAGTTGGTGGGCGCGCTGGACGAGGCTATTCAGCAGGACAGCCAGGAAGGAACGGCGGAGCAAAAGCAGATCGTCAGCGCGGGCGAGTGGGCCGCAGTGATTCGGCGCAATGCCGCATCTGGCCTGTTTGATGACCTGCTGATCGTCGCCTGGGAGAACGAATTGGCAGCAACACTGAACTTATTACGCCAAGTGAAAGAGGCGCTTTCATGAACGATTTTCAAGGCCGTGTCGCACTGGTCACCGGGGCTTCACGCGGCATTGGCGCGGCAACGGCGACGGAGCTGGCACGGCGCGGCGCGACGGTGGTGGTCAACTACCGCGAAGATCAGACTGGCGCGGAACATGTGACGGCCAGCATCAACGCGGCAGGTGGCAAGGCCGTCTGCCTGCAAGGCGACGTCGGCAGTGAGAGCGATGTCCGGCGCATGATGGCGACCGTCGCGGCAGAAGTCGGCGTGGTTCAGGTACTGATTCACAACGCATCACCCGGCAATCGTGATCATTTTCTGGATGTGCCGATGGACGAATTCGACCGCATGTATAACGCCATCGTGCGCGGCCCGTTCCTGATGAGCCAGCTCGCGGCGCGGCAGATGATCGAGCACGGCGTCGGCGGGGCAATCGTGCACATCAGCACAATCCTGGCACAGCTCGCCATCCCCACCCGCACGCTGTATATCTCCGCCAAGAGCGCGATGGAAGGGCTGACGCGCGCGATGGCGATGGATCTGATTAAGCACAACATCCGCGTCAACACGGTCGCCCCCGGCCTGATCTATACCGAAGCGCTCAAGGCCAATATGAAAGCGCTGGGAGAGGACAGGTTCACGCCCTTCCTGCCCGGTAAGCGTTTCGGCACGGCGGAAGAAGTCGCATCGGCCATCGTGTATCTGGCGTCCGACGCGGCTAGTTACATCACGGGCACCATTCTGGCGGTCGATCATGGACTGAGCGTGCGCGAGGCCGGCCCAGCCAACGAATAATGTGGGAGCAATCAAGGCTTCGGCCTTGTTGATCTAAACAAGAAAGACGGTTTTCTAGGAGGCAAAAATGAAGAAACGTTTTCTGCTGTTAACGGTGCTGGTCCTGGCGATTATGACCTCTATTGCCAGCGCCCAGGATCGGCCTGCCATTACGGTGTGGACGAAGTTCAACTCGGACACTCCACAGAATGTCCAGGATGAATGGATGAAGGCTGCCGTTGATGATTACAATGCCGCTGGCGGCTCGATCACCAACGTCTTCCAGCCGTATGATCAGATTAACAGCAAACTGAACCTGGCTGTCCAGGCAGGCGGTGATGTGCCCGATGTTTCGTATGTCGATGGACAGTTCCTCGGCTTCTACGACTACAACGGCACATTGACCGACATCACCGAGTGGGTCAAGGCGCAGTCGTGGTTCGAAGACCTGTCACCCGCCGCGCTTTCGGCCTGCACCACCCCGGCGGGCGTTATCCTGTGCGTCCCGACTGCTACCCCCGGTTCTCTGACCTACTACTGGACGGAACTGTATCCGGAAGGCTTCCCCGCGACAGCGGAACAGCTTCTCAATGAAGACTGCCCGCGCCTCTCCGCCGATGGACGCTATGTTGCTACCTTCAAGGGTACGGAAAACTTCGGTCTCGAAGTTGCCTATCACAGCCTGATTCGCTCGGCGGGCGCAGCCATCAGCGACGAAGATGGTCGTGCGGCCTGGGCCAATGACGAGATGGTCAAGGTGATCGAATACGTCCGCAGCCTGTTCGCCAATAAGTGCGCGCCGGAAATCGCGCTGGCGGGCGGCTTCGACTTCGAGAACTCCTTCAAGGATAACAGCGCCGCTGCGATCCTCGCGGGCACGTGGACGTATGTGTTCAACAACCCGGTGACCGCGCCAAACGGCACGCTGTATGACCTGGGTGCGGATTCGATCTTCACCGCCGCGCAGGACGGCCAGATCGGTTTTGCCCCGCCGCTGGCATTTGAAGGCGGCCAGCCCGCTTCGAACGTGTATGCGACCGCCTGGGCGATCCCGACGGGCAGCGCCAACCCGGATGAAGCCAAGGAATTCATCAACTTCACGATGGAATCGCAGCGCAATGCCGATTTCGGCGTCGCATATGGCTCGCTGCCATCGCTGCTGTCCGCCCGTGAGAATGAAATGTTCCAGACCGGCTACTGGCAGCAGGTTGCTGAAATCCAGAACACCTACGGCACAGCCATGCCCTTCCTGGTCGAGTATGATCGTGGCATCGCGGCGCTGGCGGAAGTTTTCACCAAGTGCCTGACCGACACCAGCCTGGACATCATGGCGACGCTGCAAGCAGCACAGGACAACTACAACAATTCAATTCAGTAAATTGAATTGACTCGCGTTCGGGAGGGGAGATTGCCTCTCCCGAATGTCAATCTAATGGGGGAACCTATGCGATGATAGCCGCCACAACAAAAAAAGAGAGCAGAACCGCCGCGCGATTTCGTCTGTCATGGAGATCGCTGGTTCCGTTCTGGTTGCTGCTGCCCAGCCTGATTTTTCTGGCTGTGTTGCAGTTATATCCGGTGATCTACTCCCTGTATATCAGCCTGCATCGTCTGCGGGCGGGGCAGTACATGCCCGTCGGTTTCAGAAATTTTGAACGTTTATTTGCAGACACCAATTTTTATGAAGGATTAGCGGTTTCATTTCGTTTTGTCGGCATCAGCCTTGTGCTGACCATCGGCATTGGGATGTTGGTCGCGGTGCTGCTCAACCAGCGCTCGCAGTTCAACGCTCTCTACATGGTGCTGATGTTCGTCCCCTGGGTTGTTTCGGATGTGGTCGCGGGGACGATCTGGCGCTGGTTGTTCCAGCAGGATTACGGCATCATCCAGAATATGATCCAGCCCTTAACGGGTTCGACCTCATTGTATGCCAAGCCGGACGGCGCGCTGCTGATTGTGATCCTGGCGACCGTGTGGCGCGGGCTGCCGTTCACATCGCTGCTGTTCCTGGGCGCGCTGCAAAATGTATCGACTGAGGTGATCGAAAGCGCGGCGCTCGACGGCGCGAATCGCTGGAAAACGTTCTTTCGTGTCACCCTGCCGATCATCAGGCCAACGCTGATTGTCGCCGTCATTCTGACCACCATCGCCGGGTTGAATTCCGTCGGTGTGATTCTGACACTGACGGGCAACATTCCCGCAACACAAACCGTCAGCGTATACCTTTACGAACAAGGCTGGCAGTTTGGCGACTTCGGGCTTGGCGCGGCGATTTCGGTGGTGATGTTCTTCATCAACCTTGGCCTCACGCTCGTGTATCTGCGGTTTCAGCGGCAGGACTAAGCATCATGGTGAGAACACAGCAGCAGCGACGTATCGACAGCATCATCGTCAACGGCCTGTTGATCATGATCTGTTTAATATCGATCTTTCCAGTGGCCTATGCCCTGAGCACTTCCTTCAAAACGCAACGAGAAGTGATCAGCAAACCGCCCTACCTCATTCCCCAGAACTGGTCGACGGACGGCTATGATCAGGTACTGAAGAGTTCGCTGATACGCCCGCATCTGTTGAATACGTTCATCAATGCTACAGGCTCGTCGATCATCATTGTGGTACTGGGCGTCCTGGCGGCTTATGCGTTCTCGCGCTATAAGTTTCCAGGCAACAAGCTGTTACAGTTGGTGATCCTGGGTATGATCATGATACCCACGCTCACAAATCTGATTGCTCTGTACCGATTGGGCAGTCAGTTTGACCTGCTCAACACCAACATCTACATGATCCTGATTTATGTGGCGAACGGCCTGCCCTTCGGCATCTGGATCATCAAGGCGGCGATTGACGCGATCCCCATCGAAATCGAAGAGTCCGCGCGCATCGACGGCTGCGGCCCGCTGCAGGTGATTCGTTACATCATCCTGCCGCTGGCGCTGCCCGGTCTCGTCACCGCCTTCCTGATGGAGTTCGTATTCTTCTGGAATGAATTCCTGATCGCTGTGGTGATGCTGGACAACAACAACGCCAAGACCGCGACCGTTGGCCTGCTCAACTTCCAGAATTCGTATCAGACGGCTTATCATGTGTGGATGGCCGGGTCGGTGTTCATCATCGCGCCTGTCCTCATCACCTTCTTCGTACTGCGGCGGCAGTTCTTCCGCGCGATGCTTCAGGGCGCGGTGAAAGGGTAATCATGGCGGTCTTATTCGTCAAAAACGCGCACCTGCGGGTGACGATAGACGCTGATCGCCGTGAAATCAGTGACGGCGCGCTGGTTGTCCAGGATAAAGCAGTGGCGGCGGTCGGCAGCACGGCGGAGGTGCAGGCCTGGCTGGATGCCAACGGCCTGACGCCCGACGAGACGCTCAACGCCCAGGGGCATATCGTGATGCCGGGGTTGATCAACACGCATCACCACATGTTCCAAAGCCTGCTGCGCGCCGTACCTGCCTCGCAGAATCAGGGGCTGCTGCCCTGGATTGACGGCATCTCGCCGTTCTGGCCGAAGATCACGCCCGACATGATTTACGCCTCGGCGCTGACAGCGATGGCCGAACTGATGCTCTCTGGCTGCACCACCACCAGCGACCACTGTTACATCGCGCCAAATGGCAGCCGCATTGACGACGAAATCCGTGCCGCCCAGGAAATCGGGATGCGCTTTCATCCGGGGCGCGGCAGCATCAGCATCAAGGGCGGCAACCACCTTGACCCGATGGTTGAAACTGAAGCGCACATTGAGCGTGACTGCATCCGCCTGATCGACACCTACCACGAGTCCGAGCGTTACGGGATGGTTCGCATCGTCGTCGCGCCGGGTTCGCCCTTCAGCGTCCCACACGATTTCATGCGCGAGCAAGCGCGACTGGCGCGCAGTTATGGCGATAGAGACGTGAGGCTGCACACGCACTTTGTCGAGACGCTCGACGACATCACCCTGCTGCGATCACAGCTCAACCTCTCGCCGGAGGAATACCTGCAAGAATACGAATGGGTGGGCGATGACGTGTGGCACGCGCACTGCGTCCACCTGAGCGATGATGGCATCCACTTGTTCGCCCATACCCAAACCAGCGTGTGTCACTGCCCGCACTCGAACATGCGCCTGGGTGTGGGTATCGCGCCCATTCCCAAGATGCGTAAGCATGGGGTGCGGGTTGGCCTGGGCGTAGACGGCTCGGCCTCCAACGACGGCGGGCATATCCTCAGCGAAGCACGTGCCGCCCTGATGCTGGCGCGCGCTGGAACCGCCAACCCGGCGGCCATGACCGCACGTGAAGCGCTGGAAATTGGTACGTTGGGCAGCGCCGCTGTACTGGGGCGCGATGACGTTGGAGCTTTAGCGCCGGGTATGGCTGCTGACTTCATCGTCATCAACCTGAATCGCCTTGGCTACGCAGGTGGCTACCAGCACGATGCGCTGGCGACGGTGATGCTGTGCACCCCGGTCAACGTCGATTACAGTGTGATCAACGGACGCTTCGTCGTGCGCGAAGGTCAGCTTGTCAATGTAGAGTTAGGCCGGGTGATCGAGCAGCACAATCGTTACACCGATCAACTGGTGAAAGGCTAAACAGGTGAACGCCGAGACAGCCGATGTGGTCATCGTCGGTGGTGGCATTATCGGCATGGCAATCGCGCATTACCTCGCCGAACGACGCTTCGGGCGTATCTGCGTGCTTGAGCGCAGCTACGTGGGCGCGGGCAGCACCGGGCAGTCGGTTGCCAGTATCGAGCCGCTCTCGCTCTTCAGCAGCACCGCCATCTTGCAGCGACGCAGCTACGAGGTATTCCTCAATTTCAGGGAACGCTTTGGCGGTGACGGCGGATTTGTGCGCCTGCCGCTGGCCTTCTTCGTTGACCAGGCGCAGCTCCCCGCCCTGCAAAACGCCGTCAAGATCGCTCAGGATGCCGGTTCGACGGCCAGCATCCTCTCACCAGACGAGTTCCGCGCGGAAATCCCCGATGTACAGCTAGATGATGTGGCCGGGGTCTACTGTTCACCCGATGCTGGCTTCGCGGACCCGGTGCTCACGCTGAATGGGATTACTGAGCGTGCCCGCGCAGCAGGTATCGTCATCCGACAAAGCACAGCCGTTGACAGCCTGGAGGTACAGGCAGGGCGCATAATCGGCGTTCGTACCGCCCAGGGTGTGATCGCAGCGCCTGTGGTCGTCCTGGCGACCGGGTTGTGGGTAGAAGCGCTGTTGCAGCCGCTCGGCATTCGCTTACCCGTTCGTTTTTTGCGGCACTACGTCGTCAATCTGGGCACGCCTGCTGGGGCGCTGCGGCATTCCATCATTGATGGGGTGCTGGACTTCTACATCCGCCCGGAACAAGCACAGGATTCGTGCCTGATGGGCATGGCGCTGCACAACGCGGCGGATACCTTCGCGGATGTCCATGATCTGAGCAAAGCGCCGCCCGGCGTCTCTCAGGAGATGGGTTTCCAGGTTTGGGAAAAGGTCGTGACACGCTTCCCGTTTCTGGAACAGGCACACCTGAAGCGCGGTTATACAGGCGTCGCTGATATGACGCCGGATAACCAACCCCTGCTTGGCCCTCTGCCGATCAGCGGCCTGTTCGTCGCTGCGGGGATGAGCGGCATTGGCTTCAAGATGGCGCCGGGCATCGGCCAGTTGATGGCTGACCTGATCGCGGGCGAGGCCGAAGCCGCACGCATTCTATACCCGCTGCGCCCTACCCGCGCCGATGAGGGAAGCCTGCTCGTGCCCGCCAATCGGCTCTCCACCATCGCGTAGAGGCCACAGCCGTTTAATCAGCGGTCGCAAATACCCACCACCTTCGCAGGCAAGCCCGACGATAGCAGTTTTCGCATACAATTAATGGCGGTTGAATCGCCCGTTAAGCGGCTTGTTACCCTCTGCCAGTTCCGCGATATGTCGAATCGAGGTATGGGCACAACAAGCATCTTCTATGAGGAGAACCATTCCATGAGCGACGAACTTGACCCACGCTGGCACACCATTTCACGTTTTCAACCGGATGCAGTAGACCTCAAAACGCTGCTCGGACTGCTGAAGCATGATGACTGGCAGGTGCGTTTCAATGCCGCGCGCGAGCTGCGTTTCAGCCCTGATGCGCGGGCACTCGATGATTTATTGAAGCTGTACGCGAGCGAAAAACATGCTTCAGTACGTCACATGGTCTCGCTGGCACTGGGCGCACTGCACGAATCGGGTGTTGAAGTCCCGCTGTTCGCTGGTGTCAACAATGCCGATGACGAAACCCGGCGCGATCTGGTGATTAAGCGGCTGAAGGAACTGCGGATCAAAGTCACGACTGAGCATGAGGAGTTCATTCAACTGATGATCCCGCACGAACTGGCGAAGGAATGCTTCATCGAGGTCGGCTTCCTCATGGCACAGCTCACAGAAGAGGCTTTCCCTGGGCACTATGCGCCCATCGCCCAAAGTGTGCCGTCATCTGTCTTACCAGCGTGGTCGAATCCGAGCGTCAAATATGTTGACAGCTATCCAGACGGCATGAAATTCCGCATTTATCGAAAGCAGCGCGATCGTGAAACGCGGTAGGTTTTTCGGAGAGCGTACTGCAGCAGGATCGTAAGCATGAATCAAAACAAGCCTCACCAGGAGGCTCGCGAAATAGCGGGGCTGGTATCTAGCGTTGGTAGGGGTTGCGGCGCTGCGGCTGGCGCACAGGCACGGGCACCGGGACGCGCGCGCGTTTGGGCTGTGGCGGATTCAATAAGCGTTCGAGCTCCTCAAACAATTCACGCAGACCTCTGCCCAGCTTGTCCAGCGCGCTTTGTTTTTGCTTTGCCACAGCAGTCCGCCTTTCTTCTGCGAAAGGGAATAAAAAATCCCTTCGGTCAGGTCGACATCAAGGGATGAAAGGGCGGCATTATGGTGGACCTAAAGGGACTCGAACCCTTGACCTCTTCAATGCCATTGAAGCGCTCTCCCAACTGAGCTATAGGCCCTCAGTGGGAGGCATTGTAGCCCCTTCAAACGCGCATGTCAATACTGAGAGAATACAGCGCTTTTGCGCTTTTGACCATAGGGCAAAACAGCATTCTAACGCCATTTTTAGCAAATCTTTACGGAAGATGTTAAAACAGCAGGTGGGTTCGTTCGCAAGTAAGCGCTATTGAGGAGGCGTGGCGATGCGTCTAGAAGACCTGAACTGGATGGATGTCGAGCATTATCTGGAGACCGACGACCGGATCATCCTGATCAGCGGGGCGACCGAGCAGCACGCTTACCTGAGTCTGCTCACCGACATCCTGATTCCTTCGCGGCTGGCGCTGGCAGTGGCCGAGCGCGAAAAGGTACTGATTGCCCCGCCGCTCAACTTCGGCTTCAGCAAGATTTTCACCGAATATCCCGGCACAATCAGCCTGACGCGTAACACATTTGAACTCGTCATGCTGGAGATCTTCGAAGGGCTGCTGCACCAGGGCTTTCGTGGCTTCTTCTTCATGAATGGGCACGGCGGCAACCAGCTCCCCGCCCGCCTGCACGACTTCATGGAGGACAGCGAGATTCGCATCACCTGGTACGACTGGTGGCGCAGCCCGGCGGTGCGCAACTTTGAAGCTCGGCACGACCTGGTGCTGAACCATGCCAACTGGGGCGAGAATTTCCCCTTCAACCGCGTGGCCGAGTGCCCGATTGACGAAAAGCCTGTGGTAGACACGACCGAATTGACCACCGTGTATTCGGCGCGGGCAGTGCTGGGTGATGGCAACTTTGGCGGGCTGTATCAGGTGCGCGATGAACTAATGCACGAGCTGTTTGCGATGGTGGCCGACGAGGCGACGGCGCTGGTGCGGGCAATGCGGCGACCGTGATCGATCTGCGCGCTGTCACCTGCTGAAAACCGAGAGAGCGAGGTGAAACGTATGCGGACTCAAGCGCCTAATTGTCGCATGGGCTTCGCTGGCAGCAAAAAGGGGCGCTGCACGGACTCTACGCTTGTGGCGTAGGCATCACGGCTGAGCGCCCCTACGGAAGACCCATTCCAGAGGATGAACATCAACGTACTGTGGTCATCCTCAATGTTCCTCAACAGCGGCGAACCTTCACCAGCCCGCCGACGAGATCTTAGTTGTACGCCCGACGCAGTGTGCGCTGGCGCTTTTCGTAGAAGCTGTGGAAGTTGTTGTTGCCCGTCCAGAGCAGGAAGCTGTAGATCGGGTGCAGCGCCTTGACCACTTCAAAGGCCTCGGCCATGATCGTCGTCGGTTCAAGAATAGGATCGTCGATGCTGTACCATTTGCCAATGCGCAGCCAGTCCATGCCCTCGGTGAAGGTATTCATCCAGTCATCGAGCATCCGCCCCTTGAGAAGCTGCGCGGTAGTCAGGTGCATGTCGCTCAGGTGCGTGCCATTCCAGAAGCCAAAGCGGTAGTCCGGGTCGAGTTCACGCAGCAGACTGCGGAAAGCGGCACGGTGCTGCGCGATCTCCAGTTTGCCGACCAGATTCTGCTGATCCCACCACGCGCCCGGCGAGACGATTAATTCGACCGCGAAGTAATCCGGGGTCATGCGCAGTTCGATGACGGGGTGACGGTAGGTATCGAGTTCGACGCCCTGATGGTGTGTTTCCTTGCCCATCATGCGCTCAATCACTTCGGCCTGTTCACGCGAACGGAAGTAGGTCAGAACCCATGAGTCGGCCTGATCGGTGGATGCCGCCGACTGCTGGCAGATAATAGAGGACTTCTGCCAACGCGGATGCAAGTCAAGGTGATGTGTGCGAACGCGGGGGTGCAGTGCTGTGTGCAAATCCAGCAGACGTGTGTACGACCGCTGCATATCCTGGACGACTGGTTCACGATAGTTGAAAGACATTCCCGTTACCCTCAACTTAGAATTGATGAAGCATAAAAACGAATTATTTACACTATAGGGAACTTCATCGAGTTTGGCAATCCCTTGCGCGTGAAAATCTCACGAAATTTACGAAACCTAAAGGGCTGTATAAATCGGGCTATTTCAGCAGTCAAAAAGCTGAGAGTCGATAGTCATTGGCGACATGCTGTAATACCCAGCATTCACCTTGGCGGCAAGGGGACTCATCGCGGACGACAACGAACTGCCGACTCGTGACCTGACGTATAATGCAGGCGATTTGAACAGAAAGGACGCGGAACATCATGCCTCGAAGGATCGCGGCGCTGGTATTGCTGATGTGCATCGGGTACGTGGGGGGCGATTACGCGGCGGCACAGGAGACCACGCCTCCACCGGACATCATCGCGGCGTGCAGCGCGCTGCTGCCGGATGACCGCCCGATGCCCAGTGGCCCGGATGCGCCGAGCGTGCGCATCGTGCAGCCCGCGAGCGGTGTGGTGTATGGCACGGCGGTGACGATAGTGATCGAGGCAGCGAATTTCGATGTCACCAGCGAAGGACGGCATTGGCATCTGTGGGTCAACGGCACTTTACACGGCATGGTCTACCAGCCGATGGCGATCATCGACCTCGAACCCGGCACATACCAGATCTGTGCTTCCCTGGGCAACAACGACCACGCTGACCTGGGAGTCCCCGCTGGCATCCTGCTGACGGTCGAACGCCCGGCGGCGGGCACACCAACGCCAACGCTGCCCGTCTCGCGCGAGCAGGCCGCTGTTCTGCCAGAGCCGGGGCTGGGGCCAGTGGAGATTATCCTGGTGGTTGCGCTGGCTCTTCTGGCGGCGGTGGGCGGCTGGTGGCTGGGGGCGCGGCTGCCGAAGCGCGGCAAACCATAACGCACAAACCCATTCCTTTCCCATTTGAAATGCACTGGTCTTGGCGGTACACTTCCCGACTGATTTCGTTTAGAATGCGGTTATTATGCGGGCCGCCCTTCCTAATGCCTTGAGGAAACACATGGCAACACCGAACAAAGAAACCCTGCTCGACTGGTACCGCCAGATGTACCTCATCCGGCAGTTCGAGACTAAGTGCGATGAGCTGTATCGTCAGAAGAAAATCACCGGGGTGTATCTACATCTCTACAGCGGTCACGAAGCCGTTGGCGTTGGTGCGCTGGCGACACTGGGGCCGACCGACCACGTGATCACGGCCTACCGCGACCACGGCATCGCCCTGGCGCGCGGCGTAGACGCCAAGCCGATCATGGCCGAGATGATGGGCAAGAAGACTGGCACAAGCGGCGGCAAGGGTGGCTCGATGCACCTGGCCTCACGCGAGCATAACTTCTGGGGCGGTTATGCCATCGTCGGCGGGCATCTGCCGCTGGCGGCGGGCATCGCGCTGGAGTCGCGTTACAACGGCAAGCAGGATGTTGTGATCAGCTTCATCGGCGACGGCGCGACCAACAATGGCTACTTCCACGAAGCGCTGAATATGAGCGCGATCTGGGACTTGCCCGTGATCTGGATTATCGAGAACAACCTGGTCGGCATGGGCACGCGCATCGAAGATTCGAGCGGTCAGGTTGAACTGCACAAACGCGCGGTCGGCTATGGTATCAAGGATCTGGAGCGCGTGGACGGACAGGATGTGATGGCCGTCTACGAACGTGTCGCCGAGGGCGTGGCGCACGCGCGCACCAAAGGCCCCGTGCTGATCGAGGCCATGACCTATCGTTATAAGGGGCACGGCGTCTCTGATCGCAGCTACGACAAGCGCCTGGAGGACGAACTGCGCGAATGGGTGCAGAACCGTGACCCGCTCAAGATTCACGAGCGCTACCTGCTGGACAAGTACAAGAACATCACGACGGAGATCAAGAAGATCGAGCGCGAGATGGATGCGGTCGTCGAGGAATCGGTCGAGTTCGCGCTCACTAGCCCCGACCCCACTTACGCAGACCTGATTAACAACGTATACGTGGAGTGAGTGATGTCAGTCAAGATGCTTCCGATGCGCGAGGCTTTGCGCGCGGCCTTGCGTGAGGAGATGCTCCGCGATGAGCGCGTGTTCGTGATGGGCGAAGAAGTCGGCGTGTGGCAGGGGACGCACCGCGTCACACGTGGCCTGCTGGACGAGTTCGGCGCCAAGCGCGTGCGCGATACCCCGATCAGCGAGATGGCGATTGCGGGCGTGGCGGTCGGCGCGGCGATGGCCGGGCTGCGACCTGTCGCGGAGATGATGACGATCAACTTCGCCTTCCTGGCGATTGACGCGATCATCAATCACGCTGCCAAGATACACTACATGTTCGACGGCATGTTCCGCGTACCGCTGGTGATACGCGCCGCGTCCGGTTGGGGCGACCAGGCCACCGCGACACACTCGCATACCGCCGAGCCGATTTTCGCGCATTTCCCCGGCCTGTACGTGGCCTGCCCGGCGACACCCGCCGACGGCAAAGGGATGCTGAAGACCGCGATTCGCAACGACAACCCGGTGCTCTTCACCGAAAGCATCGGTCTGTATTCCAAGCCCGGCCCCGTGCCGGACGACGAAGACTTCGTGCTGCCCGTCGGCAAGGCGGACATCAAGCGTGAAGGCCGCCACTGCACGATTGTCACCTACGCGCGCGGCCTGGAGTGGTCGCTGCACGCCGCCGACGAGCTGGCGAAAGAGGGCATCGAGTGCGAGGTGGTCGACATGCGCTGGCTGCGCCCGCTCGACATGGCGACGGTATTCGAGAGCTTCAAGAAGACCAATCACTGCGTGGTGGTCGAAGAAAGCCTGCCGTTCTACAGCTTCGGCAGCGAAATCGCCGCGCAGATCCAGGAGCACATGTTCGACTACATGGACGCGCCCGTCAAGCGGGTCACCGCGATGGATGTCCCCCTGCCCTATGCCCGCGACATCGAACTGATGGCGCTGCCGGATACCAGCAAAGTCGTGAGTGCCGTGAAAGAGGTGCTGCATGTCTAGCCCAATTACCCTCTCGATGGATGGCACGCTGCTCAACTGGCTCAAGCAGGTGGGCGAAAGCGTGCAGGCTGGCGACGTGATCGCCGAAGTGGAAGCCGATAAAGCGACGGTCGAGATCGAAGCGCCTGCCGCCGGGGTGCTGGCGGAAATCCGCGCGCAGCCGGGCGACACGCTAACGACTGGCGCGGTGATCGGCGTGATCAGCGCTGCCGGGGAGAGCGCAGCAGCCGCGCAGCCCGCCGCTGCTGTCCCGCAGCCCGTCGTGCTGGCTGCCGAAACAGGCGCACCCAGCAAGGCTGTCGCCAAATCCAACGGCGCGCCTAGCAGCGTGACGGATGACGGACGGTTGAAGGCCTCGCCCATCGCGCGCAAGATCGCCGAAGAACGCGGCATCAACCTGGAGCAGGTAGCAGGCAGCGGCCCCGGTGGTCGCATCGTCAAGGAAGATGTCGAGAACTTCAAGCCTGCTGCTGCCGCCGCACCCGCCGCCGCGAGCGCCGCACAAACGGGTATCGCACCTGCCCCGACGCGCAAAGTGCCAGAGGGCGCGGACGTGGAACTGATCGACCTGACGACCATGCGCAAACGCATCGTGGCCGTCACGGTGGAGAGCAAGCAGCAGATTCCACACTTCTACGTGACGACCGAGATCGACATGGACCCGATTTTGGCACTGCGCAAGCAGCTCAACGAAGGGCTGCCGGACGAGAACAAGATCAGCGTCAACGATCTGGTGGTCAAGGCGGCGGCGCTGACCATGCGCCAGTACCCCAACCTGAACTCGCACTTCTACGGCGACAAGATCGTGCGCCACAAGCGCATCAACGTCGGCATGGCGGTGGCACTGCCGCAGGGTGGGCTGCTCAACGTCGTGGCGAAGGACGCCGACAAGGTGTCGCTGGGCACGCTGGCCGCCACGAACAAGGAGATGATCGCCCGCGCGCGCGACGGCAAGATCAAGCCGGACGATATTTCTGGCGCGACG